>JANNSX010000231.1:0-27603 GCA_031403155.1 Hyphomicrobiaceae bacterium
CGCGCTCGGCGACCCAGGGCGAATGTTCATAGACGATCCCGAAGCGGGCAACGAAAGCTTCGCGGCTCATGGCAGACGGACGAGGATCGGGGAAGGCCGGATGAGTGCTCATGTGGGGAATGGTAGCCGCCGCGAAGCCCCGGAACAACCGGTTGGACAGACCTTGCCGTGCCGTCGAAATAGACTACGGTTGAGACTTGCCGGCATCGCAACGGAGACAAGCCGTGGGCCGCCTCACCACGCATATCCTGGACCTTGCCTCTGGCAAGCCCGCCGCCGGACTGAAGCTCGCACTCTACTGCGTCGAAAGCGGGCAGTCGATCTCGCTCGTTTCGACTGCGACGAACACCGACGGCCGCCTCGACAAGCCGTTGCTCGAAGGCAGCGCGTTCCGGACCGGCGTCTATGAGCTGCGATTCCAGGCCGGCGCCTACTTCGATGCGCAAGGTCGCGATCTGCCGGAGCCCAAATTCCTCGACGAGGTTGTGTTGAGGTTCGGTATCGCCGATGCCGACCAGCACTATCACGAGCCGCTGCTGCTCTCGCCGTTTGGCTACTCGACCTATCGCGGCAGCTAGCGGGAGAGACTATGGTCCGCACCGTGCTGAGCTTCGTGTTGAACGGCGAGATCGTCCGGCTCGAGGGCATCAAGCCGACGACGACGCTATTGAACTGGCTCCGGCGCGAGCGACGGCTAACAGGGACAAAGGAAGGCTGCGCGGAGGGAGATTGCGGGGCGTGCACGGTGGCAATCGCTGATCCGATCGATGCCACGCCGCGCTACCGCGCCGTCAATGCCTGCATTCTCTTTCTACCCATGCTCGACGGGAAGGCCGTCCGCACCGTCGAAGGGTTGAGCGGAAACGATGGACGGCCGCATGCCGTGCAGAAGGCGATGGCCTCCGAGCATGCCTCGCAATGCGGATTCTGTACGCCTGGCTTTGTTATGTCGATGTTTGCAGCGCGTTTCGATGCTGCGGGCGGAAGCATCGACGACACGCTCGCTGGTAATCTCTGCCGCTGCACGGGCTACGGCCCGATCGTTGCGGCCGCCGACAGCGTGCTCAAGAAGCCGGATGCATCGAACGATCGAGCCATCCGCGACCTCGACATCGAGCGCGCTCGTGACATTGCGCACGCCGAGACCCTGGAGATCGCCCGCGACGGCGAGACCATGTATGCGCCGGCCTCACTCGACGAGCTGATCCGCCTGACCACGACATTTCCCGAGGCCACACTGATCGCGGGCGCGACCGATGTTGGCCTGTGGGTCACGAAACAGCACCGGCCGCTACCGGTGTCGATCTACATCGGGCGTGTCGAGGAGCTGCGGAAGCTCGAGCCGCGCGACAAATGCATCGAGATCGGTGCCAACGTCACCTACACACATGCCGAGGAGATTCTGAGCGCACACTACCCCGATCTCGGCGAACTCATCCGCCGCCTCGGCGCGCGGCAGGTGCGGAACTGCGGCACCATCGGCGGAAACATCGCCAATGGCTCGCCGATTGGTGACATGCCGCCGGCGCTGATCGCGCTCGGGGCGACGCTGAGATTGCGCAAAGGCGGCGAAACGCGCGAGATCGCCCTCGAAGACTACTTCCTCGCCTACGGCAAGCAGGACCGGCACCCCAGCGAGTTCGTCGAGTCCGTGACCATTCCGCTCGACGCCGCGCCGGATGAGCTCTCCTGCTACAAGGTCTCGAAACGGTTCGATCAGGACATCTCGGCCTTCTGCGGTTGTTTCAACATCAGGTTTGAGGGCGGCCGGGTTACGAGTGCCCGGATTGCCTTTGGCGGCATGGCGGCGACACCGAAGCGGGCAAAAGCGGTCGAGGCGAAGCTCATCGGCGAGCCTTGGACGGAGGCGACCATCGAGGCCGCAATTCCCGCCTTCGCCGAGGACTTCGCGCCGATCAGCGACATGCGCGCATCGGCATCGTATCGACAGAAGGTCGCCCAGAACTTGCTCCGCCGCTGCTTCCACGAACGCCAACACGGTCTCTCGGAGACGCGGCTCGTTGGCCGCGGGGCGGCGATCACATGAGCGCCCCATCCCCAAAGCCAAAGGCCTACGCCAAAGCCATTGCGGGTGGTGTCAACGACTCGCTGCAGCACGACAGCGGCTTGAAGCACACGACCGGCGCCGCGATCTACATCGACGACATTCCCGAGCCCCCCGGCACCCTCAAGGTCTACATTGCCCAGAGCACGAAGGCGCACGCGGCGATAACGAAGCTCGATGTCGAGGCCGTCCGCGCGGCACCCGGTGTCGCTTGTGTCCTGACCGCGAGCGACATTCCCGGCATCAACGATGTCAGCCCAGTCAAGGGCGACGACCCAATGTTCGCCAAGGAGGTCGTCGAGTACTACGGACAGTCGATCTTCGCCGTCGCCGCCGAGACGATCGAGCAAGCTCGCGATGCCGCCAAGAAGGCCGTCATCCGCTACGAGGAACTGCCGGCGATTCTGACGATCGACCAGGCCCTCGAGGCCAACAGCTACTTGGAGCCGCCGGCCGTCATGGCCTCCGGCGACGCCGCAGCCGCCATCGCCGCCGCGCCCAGAATGCTCGAAGGCCGCATCCGCATCGGCGGGCAGGAGCACTTCTATCTCGAGGGCCAGGCAGCCCTCGCCGTTCCCCAAGAGGACGGCGACATGCTGGTCTATTCCTCGACCCAGCATCCAAGCGAGATCCAGCACAAGGTGGCGGCCGTCCTCGGCAAGGCCAATCACGCCGTCACCGTCGAAGTCCGGCGCATGGGGGGCGGTTTCGGCGGCAAGGAGAGCCAGGGCAATCTGCCAGCGTGCGTCGCGGCACTCGCCGCACATCTGACCGGCCGGCCCGCCAAATGCGTCTACGATCGCGACGACGACTTCCTGCTCACCGGCAAGCGCCACGATTTCCGCATCGACTATCGCGTGGGCTACGACGGGACGGGGCTGATCCTCGGCCTCGAGGTGGAGCACGCCATCCGCTGCGGCATGTCCTTCGATCTGTCGCAACCGATCGCCGACCGGGCGATGCTGCATGCCGACAACTGCTACTTCATCCCCGATATCCGCGTCGTTTCGCACCGGCTGAAGACGCACACACAATCGAACACGGCGTTCCGCGGCTTCGGTGGACCGCAAGGCATGCTCGGCATGGAGCGGATCATCGATCATGTCGCCCATGAGTTGGGACTCGATCCGCTCATCGTCCGCGCGCGCAATCTGTATGCGCCGCGCGACGCCAAGGGCGAGCACCGCAAGCGCACGCCCTACGGCATGACGGTCGAGGACAATATTGCAGGCGAGATCATGGAGCAGCTCGCGCAATCGTCCGAATATCGCGCGCGACGCGAGGAGGTCCGCGCCTTCAACGCCCGGAGCCCGATCCTGAAACGTGGGCTGGCGCTCACTCCCGTCAAGTTCGGTATCTCCTTCACGAAGACATTCCTCAATCAGGCGGGCGCACTCGTCCATCTCTACAATGACGGCTCGATCGCGGTGAACCATGGCGGCACCGAGATGGGTCAGGGGCTCTACACGAAGGTCGCGCAGGTCGTCGCCGAGGAGTTCCAGATCGACATCGCTCGGGTGAAGATCACCGCGACGACGACGGGCAAGGTGCCGAACACGAGCGCCACGGCCGCTTCTTCGGGAACGGACTTGAACGGCATGGCGGCGCGAAATGCGGCGCGCACAATCAAAGAGCGACTCGTCGCCTATCTTGCGGAGCGTTTCCAGACGCAACCAAAGGATATCAAGTTTCTCCCCGGCCGCGTCAAAATCGGCAAGACCAAGATCGATTTCGATGCGCTAGCCGCAGAGGCGCATCGGGCGCGCGTGCCGTTGTCGGCGACCGGGTTCTACGCGACACCCAAGATCCATTGGGACAACGACCGCTACCAGGGCCGGCCGTTCTTCTATTTTTCGTATGGCGCCGCCGTGACCGAGGTTGCGATCGACACGCTGACCGGCGAAAACCGCATCCTGCGCACCGATATCCTGCATGACGTCGGCCGCTCGCTGAACCCCGCCATTGATCGTGGCCAGATCGAGGGTGGCTTCGTGCAGGGCGCGGGCTGGCTCACCACCGAGGAGTTGGTCTGGGACGATCAGGGCCGGCTCCGCACACATGCGCCCTCGACCTACAAGATTCCGGCTTGCTCCGACCGTCCGGCCAAGTTGCACATCGATCTCTACGACGGCGAGAACCCGGAGGAGACGATCTATCGCTCCAAGGCCGTCGGCGAGCCGCCGCTGATGCTCGCCATCTGCGTGCTGATGGCGTTGTCGGACGCGATCGCCAGCTGCGGTGACGGCAAGACTTACCCGGCTCTGGATGCGCCCGCGACGCCAGAACGCGTTCTGATTGCGGTGGAGCGGGTGAGGGCAGAAGGGGGCGATTCGTGATGGCTGTGCTCCAGGATGCTGTGCGCGTGACGATCATCGAGGCCGACGGCTCCAGTCCGCGCGAGGCGGGGGCATGCATGGTGGTGTCCGTCGATGGTTCGACCGGCACCATCGGCGGCGGCGCACTCGAGCATCAGGCGATTGCCCGGGCACGGGCGATGCTTGGCGAGCAGCCAGGGTCCGAATGGCAGCGGCACACCGAGAAGATCGCGCTCGGTCCTTCGCTGGGGCAGTGTTGCGGTGGCGCGGTGCGACTGCTCTACGAGCGGATCGGAGCCGGCAGAAGCGGAACTCTGGGATGCAACAAAGCGACGAGCGCGTTCCAGCCGGGCCTGCTCGTCCGCCCACTCGCAAGCGGCCCGCCACCGCGGCTGGTCCTTGAGCGCCGCGAAACCCAGCGCCTGCCGCCCCCCGTCGCCCGCGCCGTGGCCGAAATGCTCTCGGGCCTCCGACCCCGCCGGCTCGCCCTCGTCCGCGACTGGCTGATCGAGCCCACTGGCGATCGCCGGCCCCGCTTCTATCTCTACGGCGCCGGCCATGTCGGACGCGCGATCGTCGCCGTTGCCGCCACCCTGCGGATCGACATCGTCTGGGTCGACACGGCGCGCGACCGCTTCCCCGAGTCGCTTGCCGGCGACATCCACATCGAAATCGCCGCCGACCCCGCCATAGCGGCTGGCAGGGCGGAAGCCAACTGCTACCATCTCGTCATGACCTATTCGCATGCCATCGACTTGGCTGTCTGCCACGCCCTCCTGCAACGCAACGATTTCGCCTTCCTCGGCCTCATCGGCTCGAAGACGAAGCGGGCGCGGTTCCTGTCGCGGCTCCGGCAGGCGGGCATCGCGGACGCCGCACTCCAGCGTCTCACCTCACCCATCGGCATCGGCGGCATCACCGGCAAGGAGCCGGCGACCATCGCGGTTGCGGCGGTCGCGCAACTGCTGCAACTCATCGAGGCCTCACGGCAGATGAAACGGCCGGAAGCGACAGAGGCCAGCGCATCGTGACGAAGCCCAGCGACCATCCGCTTCTTCTCCTCGAAGGCCTCTCCAAGAGCTTTCCCGGTGTCAAGGCGAACGACGATGTCTCCTTCGCCGTCGGCCATGGCGAGATCCATGCCCTGCTCGGCGAGAACGGCGCGGGAAAATCCACACTCGTCAAGATGATCTACGGGGTGCTGCAACCCGACAGCGGTGCGATGCACTTCAACGGCGAACCTTACCGGCCGCAGAAGCCTGGAGAAGCACGCGCCCACGGCATCAGCATGGTGTTTCAGCACTTCTCGCTGTTCGAGGCGATGACGGTCGCCGAAAATGTCGCGCTCGGCATCAGCCCAGAGCTTACAAAGGGCGATCTCGCCAAACGCATCGTCGAGGTTTCGGAGTACTATGGCCTGAAACTCGAGCCGGCGCGCATCGTCGGCACGCTCTCGGTCGGCGAGCGCCAGCGCGTCGAGATCGTGCGCTGCCTGTTGCAGAACCCGCGCCTCGTCATCATGGACGAGCCGACCTCGGTGCTGACGCCACAGGAGGTGGACACGCTCTTCTCGACGCTGCGCCGCCTCGCCTCGGAAGGCTGCTCGATCCTCTACATCTCCCACAAGCTGGACGAGATCCGCTCACTCTGCGACACGGCGACGGTGTTGCGCGGCGGCAAGGTCGTCGCGACCTGCACGCCCAGGAACGAAACCGCCAAGAGCCTCGCCGAAATGATGATCGGCACGACGCTGCAAGCGCCGCAACGCATCAAGTCGGCGACGGGGGAGGTACGGTTAGCGCTCAACCGGCTGTCGATGGAAAGCGACCAGGCCTTTGGCACCGATCTCGAGAATATCTCGCTCGATGTCCGGGCCGGCGAGGTCGTCGGCATCGCGGGCGTCGCCGGCAACGGCCAGATCGAGCTGATCGAGGCGCTGATCGGCGAGGTGATCGCTGGCAAGAGCGAGTCCATCGTCATCGACGGCACGCCCGCCGGCCGGCTCGGTCCGGCGGCGCGCCGCAAACTCGGCCTGTGCGCCATCCCCGAGGAGCGGCTCGGTCACGCGGCGGTTCCCGACCTCTCGCTTGCCGAGAACGTCCTGCTGTCGGCCGAGGTGCGCAAAGGTCTGGCGCCCGGCGGCTTCATCGATGCCGGCAAAGCCGAAGCCTTCGCACGCTCGATTATCGAGATCTTCAGCGTCAAGGCGAACGGCACGGGTGCCGCCGCCCGCAGCCTATCCGGCGGCAACCTGCAGAAATTCATCGTCGGACGCGAGGTGCTGCAGGAGCCGGCCGTTCTCATCGCCTCGCAGCCGACCTGGGGTGTCGATGCCGGGGCCGCCGCCTACATCCGCAAGGTGTTGATCGAGCTGGCAGCCAAGGGCGCCGCCGTGCTCGTCATCTCGCAGGATCTGGACGAGCTGTTCGAGATCTCGAGCCGCATCGCGGTTATCGCCGAGGGTCATCTCTCCGAGGCGCGGCCGGTCGAGGAGCTGACCATCGAGGCGATCGGACTCGCCATGGGCGGCCAGCAGAAGCGGAGCGCCGCCCATGCTTAGGCTCGAGCTCCGCCGCGCGCCCTCGCGGGCGATGCTGTATCTGACGCCTTTCCTGGCAGTCGTGCTCACGATGCTCGCGGGCCTCGTGCTGTTCACGCTCCTCGGCAAGGACCCGGTCGAGGCAATGCGGATCATCTTCCTGAAGCCGCTCTCGACGCTGAGCGGTCTCTCCGAGCTGACCGTCAAGGCGGCGCCGCTGATCCTCATTGCCATCGGCCTTGCGGTCGGATTCCGCGCCGGCGTCTGGAACATCGGCGCGGAGGGACAGTACACGATTGGTGCGATCACCGGCGGCGCCGTGGCACTGGCGTTCTATCCGGCAGGCGGCATCTGGCTATTGCCGCTCATGTGTCTCGCGGGCGCGCTCGGCGGCGTCGCCTGGGCGGCGATCCCCGCATTCCTCAGGGCCCGCTTCGGCACCAGCGAGATCCTGGTCAGTCTCATGCTCGTCTATGTCGCGATCCTGCTGTTGAGTAAACTGGTGCACGGCCCGCTGCGCGATCCCGACGGCCTCAACTTCCCAGAGAGCCGCCTGTTCCAGGACTCCGGCAACTTACCCCGCCTGATGAGCGGCAAGCGCGCGCATATCGGCGCGCTCGTTGCGCTTCTTGCGGTCGCCGGTGGCTGGGTGCTGCTCGGCCGGCATATCGTCGGTTTCCAGGTGAAGGTGCTTGGCCTGGCACCGCAAGCGGCGCGCTTCGCCGGCTACTCCGAGAAGCGGCTCATCTGGATCTGCTTCATCATCTCGGGCGCGCTCGCGGGGCTCGCCGGCCTCTTCGAGGCGGCGGGGCCCGTCGGCCAGCTCGTACCTGCGCTGCCCGCGGGCTATGGCTTCACCGCCATCATCGTCGCGTTCCTGGGACGACTCAATCCGATCGGCATTCTGCTCGCAGGCCTGCTGATGGCGCTCACCTATCTCGGCGGCGAGGCGGCACAGATCGCCATGAGCCTGCCGAGCGCCACGACCTCGGTGTTCCAGGGCATGCTGCTGTTCTTCCTGCTGGCGAGCGACGTGCTCGTGAACTACCGCGTGCGATTTGGCACCAGGCGAACTGCGAAGGCTTGAGGGAAACGCGATGGACCTCCTCACCGGCATCCTCGTCAGCCTCGTGGTGGCGGCGACGCCGCTCGTCTTTGCCGCGATCGGCGAACTCGTGGTCGAGAAGTCGGGCGTGCTCAATCTCGGCGTCGAAGGCATGATGATCATCGGCGCCATCGCCGGATTTGCCGTGACGATCGATACCGGCAGCTATGTCGCGGGCATGGCTGCCGCCGTTGCAGCCGGGGCGCTGATGGCGCTGCTGTTCGGTCTCATCACGCTCTCGCTGCTCGCCAATCAGGTCGCTTCCGGATTGGCGCTGACGCTGTTCGGATTGGGTTTGTCGGCACTCATCGGGCAGGCCTATTCCGGACAATCCGCCGGCTCGTTCCCGCGCCTCCACATCCCGGGCCTTTCGGACATTCCCGTCATCGGCCCCGTCGTGTTCGGGCAGGATTGGCTCGTCTATCTGTCGCTCGTGATCGTCGCCAGCGTCGCCTGGTTCCTCAAGCGCACGCGAACAGGGCTCATCTTGCGCGCCATCGGCGAGAATCACGACGCGGCGCACGCCATCGGCTACCCGGTTCTCCTCTATCGCTATGCCGCCCTTGCCTTTGGCGGTGCGTGTGCCGGACTCGGGGGGGCCTATCTGTCGCTGGTGCAGGCGCCGCTCTGGGTGGAACGCATGACGGCGGGACGCGGCTGGATCGCGCTGGCGCTTGTCGTCTTCGCGGCCTGGCGGCCCTGGCGGACAGTCGCCGGCGCCTATCTGTTCGGCGGCGTCACCATCCTGCAGCTGCACGGGCAAGGCATCGGCCTCAAGATCGAAGCGCAGTATCTCTCGATGCTGCCGTATCTTGCGACCATCGTCGTGCTAGTTTTGATCTCGCGGAGCCGCACCTCGGCACCGGCTTCACTCGGCAAGCCCTTCCTGGCGACGTCGTGAGATCACCGCCGCCGCTGGGGTGTTTCTGTGATTGGTTGGATCACTCCAACACCCCAGTTCATTGGTTTGTCGTGCTTCTGATCTGAAAACCGCTTCGCATCCCGGCCTTCGCCGGGACAGGCTTTTTCCGGAAGCACTCTCTACTTGGATTGTCGTGCTTCTTGTCGGAAAACCGCTTCGCACTTTTCCGGAAGCACTCGAGGTCACCGGAGCGGCTTGCTCACTGCCGTCCGGCGCGGGCGGTTCGGGACCTTCTCGAGACAATTCCCAGTCACCCATATGAAATGGACTTGGCGCGCGTCGTCCCGGAACATGAACTCGGCGTGGCCGTAGGCATCGAAGCCTTCGACGGCATGGCGCTTACCGACGCGTTTCGCGATCGCCTTTTGGGCCGTCCGCGATAGCCCGCTCCAATAGCCGGATGGTGCGCCGAGATACTTGACGCAGTCGCCGCGCTTCAGCGGCGTTCCGTTGACGTCCCGCTTGGACACTCGTGCCATGCCCATGCTCCGGCAATCCTCTCGAATCGCAGCATAGGCTCGGCGTCCGGAGCTGTCATCGACCGATCGAGTTGCAGGTGCGACGCCAAGATCCATCAAATGCGCGCAATCGATTCAATCGGGACTTAACGGCTTTATGGCACACTACGTCATAGATTTGGTCTCCGTGGGCTTAGGCCCCCGGAGCGTGCTCGCCCGAACACGGGAGTGGGTGCCATGGCACATGCGGAACCGACGAGCGTTCAGTTCTGGACCTGGTTTTCGAGCAACGCCGAGCGGCTCCGGCACGACTTCGCCGATGCCGAGGAACCCGACGAGACCTTTCTCCTCATCGAGCGCATCCGCGAGCAGCTCCACCGCTACGACGAACGCCTGTTCCCCCTGATCGGCTACGATGATGACGACACCCCTGAGCTGATCATCACCGCCGAGGGCGATGCGCATGCCTTCCTCAGCGTCTTCGAACTCATGAAGGCCGCGCCTAAATTCGACGATTGGCGGATTGTTCCGCTAAAGCCGCGCATCGGCACCTGCGAAGGCTTCCGCTCGATCGAGGTCGACGGCGAGGAGCTGACCCTCGACGACACGCGCTTCGTCATTGCTTCGAATGGCACCGAAGTGGAGCTTGCCATTCTCGTCGACGACTATGCCGACGAGGCCGAGGACCGGTTCCGCTACATGGCGCTCACGCTCGTCGAGTGCTTGATCGGCGAGCGTGATCTCGCAACCCGGGTCAATGCGCTCGACGTGATCCGCCTCTCCGATTTCAGGAAGGCCGCCGGACACGAAGGCTGGCCCATTCGCGATCTGGCATCCGCCATTCCGCCATTGACTCTCCATTGAGTTGAAGCCGTCGTTGATGTTGCGTCAGCGCGTGCCTTGCTTTCGGCGCCGCGGCCTGGAACATTGCTTCCATTCCAAACCCGCCTTTCCCCGCGCCCCCCGTCGAGGAGCACGAGCCATGGACATGAAGACGCCTAAGAAGGGCAGCCGGACAGCCTCGATCGAGCCTGTCGTGCCGCCGACGGAACCGAGCGGCCAGTTCCCGTCCGTCCGGATGCGCCGGAACCGCCGGGCCGATTGGTCGCGGCGGCTGGTGCGGGAGAACACGCTAACCACCGCCGATCTCATCTGGCCGCTTTTCCTGATCGACGGAAAGAAGACGCGCGCGCCGATCGCCTCGATGCCCGGCGTCGAGCGCCTCTCTGTCGACCTTGCTGTTGCCGCCGCCGAGGAGGCAGCCAAGCTCGGCATTCCCGTCATCGCGCTCTTCCCCGCCACCGACATCAAGAGAAAAACCGAGGACGGCCGCGAAGCGCTCAATCCCGACAACCTCGTCTGTCAGGCCTGCCGGGCCATCAAGAAGGCCGTTCCCGAAATCGGCATTCTCGTCGATGTGGCGCTCGACCCCTACACGAGCCACGGCCATGACGGCCTCATCGAGGGCGAGCGCATCCTCAACGATTCTTCGCTCGCCGTGCTCGAGCGCCAGGCACTCGTCCAAGCTGAAGCCGGCGCCGACATCATCGCCCCCTCCGACATGATGGACGGCCGCATCGGCGTCATCCGCCGCGCGCTCGAGCGCGAAGGTCACACCGATATCCAGATCATGGCCTATGCCGCCAAGTACGCCTCCGCCTTCTACGGCCCGTTCCGCGATGCCGTGGGCTCGAAGGCCGCCCTCAAGGGCGACAAGCGCACCTATCAGATGGACCCGGCCAATTCGGATGAAGCCATCCGCGAGGTCGCGTTGGATCTCGCCGAGGGCGCCGACATGGTGATGGTGAAGCCCGGCATGCCCTATCTCGACATCGTCCGCCGCGTGAAGGACACCTTCGGCGCGCCGACCTTCGCCTATCAGGTGTCGGGCGAGTACGCGATGCTGATGGCCGCCGCCGGCAATGGCTGGCTCGACCGCGAGAAGGTGATGATGGAAAGCCTGATGTCCTTCAAGCGCGCGGGCGCGGACGGAGTGCTGACCTATTTCGCGCGAGACGCGGCGCGGGTGCTGGGCAAGTAATCAAAAGGAATACAAGTGTCCGACGTCATCGAGCTTCTGGGCAATCTCATCCGCATCAACTCCGTCAATCCGGATCTGGTGCCGGGGGCCGCCGGGGAGACGGAAGCCGCGGCCTATTGCGCGGCGTGGTTCAA
This sequence comes from Hyphomicrobiaceae bacterium, assembly GCA_031403155.1. Classification (GTDB taxonomy): domain Bacteria; phylum Pseudomonadota; class Alphaproteobacteria; order Rhizobiales; family Hyphomicrobiaceae; genus JANNSX01. The sequence continues at coordinate 11,580 of JANNSX010000231.1, forward strand.
AGCCCGCGGCTTCGAGGTGCATCGGCACGAGGAAACGCCCGGCCGGCCGAGCATCGTCGGCATCGCGCGGGGAACAGGCGGCGGCCGCTCGCTCATGTTCAACGGTCATACTGATACGGTGACGATCGCCGGTTATGACGGCGACGCGCTCGACCCCAAGATCGCCGGCGGCAAAATCCATGGGCGCGGCAGCATCGACATGAAGGCCGGCGTCGCCGCCATGATGGTCGCCGCCCATCGCGCCGCACGGAAGGGGCTTCGCGGCGACATCCTCGTCGCTTGCGTGGCGGATGAGGAGAACCGCAGCCTCGGCTCCGAGGAGGTGGCGCGCCACTACCGGCCCGACGCCGTCATCGTCACCGAGCCTTCCGATCTGGAGATCATCGTCACCCACAAGGGCTTCGTGTGGATCGACGTCACTGTCGAGGGGCGCGCGGCGCACGGCTCTCGCCCCCTTGAGGGCATCGATGCCATCGCCAAGGCTGGCCGGTTCCTGCTGGCGCTCGACGAGCACGCGCAGGAGCTGCTGACACGCCCGCCCTATCCGCTGCTCGGCACCGGCTCGATCCACGCCTCGATCATCCGCGGCGGCGAGGAGATGTCGAGCTACCCGGCCCGCTGCACCATCCGTATCGAGCGGCGTACCGTACCGGGTGAGACGCCGGAGACGGTAAAAGCAGAGCTAGAGGAGCTGCTCGCGCGCTGCCGCGCCGCCGATCCCGCCTTCAAGGCCACGTTCGAGCTCGGATTCACCCGCGCGCCGCTCGTCGATGCGGGAGAGTCCGACATCGTCCGGCTCGTCGAGACGGCGGCACGAGACCGCCTCGGCCGGACACCGAAGCGCGCCGGCATGACGGGCTGGACCGACTGCGCCATCTTCAATGCGTTGGGCATCCCGTCACTACTCTTTGGCCCCACTGGCGCCGGCCTGCACGCCGCCACTGAGTGGGCGGACATCGCGAGCATCGAGGCCGTGGCCGACATCCTGACGGAGACAGTGGCTGACTTCTGCCGCTGACCGCACGGCGCCGCCGGGGAAATGGCCAGTGCCGGGTTTCTCTGTCACGGGGTCACGTCACGAGATGCTCCGACACTGGCCTCCCTCCCTCAAGGGTCCTTGGCGAAACCAATTCCCCAATCCAGCTCCGCGCAGGCACACGGAATTCCGGATTTCGGAGGCGCAGATCGCCAGGCGCCGTTGCCAGTTGCTTAGGACCGGCACGAACCACGTCGATTTTGCGACCGGAGACGTCTGGCAGGTCAGGCCAAGCCTCCGGCGGCACACAACCACACGGCTTCGCTGGGCTGAAACAACACGAACGGATAGTTGGGACCCGAATTGAAGCGCGCGGGGCCTGCGTTGACCTGTGGGACCGAGGCGCAGATCGAGCGCGGCACCGTAGGAACTCTGATACCGCGCACGGATGAGGCTTCGGCCACCGGGCCCGATGTATCCGGTCGCTTCCGCGACCAGGACGGTGGGAGGTGAGGCCGAGGCAGGTCAAGTCGATGCGGGTATCGCACAATCTCCCCCAACCGTCCTGCTGACGAAAGTCAGCATCCACGGGAGATCGTGAGGTGCGCACCATCCACCGCTCAACGTACCCCTACTCCTTCAACGCCACCGGCTTCAGCGCCTCATACAGATCCCCCGGCCCTGGATTGGCCTTGTCGCAATGGCCACCCAAATGGTTCACCATTCCCCACACGGCGTTGAGAGCCGTCTGCACGGCGCCCTCGACCCAGCCGGGGGTCCAGGAGACGCCGTCGCCGGCCATGAAGATGCCGCGCTCCGAGGGCGACATCGCACCTTGCATGAAGTGGCAGTACATGCGGTGGTTGTAGCGGTAATGGCCCGGCAGCGCGCCCTTGAAGGCGCCGAGGAAATTGGGATCGCTCTCCCAGGACACCGTAATGGGATCGCCGATGATGTGGCTGCGGATGTCGAGATTGGGATAGATCTTCTCCAGCGCGTTGAGCGCCAGCGACACCCGCTTATCGATCGGCAGCGGCAGCATCTTGAGCGCGTCGCTCATCCAGGAGTAGGTGAGGCAGATGACGCCTGGCTTGCCCTCGCCATTGTCGAAGAGATAGGTGCCGCGCGTGATGCGGTCGGTGAGCGTCATGCTCATCAGATCGCGCCCGGTCGCCGGGTCCTTCTCTTTCCAGAACGGCCGGTCGACCATCACGAAGGTCTTGGACGACTGCATGTAGCGCGTGCGGTCGAGCGCCATCCAGACCTTGTGCGAGAAGAGGCTCTCGTCGACGTCCATCTGCGTCGACAGCGGCCAGCTCTGGCAGGTGACGAGCACGGCTGGGAACGCCTTCACCATCCCCCAGCGGTCGGTGATGGCGATCTCGCCGTCGAGCTCGCGGTGGATGCGGCGGACACCGGGGCGCGTCGCGCCTTGGTGCAGGACTTCGAGCGACGTGCCCTTCGGCCAATGCACCATTTTTTCCGGCGCATGCTTCCACATCCAGCGCGGCAATTGCTCGACGCCGCCGACGATGTAGCGCTGGTTGTCGTCGCAGGCGGTGACGACGACGCGCAGGATTTCGAGCATCGAGTTCGGATAGTCGCTGTCCCAGCCGCCGGTGCCGAAGCCGACCTGGCCGAACACTTCGAGGTGCCGGAAGCCGCGCTTGGCGAAGGCCTTCGAGGTCGCGAGATAGCCGTAGAAAGTCCGGTCGTCCCACTTGGGCACCAGCTCGTCCCAGATCGCCTTCAAGCGTTTAACGTCGCGCGCGCGGAGTGCCGCCTGCAGCGCCGCGAAGTCGGAGCCCTCCTCCAGCGCCTCCTCCCAGGCCGCCGCCACCTCTTTGTAGAGCGGCGGCAGGTCGGCCATCGTTTGCGCGTACGTCGTCCAGCCTTCCAGATCGATGACGGTCGAGGGCGTCGCGGGCGAAAGCGGGTTCGGGAAGGGTTTTGAGTCGAGCCCGGACATGCCGAGGTAGTGATAGAAGGCGGTGGAGGAGACCGGGAAGCGCATGCCGCCAAGCTCGGCGATGATGCCTTCGGCGCCCTGGAAGGCTTCCGAGCGAAGCCGCCCGCCGATCCGCGCGCTCTCGTAAATCACCGGCTTGAGGCCAAGCTTCATCAGCTCATAGGCGGCCGTCATGCCGGCCATCCCGGCGCCGACAATGGCGACCTCCTGGCCGTGCCGCTCGGCGGGCAATCGCCCGAGCCCGGCCGGATGCGTGATCCAATCGTCGAAGGCGAACGGAAAGTCGGGGCCGAAGGCGGTAATCGGCTTGTCGCCGGTCGAGGGCTTCAGAGGCTCTTGGGGTGCGGACATGGCTGGGCTCCGTCGTCGTGCGGATTTCGGGCATAGTGCCATGGACCTGAGCGCGAGAGGAGGACCCATGCGCTACGAGTTGATGCTGCCGCACCAGATAAGGCAGGCGATCACCGATCGAGTGCCCGTCGTTTTGCCGCTTGGCGTACTCGAGTATCACGGCGAGCACCTGGCCGTCGGGCTCGACACGCTGGTGGTGGTGAAGTGTCTCGAGCAGATCGAGGCCGAGCGGCCGCTCGTCATCCTGCCGCCGTTCACCTACGGCGCGGCGAGCTATGCAGTGGCGGGGCCGGAGGGGACGGGCTCGGTGCAGGTCGGCGCCGAGGCGCTGCTAGCGTTCGCGCAGCAGATGTTCACGAGCCTGCTCCGCATCGGTTTCCGCAACATCCACATCGTCATCCACCATCAGACTGAGAACTTCGCCGCCGGCATGCCGACGGACTTGGCGTTCAAGCTTGCGGCGCGGCAGGCGATCTTCGCCTATCTGGAGAAGGAGCGCGGCGAGGGCTGGTGGGGCAATCCGGCGATGGCGAATTACTATGCGGAGCACGCGGCGGGCGATGATCCCTTTAACTGGATCAAGGCGCATCCGCTGATGACGCCCGAAATCACGGAAGCCTATCCCTTCGATCATGCGGGCATCGGCGAAACCTCGCTGCTCATGGCGCTCATGCCCGAATGTGTCGACATGAGCCGCGTCGCCGAGGGCGGGCATTGGTATGTGAAGGGGGCGGAGCAGGCGACGGTGGAGTTGGGGCGGAAGGGAGTGGAGATGGTGATGGGACGCCTAAGGGAGATTTTGGTTTCGTAGGGGCGATCGGCGGTCACCGCTCTTCCTGGATCAGGCAATGACATCTCTAATGGCGATCGGGACCAGTGCCGCTTGTGTCCTTGTGTCACGACACCCTCTCCCCACCGTCACGGCCGCGCAGGCGGCCGCCCAGACAAGCAAGTGGATTCCTCCCTCGTCGTCACTCGGCCAGCGCCAACTCGCCAAGCTCCAAGACTCGAGAGTTGGCCGAGACATTGCGCCCGGCCGCACATGGCTAGGCGGCCGCCTGCGCGGCCGTGACGGTGGGTGGGGCACGACTTCATCGACCAGACCTCGACTACGATCGTGACTTTTTCCGCGCCCGCGTCACATGCCCCATCTTCCGCCCGGGACGCGCGTCCTTCTTGCCGTAGAGATGCACGGCCGTTCCGGGCTCCGCCGCCAACGACTCCCAAGTCTCGACATCATGGCCGATGAGGTTTTCCATGACGCAGTCGCTGTGCCGCTCTGTCGGGCCGAGCGGCCAGCCGGCCACCGCGCGCATGTGGTTCTCGAATTGCGAGCAGAGGCAGCAATCGATCGTCCAGTGGCCGGAGTTGTGCACGCGCGGCGCCACCTCGTTGGCGATGAGCGTTCCTCCATCGGGCCCATCGACGTGGAAAAATTCGATGGCGAGGAGGCCGACATAGTCGAGTGCCTCGGCGAGTTTGCGCGCGTGGGTCTTGGCCAGCGCGGTCATGCCCGGAGCGATCTGCGCTGGCACCGTCGAGGTGCGCAAAATGCCCTCGGCATGCCGGTTCTCCGGGCAATCGTAGAACCGCATTTCACCGTTCTGCCCGCGAACGGCAAGCACAGAGATCTCGCGATCGAAGCGCACGAGGCCTTCCGCGATCGAGGCGACGCCACCGAGCGCGGTCAACGCCGCGATCGGATCGTCGCCGGCCTCGACCCTGACCTGCCCCTTGCCATCATAGCCGAAGCGCCGTGTCTTGAGCAGCAGCGGCGTGCCGAGCTCGCGCATTGCCGCAACGAGATCGTCGGCGGTATCGACGGCCTTGTGGGGCGCAACGGGAATGCGCAAGCCCGCAAGCGTCTGCTTCTCGACCAGCCGATCCTGCGTCGCCGCCAGCGCGGCTCGCGGGGGAAACACGGGCACGACGGTCAAGCTGCTATCGGCCGCCACAACCGGCACATTCTCGAACTCGTAGGTGACGACATCGACCTCGGCCGCGAACTTGGCCAAGGCGTCCGCATCCGCATAGGAGCCAACCGTCAAACCGGCCGCCACATCGGCCGCCGGCGCGTCGGCGACATCGGAATAGATCTTTGATTTTAGCCCGAGCCGGGACCCGGCCATGGCAAGCATCCGGCCGAGCTGGCCGCCGCCCAGGATGCCGATGGTCGCACCCGGCGCCAGCGGCCTACGCGTCGTCACGTGGCGCCTCCGCCACGGCAGCTGTCTGGCGCTCGCGCCAGGCCTCGACGCGTTGCATCAGCGCCTGATCGGAGAGCCCGAGGATACTGGCGGCGAGCAGACCCGCATTCGTCGCACCCGCCTCGCCGATGGCCAGCGTGCCCACCGGCACGCCGGCCGGCATTTGAACAATGGAATAGAGGCTGTCCTGACCACCCAGCGCCTTCGTCGGCATGGGTACGCCGAGCACAGGCAATGGCGTCATCGAAGCCGTCATGCCCGGCAGATGGGCCGCTCCGCCCGCCCCCGCGATCAGCACTTTGAGGCCGCGCTCCTTGGCGCTTTTGGCGTAGCTGTATAGCCGCTCCGGCGTCCGGTGCGCCGAGACGATCCGCGTCTCGTGGGCCACGCCGAGCGCCTTCAACACCTCGGCCGCCGCCTTCATGACCACCCAGTCGGACTGGCTGCCCATGATGATGCCGACGAGCGCGCTGCTCATGATTGCCGTCCGGGATTGGTGTTGCACTGCCGCCACTTAGCCGAAACACTCGGCGTCTGCAACGGCGGGTTGCTCATGCGATGATGTCGGGAAAGAGCCGATCGGTCAGAGCTGAGATCTCGTCTTTGAGACGAAGTTTCTCTTTCTTGAGGCGCGTGATCTGCAGCTGGTCCCGGCTGTCGGCGGATTCGAGTGCCGCGATGGCATCGTCGAGATCACGATGCCTCTGCTGCAACTCGGCCAGTCTCGACCGTGTCTGCCAATCGTCGCCGCTGCTCATTGCTGCCGAAATCGCCCGCTTCGCGAAGGTGTTGAGCCGAATCCCGGCAAGTATCCGCTTCTTCCCGCTCTGACGCAAGAAAACGGCATGTCGTCTCGCACCCGATACAGTCATCCACCACTCGTTCACAGCCCGGGCATACGGCCTCATAGAGGCATGGACAGCCGGTCATACGTCTGTCACACTTTCCATGTTGTCCACATCCTACAAGGAGAACGATATGGCAGTTTCGGCTCATATCGAGGAGCTTTCCGAGAAACATAGAGCCATTGAGCGCAAGCTCGAGGAGGAGCTTAAACATCCATCCTCGGATGAGCTCGCAGTCGCAGCCTTGAAGAAAGAGAAACTTCGTCTCAAAGACGAGATCGCGAAGCTGAAAGCCGAGACGCGGCACTAGCCATTTACTTCGGCATGGAATTCCAAGGCGCCGGACCGGATGGTCCAGGCGCCTTTTGTTTTTTTGCCGGCCCGTTTTCAGAGCATAGGCGCGAGACCATCGAGGATGAGCTTCATGGAGACCACGGCGAGCAATGCATAAGCGAGCCGGTAGAATGGCTCCGCGGGAATGTGCTTCACCATCCACAGACCGAGGTAGATGCCGATTGGCGCCAGTGGCACGAGGGCGAGGCTAGCCCCAAGATTGGTCCGATCGAATTGGCCGAGCGCCAGATACGGCCCGACCTTCAACAGATTGACGGCCGCGAACAGCATGGCGGATGTCCCTGCATAGATCACTGGGGCGAGCCGCTGCGGCATGACGTAGATCTGGAACGGCGGCGAGCCGGCATGGCTGACGAAGCTGACGAAGCCGGTGATCATGCCCCAGAAGAGTCCGCTGAGTGTTCCTCCTCCGCTGCCGTGCGGCCGGAGCTTCAGAAAATAGTCGATCGTGAAAATCAAGCCGATCGTACCGACGATGAGACGCACGGCGGCGTCCGTGACATAGGCCGCCGTCCCCCAGCCCAAACCGATGCCGACCGCCGCCGAGGGGATGAGGACGAGCAGGTTCCGCTTGTCCCAATCCTGCCGGTAGGCCCAGACGCCAACCACATCCATGGCAATCAGAATGGGCAGCAGCACCGCTGCCGCCTGTACCGGCGGCATCACGAAGGTAAGGATCGGCACGCCGAGCACGCCGAGGCCCGTCAGGAAGCCGCTCTTGGAGAGCCCGACGAGGAACACGGCAAAGCCGCCGATGATGTAGAACCAGGGGTCGGTGAGCACGGTGGGGGCAAAGGGTCTCGCTGAGATGTTGGTGCCAACCTACGGGCCGGGCAGCACAACGTCCATGCCGGGCTGACATAGGTCACAGCGGTAGTCGGCTGCTAGAGTGCTTCCGGAAAAGTGCGAAGCGGTTTTCCGAAAAGAAGCACGACAAACCAAGGAATTAGGGTGTTGAAGTGATTCAACGAAAAACGGAAACACCCTAAGCTCTGCGCGCAACAGCTTGGGAGGTCACATTGCGCATTCTTTCCGCTGCGGAAGTGCACGAGGCACTTCCATTTGCGCGCCTCGTCGACGCATTGGCCGCTGCACACCGCCAGCCGATCGACGACAAACGCGAGCTGTTGATGATGGAGCCGGGCGGCGCATCCGAGAACGCCTTCATTCTGTTGCCGGCCTGGCAGAAGGGCCGAGCCATCGGCGTCAAGCTGGTGACGTCCTTTCCGGGAAATCTCTCGGGCGCCGAGGGTTTGCCGACGGTGCAGGGAATCTATGTTCTCCTCGATGGCAAGACGGGCGCCGTCCGCGCGGTCGCCGATTGCGAGGCCATCACCTTCCGCAAGACGGCAGGAGATTCGGCGCTCGGCTCGAAGCTGCTGTCGCGTTCGGACAGCACGGTTCTGGCCATGCTCGGCGCCGGCGCCTTGGCGCCCTACGTCATCGAAGCGCATCTTGCCGTCCGGCCGTCGATCCGGCGTGTGCTCGTCTGGAACCGCACGGAGTCGCGCGGTCGAGAGCTCGTCGAAACGCTTTGCTCGCGGGGGGGCGCCGCAGAATGGGCGCACGATCTCGAGGCCGCGATCCGCCAAGCCGACGTCGTCTCCGCCGCAACCGGCTCGGACAAACCGCTCATTCGCGGCGAGTGGCTCCGACCGGGCACACATGTCGATCTCATCGGCGGTTGGCGGCCCGACATGCGAGAGGCCGACGACGACGCGGTAGCGGGCGCCTCGGTGTTCACTGATCAACGTGAAGGCTGCTTCAAATCCGGCGATATCTCGGGTCCAATCGCGGCAGGGCGCTTGACGGAGGCCGATGTGCTGGCCGATCTCTTCGATCTCTGCCAAGGCCGGCATCCGGGCCGCACGAGCGACGACGAGATTACCCTCTACAAAAATATCGGTGGCGGCCATCTCGACCTGTTCACGGCCGAGGCGATGATGGCGGCGGTCGAGCGTTAATGACTCTACCCGCACGCTTGCGCACCCCGCTCAGCTTTGCCCATCCTTGGAGCGTGCCCGGCATTCCGACGGCGTGGCGCCGAACGCTGCCCGGAACAGCCGCGAAAACTGCGCCTGATCGGTGAAACCCCAGCGATAGGCGATCTCGGCGATGGTGTGGTTGTTGTGGGGGTCCTCGATCGCCCGTCGGGCGGCGGCAAGGCGCTGCTCGCGGACCCACTGGCCGAGCGTCTGGTTGGTGTCGCGGAACAGCTCGTGCAGATATCGCACCGAGATGCCGCAGGCGGCGGCGACCCGCTCCGGCCCGAGATCGGTATCCGTCAGGTTCGCCCTGACGAATTGCTCGATACGCGACAGATGGGCTTCGCGAACGGCCGAGGCCTTCGAGAACAACGCCCGCTCGTCGCTCTTCAACGCGAGCACGAGCAGATCGACGAGTTGAAGGCCCAGATAGCCATGCGCCTCGCGGGTCATGCTCTCGAAGTGGCCGGGAATCAGATGCAGCATGTCGACGAAGAGCGCGCCGACGCCTCGAGTGGAATCGAACTGCAAGGTCGAGAAGCGATCGGGCGCGCGGATGCGGCCGCGCAACGCCTCCCCCGGTACCTTCAGCACCCAGAGATCGTTCGGCTCCTCGTGGCCGAAGACGTAGGGCTCGTGGCCCCGCTCCAGGATGAAGCCGCCCGGCTTGCAGCGGATGTCAACCTTGCACTGGCTGAACGTCACATCGGACGCGGCGGGGATCGTGACGAGATACTGCTCCTCGCGCTCGTTGCGGAGGTGATGCGGCAGGCGCTCGTAGGCGAGCGCGTCGGACTTGAGGCGCGAGAGCGAAAGGTTGCCGAGGCTCCAGATCGCCAGCTCACCGTTGAAAGTCTGTGGCTCGCGAAAGCGGAGATTGAGCGGGAAGTAGGTCGAGCCGATGACCTCGTGCCAGTTCCGGCTGCGCTCACCGGGCGCAACGTCGATGGTACTGTAACGCGTCGGCATGCGGCCTCCACCCGAGGCCGACATTAGGCAACACCCATCTACTCCGCAATGGCGGCGCACCTGTTGCAGAGGCCACGCACGAAAGTTTGTGCACCTATCGTCAAGCCGTGCCGCGCTGGCGATCAAGACGCGGCCCGGGCCCGCCTCTAGTGTGCGCTGCAGCAAAGCGTCCAAAGAGACGGCGGCTGAGGGAAGAGACGGCAGGACGGCGTCGATCGGCGCCGCTTGCCATTCGCCCTTGCCGCCTCGGATTTTGGTTTGGTCGCATTTTCTTCGACGAACCGGGAAACCACTTCGAAGGACAAATGCTCCAGAGGCGAGGGACCCATGGCCGGCACTACGAAAGTCGATCCGATCACGCTCTCCGTCATCCGCGGCGTGTTGGAGACGACGCAGCGCGAGATGACGCTGGCGCTCGAGAAGACCGCCCGCTCCTCCGTCTTCAATCTCGCGCACGACTACTCGACCGCCCTCTTCAACGCGACGCCCGAGATGATCCTGCAGGGCCAGGACATCCCGATCCATCTGGGTTCCCTCATCCCGGCCATGAAGGCCGTCGCCAAGTACTTCGGCGACGACATCCACGAGGGCGATCTCGTCCTGCACAACGACCCGGCCTATGGTGGCAGCCATGCCATCGACGTGTGCATGTACAAACCCGTCTTCTACCATGGCAAGCTCATGTACTGGACGGTGTGCAAGGGGCATCTGACCGACATCGGCGGCCCGGTGCCAGCCGGCTACAATCCCAACGCCAAGGACATCTTCTCCGAGTGCCTGCGCATTCCCCCGGTCAAGATCTGGGACAAGGGCAAGCCGCGCCACGACGTCCTCAACATGATCCTGACGAACATGCGGGCCCGCCGTGACCAGGAAGGCGACTTCAACGCGCTGATCGGCGCCTGCCAGGTCGGCGAGCGCAATCTGATCGCAACGCTCGACAAGTATGGCGAGGCGATGGTCACGGCCTGCATCGACGAGCTGCTCGACATGGCGGACCGGCAAATGCGCTCGCTGATCCGTACCGTGCCAAATGGAGTCTACGAGGGCATCGCCATTCTCGAGGATGCCGGACACGGCTTCGGCGATTTCGACATCAAGGCGATGGTGACGATCGACGGCGACCGCTGCCACATCAAAATCGATAGTCCGCCGCAGATCCCCTACTTCATCAACTCCTACGAGGGCAACTCGCATTCGGGCGTCTATCTCGGCCTGATGATGTTCGCGCAGCTGCCCCCACCCTACAACGAGGGGCTCTACCGCTGCGTCAGTGTCGATTTCGGACCGAAGGGCACACTGTGCAATGCGGTGGAACCCGCGCCGCACATGAACTGCACGACGACGCCGATGGAGACGCTGACGGATGCCGTCCGCCTCGCCTTCGAGAAGGCAGCGCCGTCGAAGGTCGCGGCCTCCTGGGGCCACGCCAACGGCCTCAACATGGCCGGCTGGGATACGCGCCACAACGAGGAATATGTGACGATGGTGCTCGCCACCATCATCTCGGGAGCTGGCGCCACACCGCAACAGGATGGCTGGCACGCCTGCGGGCCGGAGTGCTGTTTCGGCGCGCTCACCTCCGGCGACATCGAGCTGCTCGAATACTCCTACCCGATCATCATCCACCGCTACTCGCTGATGACGGACAGTGGCGGCGCTGGAAAGTTCCGCGGCGGCTCGGGCACGGCCTGGGAGGTCGAGCCGCTGGACAAGGACATGACCATCATCACCTTCGGCGAGGGCCGGCGCATTCCGGCGGTGGGGGCGGCTGGAGCGAAGTCCGCCATGGTCGACCACAAAGTCGGCCGGCTCGAGATCAGGCGCGGCGGCAAGACCGAGGTGGTCCGAAAGAATGTCATCGAAACCATCAAGCCCGGCGAGAGCGTCACCAATATGAACCCGGGCGGTGGCGGCTACGGCAATGCCTTCGACCGGCCAACGAGGCTCGTGGCGGACGACTTCCGCAATGGCCTCGTCTCGGTCGACGGCGCGCGCGAGGACTACGGCGTCGTCATCGCCAACGGCGAGATCGACGAGGCGGCGACCAGTGTGCTGCGCGCGGGCCGGGCGGCGTGATGGCCGTCGAGCTAGTTTCGAGGAGACATCGCGTGCTCGCTCAACCCCTCTCCCGAGCTTGTTTGCTTGCGCGCCCTCGGCACGACCCGGCACCCTCTCCCCAAGGGAGAGGGCCGATAGGATCGAGGCGTCTCGACGGACGATCGCCGCACATCAGACGCGAGCGATTTCCGGCCTTCTCCTTTGGGGAGAAGTTGGTCCGAAGGACCGGATGAGGGGTTGATCTTCGACGGCACGCCAGTGGGGCGAGCCGGATTGGTGAACACAAGAGATCGGTAGAGCTTCGACAATGCGCACCAAATATCGCCTCGGGATTGATGCCGGCGGCACGTTTACGGATTTCGTGGTCGCCGATGAACACGGCCAGGTCCGCCTCTACAAAGCGCTCTCGACGCCGAGCGATCCGACGCGGGCCATCGAGAACGGCCTCAAGCTCATGGCCGACGATCTGAAGACCACGCCCTCCGAGATCGTCTCCAACTGCGATCTGTGCATCAACGGCACCACCGTCGGCCTCAATGCGCTGATCCAGCACAAGGGCGCCAAGGTCGGGCTGATCGCGACCGCCGGTCACGAGGATTCGATAGAGATCCGCCTTGGCCACAAAGAGGACGGCTACCGCTACGATCCCGAGTATCCACCGGCCAAGATGCTAGTCCCGCGCTACCTCCGTAAAGGCGTGCGCGAGCGCGTCATCTCGGACGGCTCGATCCGCACGCCGATGGTCGAGGATGATGTCCGCGCCGCTTGCGAGCACTTTCGCCGCGAGGGTGTCGAGGCGGTCGCCATCTCCTTCGTCTGGTCGGTGCTCAACCCCCAACACGAGCGGCGCGCCGCCGAGATCGTCCGCGAGATGCTGCCGAACGTGAACCTGACGGTTGGCAGTGAACTCTACCCGCAAATACGCGAATACACCCGCACCTCGACGGCTGTGACCAACGCCTATCTTTCGCCGGTGCTGCGCCGCTACGTCGATGCGGTTGACGCCTATTTTCGCGTCCTCGGCGCCAAGCATCCCGTCCGCTATTTCCAGTCAAACGGCGGCCTTGCCATCGGCAAGGCGATGACCGATCGCTCGGTCTATGCCATCAACTCCGGCCCCGCATCGGGGCCGGCCGCCGGCCTCTACGTCACGAGCCCGTTCGGCGCCAAGAACGTCATCACCGTCGATATGGGCGGCACCTCCTTTGACATCACACTGGTCAAGGACGGCACGACAAACCTCAACAAGAACCCCGACTTCCTGCGCTACCGCATCGGCGTGCCGATGATCCAGGTCGAGACCTTGGGCGCGGGCGGCGGCTCGATCGCCTGGATCGACACCATGGGCCTGTTGCAGGTCGGCCCACAGAGCGCGGGCGCCTCGCCAGGGCCAGCCTGCTACGGGCAAGGCGGTATCGAGCCGACGGTGTCGGACGCCAATCTGCTGCTCGGCTATCTCAATCCCGACGGGCTCCTCGGCGGTAAGCTGCCGCTCGACAAAGTCTCTGCCATTACCGCAGTCAAACGCGTCGCCGATCCTCTGAACTTGAGCATCGAGCGCGCCGCTTACGGCATGTACACGATCGTCAACAGCAACATGGTCAACGGCATCCGCCGGGTGTCGGTCGAGCGCGGCTACGACCCACGCGATTTCGTGCTGGTCTGCGCAGGCGGCGCGACGGCGGCGCACATCACGGCGATCGCCCGCGAAATGGGCATCGACACCGTCGTCGTGCCGAAGCTCGCCTCGGGCCTGTGCGCCTTCGGCCAAATTATCTCAGACGTGAAATACAACTACATGGCGACCGCCCCGGTCCGCCTCGACAACGATGCGGCCTATGCCCGGGTCGACCAGCTCTTCGGCGAGATCGAAACGCAGGGTCGCAAACATTTGGAGTCGGACGGCTTCACCCCGGACAAGATCGACGTCCAGCGCTCGCTCGAGATGCGCTACATCGGCCAGGTGCACGAGTGTACGGTCGAGATTGGCAATTTCCCGATCAACGCCGAAACCATCGACCAGGTGAAAGAGGCCTTCCACAAGCGCCACGAGCAGCTTTATACCTATTCCGAGCGCCACAACGCGGTGGAAGTCGTGAACATCGAGTCGACGCTGTACGGCCGTATCGAGCATCCGAAGCCCCTGCGTATCGCGGCCGGCGGCGATGTGCGCGCGGCGGTGAAGAGCGAGCGGCCGGTGATTTTCTCGGTCGATGGCTCGGCGACCAGCACACCCATCTACGACGGCGCCAAGCTTGGCGCGGGCGACGCGCTGTCGGGTCCGGCCGTCATCGAAGAAGACACGACCACCATCGTCGTCGAGCCAGGCTGGCAGGTGGCGGTGCACGAGAGCGGCAGCTACGTCATGACCCGTGCGGGTGGCGCGGCGCTGAAAACGGCGGGCGGTGACACGACCGCAGGTGCTTCGGCGGCGAGCCGACGCGAACCGGCCCATGTTTCGGCAGAAGGGGTGCGCGCCGCAGCCGCTGAAACGCCGGTTACGGCAAAGGCTGCGGTGGCCGAGCCGGTGGCTGCTGTCAAACCCGAGATCCCTACCGCAGCCGTCGCGGCACCTGTCACCGCGACCGTCACCTCGATCGCCAATGCCGCAGCGGCCGCAGCGGCGACAGGCGCATTCGGCGGCACCAAGGGCAGCGGTGCGTCAGGTGGCTCGTCCAACGCCGCCTTTTCACCCACGAGTGCTCTCATCTCGGAAGGCGTGTCGGTCCAATTCGACGGCCTCCAGGCGCTGAAGGATGTCAGCCTGGAAATCCCTTCAGGCCGCGTCACTGGCCTCATCGGCCCCAACGGCGCGGGCAAGACGACGCTCGTCAACGTGCTGACCGGCTTCCAGGTACCCGATCGAGGCCAGGTGAGGGTCGACGGCGAGGCGGTCGGCGGCAATGCCGCCCACCAGCTCCGCCGTATCGGCATCGCCCGCACCTTTCAGTCGGGCCGGCTGTTCCGTGAGCTTCCCGTCATCGACAATCTGGAAGTGACCGGTGTCGGCCTCGGACTTTCACGGCGCGAGGCCATCAAGGAAGCCGAGCGCATCCTCGAATGGCTCGGCATTTCGCGGCTTGGCGACACCATCGCCGGCGCGCTTCCCTACACGGACGAGCGCCGCGTCGCCATCGGCCGCGCCATCATGATGAAGCCACGCTATGTGCTCCTCGACGAGCCGGCTGCCGGCATGTCGGCCGAGGAGAGCCGCGAGCTTGCCGGGATCATCCGCCGGATCGCCGGCGAGATGGGTATCGGCGTGCTGTTGATCGAGCACAATATCGGCCTCGTGCTGGAAGTTTGCGAGCGCATCTTCGTGCTCGACTCGGGCGAGATCATCGAGGTCGGCACGCCCGATCAGATCCGGAAAAGCGATGCCGTCCGCCACGCCTATATGGGCACGCAGAGCGACGATATCACGCCCCCCCAACGCAACTTCCGTGTCGTCGGCGGGGACGCGCGCTGATGAGCCTGATCGCCGTCGACAAGATCACGGTGCGCTACGGACGCCTGACGGCGCTCCGCGGCGTCTCGCTGTCGATGGCGCCGGGCGAGATCCTGTTCGTCACCGGCCCGAACGGCGCCGGCAAGTCGACGCTGCTCAAGGCCATCGCCGGGGTCGTGCCGCCGGTCGAGGGCTCGATCACTTTTGCCGGCAAGACCAATGGAACGGACGGACCGGAGATCATCGCCCGGCGCGGCTTCTCGCTGGTGCCGGAAGGCCGCAACGTCTTCGCCTCGCTCTCGATCGAGGAGAATTTGCGCGTCGGCACCGGCATGCGCGCCGATAAGGCCGAGGCCGAGCGCGATCTCGACAGCGTCTATCAGGAGTTCCCGATGCTGGCCGAGCGGCGCCACATGGCCGCCGGCATGCTCTCGGGTGGACAGCAGCAGATGCTCGTCATCGGACGCGCGCTGATGGCCTCGCCCCAGCTCATGGCCATCGACGAGCCATCGCTCGGACTGGCGCCTAAGATCATCGACCAAGTCTACGAGATCCTCCTGAAGCTCCGCGAGAAGCGGAACCTGACGCTGTTGATCGTCGAGCAGAGTTCGACGCGCGCGCAGATGACGGGCGGGCGGATGATCCTGTTGCGGGGCGGCGAGATCGTCATGGAAGGCGATGCCCGCGTGCTCGCCAAGGACGAGAAGCTGAGACAAGCCTATTTCGGCTTCGGGGATCATTAGCGATGCAGACCGTGTTGCAGCTCGTTTTCGACACCCTCGCGCTCGGCAGCCTCTATGCCTTGGGGGCGCTCGGCATCGCCTTGATCTTCGGCGTCATGCGGCTCGTCAACTTCGCG
>JANNSX010000232.1:0-6585 GCA_031403155.1 Hyphomicrobiaceae bacterium
CCCCTACACAACCGTCCGGCTGACGCCGATCAGCTGTCGCGCGCTGTAACGCGAGGAATCCGTTCCGCCCAGGTTCGCGAAAAAATCTTCTCGCTCCCCTCAAAGGCATCGATCTCGGAGACGAGCACATAGTCGGCGCCGTCGACGATCAGTATGCTGCGGGTTGCGACTTTGACTTTCCACTCGCCGCGCTCGAGGCCCGCCTCGCGAATGGCAGTCGAGCGCGTCCGCCCCGGCGCATCGTCATAGGTCTCGTAGATCTCCCGGCCGATGCCGCGGACGGTGATATCCGTCTCAGGCAGATGCATGGCGCCCAGATTTCGCACCACCGTCATCTCGATGCGCCCCGAGCCGACATCGCGGACCAGAGACTGGCGTCCGCGCTCGGGCTTCACCAGGATCTCGACAGGCATGGGCTTGGGCTCGCGGGGCGATCCGAGGTCGGGCACGGGTTTGCGTGCAGAGTCGGGCAGCCGCTGGGGCAGGGTGATCGACCCGCCGTGCAACGTAACGGCCGCAAGCCTTGGCGAAGGCCAGGCGAGCGGCCAATAGGCGGTCGAGATGGCAACCCGCAGCCGGTGCCCCGCCGGAACCGCGTAGCCCACGTCGTTGAGCTTGATCCGGACCTCGATGGGTTGGCCGGGAGCGATTGGCCGCAGTCCTTCGTATGCGTCGTCGAGCCCGAGATTGACCAGCCCATAGGTGATGCGGCGTGACGTACCATCGGGCGAAACGTCGTTCAGGCGCACGGCGAGCATCGCCTCCGGCGCATCGACAGAGAGCGTCAGCTCTAATTCCGCCCCGCCCAACAGCTCGAGCCGCTCCGCGAGCGGCGCGCTGTCGAAGCAAAGCGAGCACCCGTCATCAGCGCGCTGGTCGAGCGGCATGTCGGCACCCCACCCGTAGGGGCACCATTCGCCGGAGGCCGTACCGGTCGAGGCAGGCGAGCAGACCGTTAGAGGTCGCGTCATGCGCTCGCTAGGTCCCAGCCGGCCGTCACCAAGCGCCCAGCGCGTTTCGACAACCGACGGGCTCGGCCAGTGATCCTCGGCGACGAATGCGCCCTTGCGTTTTGCATAGATCGGGCGCGGCTCCTCGCTCTCCTGCATCCAGGCCGTCAGCATCGGCTCTTGGTCGATGCCATTCTCGACTTCCTTGAGCCAGCGATCCATCCAGCGGACGACGAGGCCGAGGAAATCGATGCGCGGACCCGGCGTCGCCACATGCGGGTAGGCATGCGCCCAGGGGCCAATGACGGCCTTGCGGGGGCCTTCGAGGTTTGCCATCAGGCGCAGGATCGCGTTGGAGTAGCCGTCCGCCCAGCCGCCGACGGCCAGCACTGGGATCTTGATCCTGCCGTAGTCGACGGCGACCGACCCCGAGCGCCAGTAATCGTCGCGCGTCTGGTGCCGGAGCCATTCGCCCGCGCGCGGCGTCAACACCTCGAGCCGGTCGCGCCACATCTCCCGCCACCGGTCACCGGCGACCGCGGGATCGGGTGGCATCGCGAGCCAGGTGAAGAAGGTCGCGCCGTACTGCAGGCAATCATTGATGAGGCAACCGCCCATGTAGTGCATGTCGTCGCGATAGCGGTCGTCGGAGGCGCAGGTGGTGACGATGGCCTTCAGCGCCGGCGGGGAGTGGGCCGCGAGTTGCAGGGCATTGAACCCGCTCCAGGAGAGTCCGATCATGCCGACCGCGCCGTCGGACCAGTCCTGGCCGGCAATCCAGGCGATCACCTCCAGTCCGTCGGCCCATTCCTGCTGCGTGTACTCGTCGCGCATGACGCCATCGGAATCGCCAGCGCCGCGCATGTCGACCCGCACCGCTGCGTAGCCGTGCTCGGCAAAGAACGGGTGTGTGAAGGAGTCGTCCACCCGATGCCGGTCGCGACGCCGGTAGGGGAGGTATTCGAGGATGGCGGGTACCTTGGCCGGGCCGTCCGGCCGCCAGATGCGGGCAGCCAATCGGGTACCGTCTGGGAGCGTGATCCAGATGGTTTCGTCGTCGCGGATAACCATCGAGCTGATTGCCCTCTGTCCGATGCCGCGCTGAGCCTACAAGCCGGGCCTGGCCGGGACCAGCAGGGGAGACGTGCATGGCCGTCATAGACACCGTGCCGGGCCTATGGAACAAATCTGTCAGAGGGAAGATCCAAGAAGGTCACCCCGCCTCACCGCGCCAGCGTTCGGGGTCGCACTACAACCAAACCGCAAACAGGGAAGAAACGACATGCTCCACAAGGTCACAGGCTCAAATCTCAATCGCCGCGATGTGCTGAGATCGGCCGCGGCCGCCGCCGCGCTCGCCACAGGCGGAAGCTCCTGGCTCGGTTCGGCCAGCGCCGAAGAGATCATCTCCTACTTCGGCAACCTGCCGCCCGACCCGACGCCACCCGGCGCCGCCAAATTCTCGGAGGAAGCCTTTGCCGCCTGGCAAGCCGCCAACGGCGCCAAGGTGAGCTACGACCTCGCCCCCTTCCCGGAGCTGCGCAACAAGCTCGCGACGACCTTCGCTTCGGGTACGCATGCCTGGGACATCGCCTACATGTCGGGCTGGGTGCCGGAGTTCGCCAACTTCCTCATCCCGCTGAAGGAGCGCTTGTCCAAGGAACTCGTCGACGACCTGCCGCCCTCGAGCTTTGCGACCGTCAACTGGGGCGGCGAGAGCAAGGGCGTCGTCTTCACGCTGTCGCTGCTGACCCTTTTCTACAACACGGAGATGTTCGAGAAGGCCGGCATCAAGGAGGCACCCAAGACCTGGGACGAGCTCAAGGGCGTTGCCAAGGAGCTGACGAAAGATGGCAAGTTCGGCTGGGTCTCGACCTATGGCACGCCCGAAGGCATCGGCGGCACGGCCTCGTTCTGGATGTGCTTCCTGCAGCAGGCCGGCGGCAAGCTCTACAACGAGGACGGGTCGCCCGGCTTCAACACCGATGCCGGTATTGCCGGGCTCCAGTGCATGATGGACCTGATGCCGTCGGCTGATCCCGGCTCGCTCACCTACATCGGCATCAATGATGCGACCAACGTCTTCACCGCCGGCAGTGCGGCGATGATGATGAACTGGCCCTTCATGTGGAAGCCGGCAAACGACCCGGCGACCTCCAAGATCGCCGGCAAGATGGGCGGCGCGCTGCTGCCAGCAGGTCCGGTCGGTACCGCCTCGATCGACGGCACGGACGCCTACACCATCACCAAGACCGCCAAAAACCCGGACCTCTGCACCAAGCTCATCGAGTTCTATCTCGACAAGGAGGTGCAGAAGCGCCAGGCGATCGACACCGGTTGGCTGCCGATCCGCCTGTCGGTGCTGGGCGATGCCGAGGTGCAGGCTGCACTGCCGAACGCTTCGGTCACGCTCGAACAGGCCAAGCACCCCTACGACAGCTTCGTGACGCCGGACTACAACGAGGTGACCCAGGCGATCGGCACCGAGATCGCCAAGGCGCTCGCCGGCCAGCAATCGGCGAAGGATGCCATGGCGGCGGCGAACGAGCTGGTGACCGCCATCGTCAAGAAGCGCGGCTGAGATCAACTGAGAGCTGGAGAGGCGCTCGGGGTTCCGAAGTGGCAGCCCCGAGCGTCATTCGGCGACACGAGTACCGTCGCGGCAAGCCAGAATGATCGCCGATGTCAGGCAACCGCCCGTGCATGGACCATTTCGCCTGTCATCACGGGACGAATGACAGTGCTCGCGACTGTCGCAACCGCGACCGTATCGCCTTTGAGTGTGGTGAATTCAACAGAGTAACCACGGCCGCCATCGTACACCATAACAACAGTGCCCACATCGCCAGCAACCAGTCCGAAATCCGGGAGGTCCTTCAACAAGACCACTTGCTCGAGTTCAGGAATCATGACTTACGCTCCTCGCCATGGAAGTGCCGTGACCAACCGCGGCCAATCCTCTCCATCCCGAATGACCCAAACTACCATGATCAACGGATTTCGGCCATCGGGTGCACCGACAGGGCCCGCGACTTCCAAAATCTCACCGTACTCGCTGATCCTTGTTGTGAGGACATCATTGGCAAACGCGTGCTCGATAATGGCGCGTCGGAACTCGTCAGGTCTCTCCTCAGAAAATCCGAATTGCCCAAAGAACTCAGCCTTTGCTGCGCCTCGGGGGTGAGATCGCGACAGCAGATAGCCCGTAATCTTGCTCTCATCGATCTGGGCGCGATTAAGATTGATCAGCTTCGCCATCGTACCCGACCGGCACCTCATCCAATTTGTTCTCAACATAGTGCGACCCTGTAGCGATGGCGAGATCCTCATCAATGACAGGTCTCGCTTTTGTCGCCCCGGCGCTAGGTGCGCTCTTGGTCGTGCTCGCTCTGCCGGTGCTCTACTCGATCTGGCTCTCCTTCACGAATGCGAGTCTGGCGAGCGGCGAATTCCGGACTCCTTTCGTCGGCCTGGACAACTACGCGACGCTTCTGACCGACAAGGTCACGCGGCTCGCCTTCTACAACACGGTGTACTTCACCGTCGTCGAAGTCGTGGCCGTCGTCGTCCTCGGCCTTGCCATGGCGCTGCTGCTCAACCACCCGATGGCGCGCTCGCCGCTCCTGCGCGTTCTGCTGATCCTGCCCTGGGCCATCGCGCCGGTCGCCAACGGGGTGCTGTGGAAATGGATCTTCCACGCCAACTATGGCGTCGCCAACGCGATCCTGGTGGGGACAGGGGCCGTTGAACGCAATGTGGTGTGGCTCGGTAGTCCGTTCCTGGCGCTCAACTCCATGCTGCTCGTCGACATCTGGAAGTCGGCGCCCTTCATCGCGATCCTCTTGCTCGCGGCCTTGCAGGGCATTCCCAAGGCGCTCTACCGCGCGGCCACCATGGATGGCGCGACTTCTTGGCAGACCTTCCGGCATGTGACACTGCCGGGGCTCAAGACCGCGCTCGCCATCGCGGTGGTGCTCCAGACGATCTGGTCGCTGCGAATTTTCGATCTCATTTTCGTGCTGACGAAGGGCGGACCCTACGATTCGACCATCGTCATGAACTTCCTTGCCTATCGGCTCACCTTCAACTTCCTGAAGTTCGGCCAGGGCGCGGCCATCGCCAATCTGATCTTCATCGCCTCGATCCTGCTCGCGATCGTCTATCTGCGCCTGTTGCGGCTCCGCTCCCAGGAGGTGCGCTGATGCGGGAGACGGGAAGGATCGGAGCCGGTGAGTGGTGGCTTGTCATGGCCGCCATCGCTCTGTTCGTGTTCTGGAATGCCGCGCCGCTCGTCTGGCTCGTGCTGACCAGCATCATGGAGCAACAGGCGCTGACCACGGTACCGCCGGACTTCTCGCCCGCGAGCTTCACCCTCGACAACTATGTGCAGGTGTTCCAGTCGGCGGCCCAGCTCGGACGCGGCCTGATGAACTCGATCATCGTCGCCGTCGGCGTGACCGCGCTGGCGCTGGTCCTGGGCGCACCGGCCGCCTATGCGCTGGCGCGGCTCGATCTTCCCGGCCGCGATCGGCTGTTGTTGATGATCCTCGCCGCGCAGATGTTCCCGGCCGTCGTCGTTGCCATTCCGCTATTCATTGCGGCCAGCCGGATGGGGCTCGTCGATTCCAAGATCGCTCTCATTTTTGTCTACCTGACGTTCAACCTGCCGATCGTCATCTGGGTGCTGCGAGGCTTCTTCCTCGGCATCCCATCGGGCCTGGAGCGCGCGGCCCGTATGGACGGCGCCAGCACGTGGCAGACATTTCGCCTGATCGTGCTGCCGATCTCGCTGCCCTCGCTGTTCGCAGCCGCGATTTTCTCTTTCATCGAGGCCTGGAACGAGTTTTTCTTCGCGCTGATCCTGACCCGGCAGGAAAGCCAGACCGTGCCGCTCGTCATCTCGTCGTTCGCGGGGCAGTATCAGACGCTGTTCGGGCAGATGATGGCGGCGTCGGCGATCTCGATCGCGCCGGTCGTCGTGCTGGCGATACTGCTGAGGAAGACGATCTTGTCGGGCTTCGCCGATGGGATGCTGAAGGGGTGAGGTAGGGACACAATGAGACCAATCGCCAATCAGAAAATCCCTGTTGGTCTGGCTAGCTCGGCGCGAACCTCGAGGCAGGCAGCGATTGCTTCATGGATATTGGCCAAGGCCTCGTCGCGGGTTCGTCCCTGGCTTATGCAACCCGGTATGGACGGGCACTCGGCAATCCATACGCCGTCTTCATCGAGATTCAGGACAACTTCGCGCTCCATGACACCGATCCTACGGCATCCAGGGCCTGTCGTCCCGGCTCTTGTCGGAGTTTGATTGTCTCGATGTCCGCCATCTCGCTCAAAAGCGTCACCAAATCCTTCGGACCCGTCCAGGTCTGCCGCGATATCAACCTCGACATTGCGGCGGGCGAGTTCGTGACGCTGCTGGGCTCCTCGGGCTGCGGCAAGACGACGACGCTCAACATGATCGCGGGGCTGGAGGAGGTGAGTTCCGGCGATATCCTGATTGACGGCAAGCGCGTCAACGACGTGACTCCTTCCGAGAGCTATGCCGCGATGGTGTTCCTGAACTACGCGCTCTATCCGGATTTGACGGTCGACGAGAAGATCGGTTTCGCGCTCCGCCTCTAGGGTTTGC
>JANNSX010000233.1:0-9674 GCA_031403155.1 Hyphomicrobiaceae bacterium
CGAATGTGGCACTAGGCACTTGGCTTTAGGCTTTAGGCAGAAGGTGTAGAGGTGCGTGAGGACGGCGACGCGCGGCTGGTTCGGAACACCAAAGCCTAAAGCCAAGTGCCTAATGCCATTCGTCACAGCCAACGCTCCGCCGCCTTCCGACACGCTCTCCGCGAGCCGGGCTCACAAATTGAGGGGCGCGGGGCGATCTTAAAGCCGCGGGCCGAGAGGAATACAGTGAGCGACCTCGCGATCGCCCCGTCACCGCATCGGCCCGAAAAGTGGCTCGCGGTTTTCGGCGGACGCCGATGCGCAAGCCAAAATGCGTTTTCGATGCTTGGCTTGGTCACCTCAAGAGCCGAGCTGCTTCGGGGTAAGGCGTCTCACCCTTACCGGACCAAGGTGCACCCTACCATCAGAGCTGCGTTGCTCCTCCGGCAGTCGCCGGTCACGCCGCGCTTCGTTAGACGCCTCTGCAGAAACGCCCCTCGCCGGGTGACGGACGGATTATGCGGGCGTGCGCAATGTGCGGGGATAAGTTCTTTGGTGGTATGGTGAACGCAAACGAAATGCTTGTGGGGAGGTGAGAAGGGCGACCTGCCGGTCACCCCTACGCAACGCGCTCTGTGCGTTCCTGACGTTCTTGTGGCGCGGCCTATCCGCCGTAGGGGCGACCGGCGGTCGCCCGCGTCGCGGCACATCATAGCGGTCGTGGCGTGCATCCGGACTCGCGGCCGCCCCTCACCCTCCCCTCTCCCCGCTTCGCGTTGCTTGCGGGGAGAGGAAGGCTGGCGCCGTGCTCATTTCGCACGTCAGGGACACGCAGCGCCACTTCCTCTCCCCGCTTCAGCGGGGAGAGGGGAGGGTGAGGGGCGGCCACCAGGAAGGTCCTTGCCAAGACCGATATCTGATGGGCGGCCGGTCGCCCACTGTCACGCCGCCGCGCGCGCATCCTGCTTGCAGAAGCACGACGCCTTCACGGGCACGTCGGTGCGGGCGCGGGCGAGGTCGAGGCGCTGTTTGATGATGATCGCCTCTTCGGTGCGGCTGAGCCGCGTCAGGCATTCATGGTAGCCGTGCAGGCTCCAGACATTGTCGGGATGCTGGCAGGCGCGCGAGAGCGTGTTGTCGAAGCCGAGATCCGCGCGGTAAACGGCCGCCGCCTCCTCGACACGATTTTGTTCGAGCAGCAGCGCGCCGAGCGCATGCCGGGCCGGCTGCATCCAGCCCCAAGGCTCGTCGTAGAGCAGCCCATCGTCGAGCTCGACGGAATTGCGCAAATGCGCGAAGGCCTCGTCGATCTTCCCCCGCCGATAGAGGATCTCGCCCTTCAGCATCTCGCGCGCAATGGCGAGGACTTCCTTGCAGAAATTGTTCATGAGCTTGCGCGTCTCGGGCACGCGCTCAGCCGCGGCCTCAAACAGCGCGGCCTCCCTATCGGCGATGTCGAGTTTGCCCGATGCCGCGGCCGCGACCGCCTTCGCGTAATGCGCGGTCGCCGTCGTAAAGCAGTAGAGCTGCTGATCCTTCGGCAAGGGCTTGGCGAGGATCTCCTCCCATTTTCCGAAGCGGATGAGCACGTGATAGTCCGTCGGCACGAAGGCTTCCAGCCAGTCCGCCATCGGCGGCGACTGCACGCGCATCAGCTCCTCGGGCAGGCTCGCCACCATGTCGTCGGCAGCCTCCATGGCAATCCGGTACTGCCCCAGGAACATGCCGCCATAGGCTTTGAAGTGATAGTTGTGGCAGCGGTAGAAACTATAGAAGTTGAGAGCACCCTCGCGTGCGACGAACTTCTCGTCGGCAACGATCGCCTTGGAATTCCAGTCGACGACGGATTGATAATTCCCACAGAGCACATCGATGTGCGTCGGCATGTGCTGGAGATGGCCGCTGTCGGGGATGAGGCCGCGCAGCTGATCGCAGACCTTGATCGCCTTCTCCGGATGCGGCGACATCTCCATGGTGTGGATGTACATGTGCAGCAGGCCGGCATGGGGCTTGTGTCCTTGGGCGTCGTTGTCCCGCAGACCGCGATCCAGCACCTCCAGGATCTTCGCCGTGTCGGCGCCCTCGGCATGCTTGCCGGTCTTGAGATCCCAGAGCTTCCAGGTCGTCCGGTTCATCATGCTTTCGGCATAGAACGTCGCCACGTCCGGCTGGCCGGGGAAGGCGGCATAGACGTCGTGCATGGCGACCGCGTAGGCATCGTTGAGCGTGGCGAGATCGGGCGGCGGACTGGCGGGGCAGCGCGCCTCGAGCGCCCGGATCAGTGCCCGCTCGAGCGCGCTCGCATTTGGCGCCAGCGCCAGCGCCTTTTCGATCTCGGCCCGCGTGATGGCGTGGCATTTGGTCAAGTCCTCGGCGTCGAAGGCCTCCCAGGGCTTGTTGTAATTGGGGCCGGCCGCGTAGGCGATACCCCAATGCGCGATGGCGAGGCCGGCATCAGCGGCAAGCGCCTTGGTGAAACAGGCGATCGCCTCGTCGTGATTGAAGCCGTAGCACCAGGCGAGTCCCCGATCGAACCATGTTTGGGCTTCGCTGGAGTCGGTCGTGACCCTCAGGCTGTAGTCGCCGAGATCGTAGTAATCACTCACCGGCCACACTCCTCTTAGTCTGAACCGGCGCCTGTTTCAGATAGCCGTCGCGTGTCTGCGGCAGCTTCATCCCCAGGATCGCGCCGGCCACCTGATTGCGCAAGAGCTGTGCGGTGCCACCGCCGATCGTGAACATGCGGGCATCGCGTGCCATGCGCTCGAGCGGAAGATTGCGCGAATAGCCCATGGCGCCGTGGATCTGGAGCGCGTCGTTCGTCACTTTGATGGCCGTGTCGGAGGCGAGGATTTTCGCTTGCGCCGCCTCGCAGATATCTGGGAAGCCCGCGCCTGCATTGATGGCGGCCTTGTACACGAGGGCTTGCGCCGCGGCCAAGCCGATCGAGCAATCCGCGAGCATCCATTGCAACCCCTGGAATTCGGCGATCGGCCGGCCGAACTGCTCGCGCGCCTTGGCGCGTTCGAGCGCCAGCTCATAAGCACCGGTGCCGATGCCGAGCGCCACCGTTGCCGCGCCGACGCGCTGCGCATTATAGGCTGTCATCAGCGAGGCAAAGCCGCGCTTGAAGCCGTCGGGCATGCGCACGACCCGGTCCTCGGGGATCTCGAGGTTCTCGAAATGGACGTAGGTCTCGGGAATGCCGCGCAAGCCCATCGCCGGCTCGCGCTCGCCGATCCGCAAACCCTTGCTCTCGTCGCGAATGGCGATGAAGCCGCCGATGCCCTGATCGACTCCCTTCTCCAGCACGCGTGCGAAAATCAGATGCAGCTTCGAGACGCCGCCGCCGGTGATCCAGTATTTCGTGCCGTTGAGCACATAGCGATCACCTTGGCGGACGGCGACGGTCGACATCTCGGTCGCGGCACTCCCGGCCTCGGGCTCGGTGATGCAGATGGCGGGCTTGTCGCCGGCGAGCACGAAGCCTGCGCCAAGCTGCTTCTGCGCCTCGCTGCCATAGGCCATGATGGCGCCGATCGCGCCCATGTTGGCTTCGACCACGATGCGGCCGCTGACGCCGCAGGTCCGCGCGATCTGCTCGATGACGAGCACGGCATCGAGATAGCTGAGGCCACGGCCGCCATAGGCCTTGGGGATGGTCATCCCCATGAAGCCGGCTTTCGTCAGGGCTTCGATATTGTCCCACGGATAGGCTTCCGTGCGGTCGACTTCCGCGGCGCGGGCGCGGATCGGGCCATCGGCGAGCGCGCGGGCCTCGGCCTGGAGTTTCAGCTGCTCGTTCGTCAGTTGGAACATGGGGTTTGTCCTCAGGGCTTTTCAGATGAGCCGAGCACGTCGCGGATCACCTCGTCGGTGTCGGCGCCGCAGGCGGGGGGCGCCCGGCGGTAGGTTACGGGCGTTTTCGAGAGCTTGATCGGATTGCCGATGAGATCGACCGTGCCGGACTTGGCGAGCGGATGCTCCATCTTGATGTGCATCTCGCGCGCTTTGACCTGATCGCTCGCGAACACGTCATCGAGCCGGTGGATCGGGCCGCCGGGAACGGAGGCCTTCTCCATGCCGGCGATCAGTGTGTCGCGCGGCAGTTGTTTCACGCGCTCGGCAACGATGGCATTGAGGGTTTCGCGGTTGGCGAGCCGGTCCGTGTTCTTTGTGTAACGCGGATCATTCGCCAGGTCGGCCAAGCCGATGACGGTGCAGAAGCGCTGGAACTGCGTGTCGTTGCCGACGGCGACGATGGCGTGGCCGTCCGATGTCTCGAAGACATTGTAGGGCACGATGTTGGGATGGCCGTTGCCGCGCCGCTTCGGCACCTGGCCCGACATCAAATAGTTCGTGCCTTCGTTGATGAGCCAGGCGATCTGCGAGTCGACGAGCGCGATGTCGATGTGCTGGCCTTCGCCGGTCCGGTCGCGATGGCGGAGCGCGGCGAGGATGGCGGTCGAGGCATACATCCCGCACATCACATCGGCGATGCCGACGCCGACCTTCATGGGCTGCCCTTCGGAATCGCCGGTCAAGCTCATGATCCCGCCGTAACCCTGGGCGAGCAGATCGTAGCCGGGTTTGTCCTTGGTGGGCCCGGTCTGGCCGTAGCCGGTGATGGAGCAATAGACGAGGCGGGGGTGATCGGCTTTGAAGTCGTCATAGCCGAGCCCGTATTTCTTGAGGCCGCCAGCCTTGAAGTTTTCGATCAGCACATCGCATTTGCCGGCGAGCCTCTTCACGAGCGCCGCTCCGTCCGGCGTCGCGATGTCGGCCGCGACCGAGCGTTTGTTGCGGTTGGCGCAGAGATAATAGGCGCTCTCCTTCGTCGGCTTGCCGTCGTGGCCGGTGACATAGGGCGGGCCCCAGGCGCGCGTGTCGTCGCCTTCGCCCGGTTTCTCGATTTTCAGGATGTCCGCGCCGAGATCGCCGAGCAGCTGCGTGCAGGTCGGCCCCGCAAGGATGCGGGTCAAGTCCAGAATGCGGAGGCCGTCGAGGGGGCCGGAGGGGGGCATGGGTTGAAGTCCTTCGGTAACAGAAGAGCCCCATTGTAGGCTGGGCTGAGCCTTTCGCGAAGCCCAGCATTGAGAGCAGAGGCGCTGCCGCGCTGGGCTTCGGACCGCTTGGCGATCCTCAGCACCAGCCTACGCGCTGAACCGCACCTCCAGATGCTCCAACCCGTTGACGAAATTCGAATGCACGTATTCGGGCTCGCCCACGATCTCGACCCGGATGTTGCGTCTGAGGATTTCCTCGATGAGGATCGCGATCTCGAGCCTCGCCAGCTGGGCGCCGAGGCAGATGTGGATACCGCCGCCGCCATAGCCGGCATGGCCCGGGATACGCGGGCGGGAGACGTCGAAGGAGAGAGCGTGCGGGAAGCGACGGTCGTCGAAATTGGCGCTCGCATACCACATGACGACGCGCTCGCCCTTTTTGATGGGCGTGCCGGACAACTCGGTGTCGCGCGTGGCCGTGCGGCGGAAATACAGGATGGGCGAGGCGTAGCGCACGACCTCCTCGGCGGCCGTCTCGATGAGCGCCGGCTCGTGCTTGGCGCGCTCGAACTGCTTGGGGAACTGGGCGAGCTGGAGCGCCAGATGCGCCATCGCCGAGCGCGTCGTCTCGTTGCCGGCGAAGATGAGCAAGCGGAAGAAGTTCGCGATCTCTTCGTCGGTGAGCTTCTCGCCGTCGATCTCGACGGTGACGAGCTTGGTGACGAGATCGTCCTTGGGGTCGGCGCGGCGCTTCTCGGCGAGCGCCAACGCGTATTGGCTCAACCCATGCGCGGCCGGGCTGTTGAAGGGGAGGAGCCTGAGTGGCGTCGTGTTGCCGTAGGCGTTGGGATCGAGCGTCTTGGACGACGTGCCGGCGACCAGATAGTCGGTGAGCTCGATCATGGTGTCGTGGCCGTCCTCGGGCACGCCGAGCATGTCGCAGATGACGGAAATCGGGATCGGCTTCGCCATGCCCGTTACCCAGTCGCCGCCGCCCGTCTCCTGCATCCGATCAAGGAGCGTCGTCACGCGTGCCTTGATGAAGGGCACGTAGGCCTTGATGTTGCGCGGCAGGAAGTGCGGATTGACGAGACGGCGGAGCCGCGTGTGCTCGGGCGGGTCCATGTCGATCATGGAAGCGCGGGCTTGAAGCGCATCCTCGTCGATGTTGTAGATCTGGATGTGGCCGACGGCGGAGGAATAGGTTTCGGGATCGCGGGAGACGGCCGCCACCTCGTCGAACCGCCCGACCGACCAGAAGCCGTCAGCCTCGTTGCCGTTGATGGCGTTCCAGGCGAGTCCGGGCTTAGCGCGCAGCTCCGCGAAGGCCGCTTGCGGGATGCCCTTGTCGAAGAGATCAGGGTTGGACAAGTCGACGGAAATACCGGAGCGATCGCTCATCGGGGCGCCTCAGTTGTTCAATGAAATCGGCCCTTGTCGGTGGGCAGAACTGAATACTGTATACAAGAAAACGCTGTCGCGCTAGCTTGTGTAAAAGACTGTGGAGAAGGATCACGCATGATCGATTGCGACGAGAAACCGATCGCTTGGCGAGAGGCCGGGGCGGGCGATCCCGTGGTGTTCCTGCACGCCATGGCGGGCTCCCGGACCGCCTGGGAGCCGCAGCTCGAAGCGCTGTCGACGCGCTACCGCTGCATTGCCTGGGACATGCCGGGCTTCGGGGCTTCCGCCGCGCCATCGGACGGCGCGACCGTCGACACCGTCGCCGACACGCTCGCCTTCCTCGTGCGCAAGACGCTGACGCTCAGGTCAGCGCATTTCGTCGGCCTGTCGGTCGGCGCCATGATCCTGATGCGCTTTGCGACCCGTCATCCAACGCTCTGCCGCTCGCTCACCCTCATGGATACCTCGCCCAGGTTCGGCTTCGGCGGCTCGATGAAGCCGGCGGAGTTTGCCGATCCGATCTTGAAGTCCCTCAGTGGCGGTGCTGACATTGGCACATTCTCGGCCGGCATGGTGAAGGCGATCGTCGGACCGAAGTGTCCGGCCGCCGTCATCGCGGAAGCGACGGCTTCGATGGCCCGCGCGCAACGATCGGGCCTCATGCTGACGACCCGCCTCATCGCCGATCACGATGCGCTGGCCGACCTGCCGAAGATCGCCTGCCCCGTGCTCGCCATGGCCGGCGCCGGCGACGCAGAGACGCCGCCGGCCTATGCGGAGGCTATTGCAGAGCGAGTGCCCAAGAGCGAAGTCTTCGTCGTGCCCGACGCTGGCCACCTCGCCAATCTGGAGAACCCGCAAGCCGTCAACGACCGGCTAACGGTGTTTCTCGACGGAAACCGCG
The DNA here is from genome assembly GCA_031403155.1 of Hyphomicrobiaceae bacterium. Classification (GTDB taxonomy): domain Bacteria; phylum Pseudomonadota; class Alphaproteobacteria; order Rhizobiales; family Hyphomicrobiaceae; genus JANNSX01. Next base: position 7,294 of record JANNSX010000233.1, read on the forward strand.
GGTGACCGCGCACGCTGCGGCCGCGGCGAAACTCACCCCCCACCCTGTCCCTCCCCACGTCGTGCCGAAGGCACGCCTCCGGCGTGACGGGGAGGGGACGTTGTGGTGAGGGCGTTCGGTACCCCACGGTCTGTTGTGGATCCGACACCTTGGAGGCGATGCTGGGGAGCTCGATCGTAGCCTCTCCCGCGCAAGATATGTGCCTGCGAGCCCGTTTGAATTCCCGAAGCACTCTCGCAACGCGGATGTCAGGGACGCACCATTCAGGCTCCCCCTCCCCCTCGTGGGGAGGGTTGGGGTGGGGGGTGGGCCTATGGCGCTCGAAACGCTAGAGAGTTGGACGCACATCTGACGTCAACGTCGAGGCTGGAGAACCCCCATGCGCGCCGCCGTGCTTCGCGAAGTTGGCAAGCCGCTGTCGATCGAGACCGTTACCGTCGCCGATCCCGGCCCCGGCGAGGTGCTGGTGGAGGTCGCCGCGACCGCCATCTGCCATTCCGATCTACACTTCCTCCAAGGCCATCTGCCGGTGGAGCTGCCCGCGATCCTCGGCCACGAGACGGCGGGCATCGTGCGCAAAGTGGGCCTCGGCGTCAGCTATCTGAAGCCCGGCGACCATGTCATCGGCTGCCTGTCGGCCTTCTGCGGGTCGTGCGAGCTGTGCCTCTCCGGCCGCCCCTCGATCTGTGAGGGGCAGGGCGCGCTCGTGCGCAAGTCGGATGAGACGCCGCGCCTCTCGCTCGGCGGCAAGCCGGTGACCCAGTTCATGCACTTGTCCGGGTTCGCCGAGCTGATGCTGGTGCACGAGCATGCGCTGGTGAAGATCGACACCGCCATGCCGCTCGACCGCGCGGCGCTGCTCGGCTGCGGGGCGATGACCGGCTACGGCGCGGTGACGCGGACGGCGAATGTGCGGGCGGGCGAGTCGGTCGCGGTGATCGGTTGCGGCGCCGTCGGCATCAATACGATCCAGAGCGCGCGCCTCGCCGGCGCCATCGATGTCATCGCCATTGATCCCTTGCCCGCGCGCCGCGAGATGGCGAAAAAATTCGGCGCCACTGCCGTCGTCGATCCCAAGGCCGGCGATCCGGTCGCGGCCGTCCGCGCGCTGACCGGCGGCAAAGGCGTGCACGCCGCCTTCGAGGTCGTCGGCAAGCCCGAGCTCGCCGAGCAGGCGTTCCTGATGACGCGCAAGGGCGGCACGGCCGTGCTCATGGGGCTGATGCCGCTAGAGACGCGGTTGTCATTGCCCTTCTGGCACTTCATTGCCGAGCGCAAAGTCATGGGCTGCGACATGGGTTCCAATCAGTTCCGCACCGATCTGCCCCGCCTCGTCCGCCTCTATCTCGACGGCCGCTACAACCTCGACGACCTCATCAGCCACCGCAGCCGCCTCGATGCCATCGGCGAGGGCGTCGCCCGCATGGAGCGCGGCGAGGGATTGAGGACGGTGATCGAGTTCGGGTAGGGATCAGAAGCGGGCCCGAGCGAATTTGCCAAGCTCAACCCCTCTCCCACCTGTCGGCACCCTCTCCCCAAAGGAGAGGGCCGATAGTAGCGAAATGCTTTCTATGCGGCTCTTTTGTTTCACCTCAGCCGAATTTGACATGGTAGCCGGCCTTCTCCTTCGGGGAGAAGGTGGTCCGAAGGACCGGATGAGGGGTTGAGCGAGGCGCAGAGCCATCGATTACATCGTGCCCTTACAACTTCACAGACTCACGGAAACAGCGCCAATTGCTCGATGCCGGTCGACTCATCCAGTCCGTGCATCAGATTGAAGTTCTGCAACGCCTGCCCCGCGGAGCCCTTCACCAAGTTATCGAGCGTCGAGATGACGATGGCGCGGCCCTTGATGCGGTCGGCGAAGACGGCGATGTGCGTGTAGTTCGAGCCGCGCACGAATTGCGTGCCGGGAACCTGCCCTTTCGCGAGCACCCGCACGAACGGCGCATCGCGATAGGCCGTCTCGAGTGCCGCGCGCAGATCATCGGCCGATACCCCCTTCGTCATCCGCACATAGCAGGTGACGAGCTCGCCCCGGCTCATCGGGATCAGGTGCGGGGTGAAGTTGATGGTGACCGCTTCGCCAGCCGCGCGGCCCAACTCCTGCTCGATCTCGGGCGCATGCCGATGCTTGGCGACGGAGTAAGGCGTCAGTCCCTCACCCGCTTCCGGGAACAGCGTGTTCAGCTTCAGCGAGCGGCCCGCACCCGAAATGCCGGACTTGGCATCGACAATGAGATCGCTCGCTTCGATGAGTTTCGCGGAAACGAGCGGTAGCAGCCCCAACAACGTCGCGGTCGGATAGCAGCCGGGACAGGCGATGAGCCGCGCCTTGGCGATCTCGTCGCGATAGTGCTCGGTCAAGCCATAGACCGCCT
>JANNSX010000234.1:0-9006 GCA_031403155.1 Hyphomicrobiaceae bacterium
TCTACGCGGACATCCGCTCTGTTGTCGCCACCGGCCGCCTCAACGGCCGGAGCCCGCTCGATGCCATCCGAGCCGCCCTCGCCGCACCAACCGGCGACGCTACCGCTTGATCAGCGGACGGTGAGGGGTGAGTAATTACGGCTGCTCAGTGATTTGCGCGCTGCGGTTCCTCGTCTCATCATGGAAATCAATCGCGCCAAGCCGGGAACAGTCTGTGTTGTGGATTCGGAGGCGGGTGACATCTAATTGTCCTCCGCCTCCACAACGGAGAGATGACGAACTGAAAAATCATTTCCCCTCACTCTCAATACTTCATCGGCATATTCCACAAACACATTTAGCATTTGGTTTGTTGGCTCGTTGACGCTTCTAAATAGTTGTCGCGCCTCCTCGATGTCGATGACAAATTCATGGGATGGATAACTCTCAATAAGTCTGACTAGACCGCCTGGTAGGAGGTTGTTCCACTTTTTGTTCAGGCGCTCACCGTAGGCAGATGCAATCTGCAAATCTCGAGCGTCCTGAGCCAATCTCTCGGGGTCGATCTTTTGGTAGATGCCAGATAGGAGCTCAGTAGTCATTGTAGAAGCGAATCGAGCCGCAGTTGCAAACGAGACGACCCCGCCACTGCCATCTACCACTCCGTACGCCAATCGCTCGAACGTTCGCAGGCAATGTGCTTCAAGTTCTCGAAGTGCCAGTGCAGAAGTTAGCCCAGATCTCCGTCCCGCTGGGTCGTCGATGGGTCGAAGTTGAACATCGAGGGGGCCAAGCTCCCCAGTGTTGCCAATAAAAAGGCGCTCAGCTGAAATCGCGATTAGAGTTCCAGCGCTCTTGCACTGCGAAGGGATGTAACAATCGAAGGAGCCGAAAGTGCCTTGGATGTACCGCGCAATTCTAAACGCAGAATCAGGATCTCCGCCGAACGTCGTGAGTAGCAGCACCACCCTTCTGCCCGACAAGTCGCCGTGTTCCTGCTGCAACGCCGCAACGGTTTGAAAGAGTTCGCTAGATAAGCGTTGATCAATATCTCCATTGACGAGAATCCAATCTGTATTTCTTGAAGATGATACGTCAGAAACCAACTCGCCGTCGGTCATTGATCAATTCTCATCCATCTTCAGCGCCGCGATGAACGCCTCCTGCGGAATCTCCACCTTGCCGAATTCGCGCATCTTCTTCTTGCCCGCCTTCTGCTTGTCCAGCAGCTTGCGCTTTCGTGAAATGTCGCCGCCGTAGCATTTGGCGAGCACGTCCTTGCGCATGGCCCGAATGGTCTCGCGGGCGATGATCTTGGCGCCGATGGCGGCCTGGATCGGGATCTGGAAGAGGTGCGGTGGGATCAGTTCCTTGAGCTTCTCGCACATGGCGCGGCCGCGGGCTTCCGCGCGATTGCGATGCACGATGATCGACAGGGCGTCGACGGCTTCCGCATTGACGAGGACCGACAGCTTGACGAGATCGCCCTCTTCATAACCCGTGATCTGATAGTCGAAGCTCGCATAGCCGCGGCTGACGCTCTTGAGCCGATCATAGAAATCGAACACCACCTCGTTCAGCGGCAACTCATAGACCACCATGGCGCGGCTGCCCGCATAGGTCAGCTCCTTCTGCCGGCCGCGCCGGTCCTGGCAGAGCTTCAGCACCGCGCCCAGATACTCGTCCGGCACCAGGATCGTCGCGTTGATCCAGGGCTCCTTCATGTGATCGATGTAGATCGGATCCGGCATGTCGGCCGGGTTGTGCATCTCGATATGGGTGCCGTCGTTCTTGAAGACGTGATAAATGACCGACGGCGCCGTGGTGATGAGATCGAGGTTGAACTCGCGCTGGAGCCGCTCGGTGATGATTTCCAAGTGCAAGAGGCCGAGGAAGCCGCAGCGGAAGCCGAAGCCCAACGCGGCGGAGGTCTCCATCTCGTAGGTGAAGCTCGCATCGTTGAGACGCAGCTTGCCGACCGCATCGCGTAAGTCCTCGAACTCGGCCGCATCGACCGGGAAGAGGCCGCAGAACACGACCGGCTGCACCGGCTTGAAACCGGGAAGCGCCTGGGGCGTCGGGCTCTTCTCGTCCGTCACCGTGTCGCCGACGCGGGTGTCGGCGACCTGCTTGATGGCGGCGGTGAAAAACCCGACCTCGCCCGGCCTGAGCTCCGGCAACATCTCCTGTTTCGGGCGGAAAATGCCGACGCGCTCGGTCTGATAAGCCCCGCCCGAGGCCATGAGCTTGATCCTCTGCCCGCGCTTCAGCACGCCATCGATGATGCGCACGAGCACGACGACGCCGAGATAGGCGTCATACCAGCTATCGATGAGAAGGGCCTTCAACGGCTTCTTGGCATCGCCCTTGGGCGCCGGCAACCGCTCGACGATGGCCTCCAGTACCGCCTCGACGTTCAATCCGGTCTTGGCCGAGATCTCGACGGCATGGGAGGCATCGAGGCCGATCACGTCCTCGATCTGCTGTTTGACGCGCGCCGGCTCGGCGGCGGGCAGGTCGATCTTGTTCAAGACCGGCACGATCTCGAGGTCACCATCGAGCGCCGTGTAGACGTTGGCGAGCGTCTGGGCTTCCACCCCTTGGCTCGCATCGACCACCAGGATCGCGCCCTCGCAGGCGGCGAGCGACCGCGACACCTCGTAGGCGAAGTCGACATGGCCGGGCGTGTCCATCAGATTGAGCTGATAGAGCAGGCCGTCCTTGCCCGTGTAGTCGAGGCGCACCGTCTGCGCCTTGATGGTGATGCCGCGCTCGCGCTCGATGTCCATGGAATCGAGGATCTGGTCCTTCATGTCGCGGTCGGCGACATTGCCGCAGAGCTGGATCAGGCGGTCGGCAAGGGTGGATTTCCCATGGTCGATATGGGCGATGATCGAGAAGTTGCGGATGCGCTCGATGGGCACGGGGCCCGCGTCGGCGGCGCCCGGTTTGGCTTGGGTGTCGGTCATGGGCGGGGGCATAGCATTTGGGGGGGCAAGCGGCAAATCAGGGGGTGCGGACGCGGTCCCGTCAGGCTCAATCGCACACCAGCCAGACGGTGGTTGGGGGAGACTAGGACTCCAAGGGCGGTGACCTAGAGCACTTGTCCTTCCAAGTGGGTACCGGTTGGTCGAAAGAAAGTGCTCAAAACCAACAACCTAGAGCGCCGATCTGATTCCATCAGATCGAAGTGCGCTCTAGGGTCAGACCCTGCGGGTCTGACCCTATACAGAGACCTCAGATCGGGGTCAGACCCGCAGGGTCTGCCCCCTGTCCCAAGCCGCCTCTTGGCCTTCCATTGCTTGGTTTAGCGACTTGGCAGGAATTTCGGCACGCGCTCCGTGAGCAGCTTCACGAGCTCAGGGTCACCACGCGTGTAGTGATCGGGGATGTCGAGGCAGACGACGCGCTGCGCTTTGAGGCTCGACTTGAATCGCTGCTCGATCATCTGGCGATGCACGGGCTGCATCACGATGATGATGTCGGCCCAGGCGACCAGCTCATCGCTCAGCGGCGTCTCGGCTGCATTGCCTGTTCCGGCCGAAGCCGTCTCGATGCCCGGATGGTCGCGGAACAACGCCTCGGCCGTCGGCGAGCGATCGACATTAGCGCTGCAGACGAAGAGCACGTTGGTCATGACGGTCTCCAAGGTTCAGCCATCGTGCATAACCGGGAGTGCGCTATCCATGGACCGAGAGGCGTGCCGTCATCGCCCTCTCCCTTGGGGAGAGGGTGCCGGTCGCGCCGAAGGCACGCGAAGCCAAGACTCCCGGGAGAGGGGGTAAGGCACCTCGAAAGGAAAAAGGTCTGCCGCCTTGTCGTCGCGGTTGAACCTTGTTCCATTAGGCACTCTGTACCCCCTCATCCGGTCCTTCGGACCACCTTCTCCCCATGGGAGAAGGCGGACTACGGAGAGATCGTCGCCAATGGCGCGTGTCAAAATGCCATCTACTTCACCCACCATACACAATCGTCCCATCCATCACCGTCGCGCTGACCTTCATCTCGCGGATCGCCTCGGGCGCGGTTGCCTCGATGTCGCCGTCGAGCACGGCGATGTCGGCGAGGAGCCCCGGCACGAGCCGGCCTTTCACGTGCTCGCGGAATTCGGTGTAGGCGTTGTCGACGGTATAGCCTTGCAGCGACTCCATCAGCGTCTGCCGGTGATCCGGGCATTGAGGCGAGAGCTTCTCGCGCATCATCGCCGCCTGGATCGAGAGGAGAGGATCGACGGGGGAGACCGGCCAGTCGCTCGCGAAGGAGAGATGCGCGCCGGCGTCCCGCAGCGTCCGCCACGCATAGGCGAGCGGCAGGCGCTTCTCGCCGAGGCGGGACAAGGTCGGCTCGATCGGAAACAGTAGTTTTCCGGGCGGATGCAGCGGCTGCATCGAGGCGACGACGCCCAATTCCTTGAACCGCGGCACGTCGGCGGCATCGATTGCCTCGATATGCTCGATGCGGTGCCGGCTGTCGCGTGGGCCGTTGGCACGGCGCGCCGCCTCGTAGCCATCGAGCGTGCGGCGCACGGCACCATCGCCGATCGCATGCACGGCGATCTGCAGGCCGCGCCGGTCGATCTCGGTGGCGATTTCGTTGAACTGTTCGGCCTCGAACCAGGGCAGACCGCGTGACCCCGGCGCATCGGCGTAATCCTCGAGCATGAAGGCGGTGGAGGATTCGATGACGCCGTCCATGAACAGCTTCACGCGCCCCGAATGCACGCGCTCCGAGCGCCAGCGCCGGTGCATCCCCGAGGCGACCTCGAGGCGCGAGAGGGCCATGTGGTTCATGAAATGGAACGGGACCTCGGAGCGTACCGTCAGATGCCCTTCGCGATCGATCTCCTCCAACAGCTCGAGCTGGTACTCGTTGCCGTCCATGGTGTGGAGGCTGGTGATGCCGAGGGAAGCGCAATAGTCGAGGCCTTTGCGCAGCGTCAGCTTATCCATCTCGCGCTCAGGCTTGGTCGCGGGCGGATCAGGATTGTCGCCGGTCCTCAGACCCAGCACCTCGCGACCGCCGGTCGGCGTCATGGTGTTGAGCACCTTGTAGGCGCCGGGTTCCCTGAGCTCGCCGGTGGCAAGCCCATCCTCACCCATGACGATCTGCGAGCCCGGCGGCGTCTTAGCCCCGCGCAACAGGCCGCCGGCCTCCAGCGCCTTCGTGTTAGCCCACACCGTATGCCCATCGGATGAGACCATGGCGAAGGGGCGGTCGGGCAGCACCTGGTCGAGGTGATGCCGCGTCGTCGTCTCGTGGGCCCCGATGATCGTATAGCTCGCATGCCGGGCAAGAATGATCCGGTCGTCCGGCCGCTTGGCGGCGAAGGCGCGGGTGACCTGGGTCAGGCGCTCCAGGCCGTAGACATCTATGAGCGTCAGCGCATCGAGCGAGGCGCCGCCCGGAAAGATGTGCAGATGCGCCTCGATGAAGCCCGGGAGGACGGTCGCGCCGCCTGCGTCGATGACGCGTGTCGTGCGGTTGCGCAGCTCGCCGATGTCGCGCGAGCTTCCGACGGCCACGATCATGTTGGCGGTGACCGCCACGGCTTCCGCGCGGGGCGTTTCGCGGTCCATGGTGAGAACCTTGCCATTCAGAATGACGAGATCGGCAGCTTGCACCATGGCAGCCTCCGTATGTCGATGCGGGTCACCTCTGGAGAGTTATCCTCCAGCGAAGGACGCGACACATAGAGCGCAAGCGCCGCGCGTCAATGCGCGAATTTGCACGAAGCACGTTTTGGTGTGGATGGTGAGAGGGGCGAGGCAGTGCACGGGGCGGTGAAGCTTGCTGGGGCTGTGAGGAGCACAGAGCTTGCCACATGCTTTCCTCCCCCTTTTTATGGGGGAGGACTGTTCGCCTTGGGTTTAGCGTCCGCTACACCCTTAGGCGAACATAGGTGGGGGTGGTCGTGCCGCGAATTGGGTGCAATCGAAAATCCGCTCTCCAATCCCCGCGCATAAGCTTCGCCGTCAGTTGACATGCGCGTTGTCGTCGACGAGATCGTCGATACCTTGCGCGATCGCTCCTCGACCCGTAACGCCTCGCAACGCCGGGCGAGCACCCCCACCTTGGCTCGCCTAAGGACTTAGCTGCTTAGCATCTAAGTCCAAGGCGCGCGGTCCTCCCCCATAAAAAGGGGGAGGAAATGGAGCGGCGACGTTTCTCGATTTACAACGGACTTGCTGGCCTTGGCTGTTTGCTTATCGCTCCAGCTCCGCCAACAGCCCCTGCAGATCGAGCCGCCCCGTCGTCATGGAGAGCTTGCCGTTCGCATCGCGCGGCCACTCGGCCTGCGGGCGGTCGCGGTAGAGCTCGACGCCGTTGCCGTCGGGATCATCCAGATAAAGCGCTTCGCTGACGCCGTGGTCGGAGGCACCTGTCAGCGGATGCTGCGCCTCGGCGAGGCGACGGAGCGCGTCGGCAAGCTCGCGGCGGTTGGGATAGAGGATCGCCGTGTGATAGAGGCCGGTGGTGCCGCGCGGCGGGGGCGAGCCGCCCCGGCTCTCCCAGGTGTTGAGGCCGAGGTGATGGTGATAGCCGCCGGCCGCGATGAAGGCCGCCTGGTCCCCCATCCGCTCCATCAGCTCGAAGCCGAGGATGCCGCAATAGAACTTCAGCGCCCGGTCGATATCGGCGACTTTCAAATGCACGTGCCCGATCCGGGTTTCCGGATGCATCGGGCGGGGCGTGAGTTTGGGATCGAGGGTGGGAAGGCGGGCGGCGGTCATGGCGGCTCCTGGGTGCGGCAACATTCACGTGTTCGATCTAGGATCTTGCAGATTTAATTGCAACTGCATACATAAAGAGTGGCGCAGAGGTTGGCGCTAGAACCTGCGACTCACTCTTGCCACGGAATCAGTAGATCGGCCTTCATTGCTGGTTAACGACTGCCGGGCTCTACTCAGAATCGGTGTACCCGCGGTGCATGGGGCAAGGCGAAAAGCGACTCGAAAACATGCGAGCCAGTCCGAAAGGTGGCTCGTCGCGCCAGGACGTTCGGGTCGTTTGCGATGCATTCGGCGTGACGCCCAGGTCGCCGTCAAGAGGCTCTCACTACAAGGTGACCCATGAGTCCCAAGGTGACATACTCACCATTCCCTACGGTCGCCCCATCAAGCCTGTATACATCAGGAGGCTGGTGGCATTCATCGACGCAGTGAAGGACAGAGACCCATGACATCCAAGCCTGAATACCCCGTAGTTTTGCGCCCGCTGAGCGTGGACGACGGCGGCGGTTGGATTGCTATTGTTCCTGATCTTCCGGGATGCATCACGGATGGAGCGAATGCATTCGAGGCACTGACGAATGCGGAGGGTGCCATTGAAGAATGGAAAGAGGCCGCGCGGGCGATGGGACGCCCAATTCCTCACCCTGACGACTCTTTCAAGCGGCGTCTGGAGGATGCGGTTCCTGAACACATTCGTCAGCAGGCTATCGCATACGCGCGACAGATTACTGGCGGTCAGCCGGAGCCAAGTATCGTCCACGCCATTATTGCAGAGTGGGCTAAGTCGGCGGCGCACACTGTCACGCTTTGACTCGGGCCGTGCGATTCGTTCGCGCTTCAGCAAGTACTCCGAGAGCAATCACGCTGCCGTCAGGCACAGACAACACTCCACGGCAGTCAAATAGTTTTCGCACAGCACGGTGGGCAGACGGTGCCGACCAATAGTTCACTCACCCACCCCCTGCGCGGGTCCAACCGCTTCAAGCTCGGCCTGTTCTCGGCCAATGCGGATGGCGGGCTTGCGATCACGACGGTGCCGGAGCGCTGGCGGGCGGGCTGGGAGGAGAACCTGACGCTTGCCCGGATGGCGGACGAGGCGGGCTACGACTTCCTGCTGCCGATCGCCCGCTGGAAGGGCTTCGGTGGAGCGACCAAGGTGCGCGAGCATTCCTTCGAAACCTTCACCTGGGCGGCGGGGCTGGCCGCCGTCACGCAGCGCATCGGCCTCTTCATGACCGTGCATGTGCCGCTCGTGCATCCGGTCTACGCGGCGAAGGCGCTGGCGACCGTCGATCACATTTCGGGCGGGCGCGCCGGGCTCAACATTGTTTGCGGCTGGAACCCGGCCGAGTTCGCCATGTTCGGCGCTGAGGTCGGCGCGGAGGGCTATGTGCAGGCGGCCGAGTGGATCGCCATCATCGAGCGCGCCTATGCCTCGGACGAGCCCTTCGACTTCGAGGGTAAGTTCTACACCCTCAAAGGTGTCGTCAGCCGCCCCGCAAGCCTACAAGTGCCGCGCCCCGTCACCATGAACGCCGCCTTCGGTCCGCCGGGCCGCGACTTCGCGGCCAAGCACTGCGATTTCCTGTTCTCGCCCTTCAGCGAGATCGAGGATGGGGCCAAGCACGTCGCCGATATCGCAGAGCGCGCGGGCAAGGCCGGCCGCGAGGTCGGCATCTACACGGTCGCCCACGTCGTCTGCCGCGAAAGCCAGGCGGAAGCCGAGGACTATTACGAGCGCTACGCCGTCGCCGAGGCCGATCACGGCGCCGTCGACCAGCACATGGCCGGCAAGAGGCAATTCGCCCGCTCGCACGACGAGAAGGCCTTCGATCTCTATCGCAAGCGCTTCGCTGGCGGTGCCGGGACGTATCCGCTCGTGGGGACGCCCCAGCGCATCGTCGAAGATCTCGTCCGCATTGCCGCCCAGGGCTACGAGGGCGCGGCACTCAGCTTCGTCAACTATGTCGACGAGCTGCCGCTGTTCACGGCGCGCGTGCTGCCGCTGCTCAAGGAGGCGGGACTCCGCGCATAGACCGCTTACCCCACCGGGCGGTTCACCAGCACGATACCCAACGCATTGAGCGCAAGCGCGATAAGGATCGGCGTCGTCAGCGGCTCGCCCAGCATCAGCGTCGCGATGACGACGCCGAAAATCGGCGACAGGAACACGAAGGAGGCCAAGGCCGCCGCCTCGTAGCGCCGGAGCATGCCGGTGAAGATGAGATAGCTCGCGAAGGAGACGGCGATGAAGGCATAAGCGAGCGCCCCCAGCACGCGGAAGCTGGGATTGAAC
>JANNSX010000235.1:0-3312 GCA_031403155.1 Hyphomicrobiaceae bacterium
CGCGGTAACGGGATGGGAAGTGCGCGGTCTTGAGGATCGAGGGGTCAAGTACCTCCATCCTCAAGACCAGGAACACCCAATGAGCCGGACCACCGCAAGCCTGCGGCGCGTCAATCAGGATGAGACTCGAGCGACAATCAGGATGAGACGGGCGCCGGGGGTGGGCTGACGGAGGGAGGGCGTAGCCCGACCGAAGGCAGTCCACCCCCGGCGCCGCTGTTTTTCCCCAGGATATCCCCAAGGGAGGAACGTCGTCTGGCGGTCGGAGCGGTTGGGCCCAGCATGTGATTCTTCACCACGGAAGGATCACCGCTTGCCTGGCCAGCACGTCACCGACTGCCAGACGAGGTTGTTCATGGAGTCCCGTCACACCAATGCCCCCGCTATCGCCGCTGCGAAGGCCGGGTTCAGCCGTGCGACCGGCTACCGGATCGAAGGCGATCCGCGGTTGCCGTCACAGAAGAAGCAGGAGCGCGGCCGGCGACGACCCGATCCGCTCAGCCAGGTCTGGGACGCCGAGATCGTGCCGATCCTGAAAGCGGCACCGGGTCTGCGCGCGATTGCAGTCCTGGCCGAGATCCGGCGGCGCCATCCCGAGATCAGTCCCGGCATCCGGCGCACGCTGGAGCGGCGCATCCGGATGTGGCGGGCGCTCGAAGGCCCCGAGCAGGACGTGATGTTCCGGCAGGAGCATCCGCCCGGCCGCATGGGGCTCTCCGACTTCACCGATACCAGCGTGCTCGGCATCTTGGTCGCCGGCATCGTGCTGGAGCATCGGCTGTATCACTTCAGGCTGGCGTTCTCAGGCTTCGCGCATGCCCACGTCGTGCTCGGTGGGGAGAGCTTCGTCGCTCTGGCCGAGGGCCTGCAGAATGCCTTGTGGGCGCTCGGCGGCGTGCCTCAGGAGCATCGCAGCGACAGCCTGTCTGCCGCGTTCTGCAACCTGGACCGTGACGCCCAGGAGGACCTGACGCAGCGCTATCAGGGGCTCATGCGCCACTACGCGATGACGCCGTCGCGCAACAATCCGGGTGTCGCCCACGAGAACGGCTCGATCGAGAGTCCGCACGGCCATCTCAAGAAGGCGCTGGAGGATGCGCTGCTGCTGCGCGGCTCCAGGGACTTCGACAACCTCGATGCCTACCGCCGGTTCGTCGACGAGATCATCGGCCGCCAGAATGCCAACAACCGCAAGCGGATCGAGCTGGAGCGGGCCAGCCTCGCGGCTTTGCCGAAACGGCGCACGGCCGATTACGAGGAGAAGGTCGTCACGGTGACATCGAGCGGCGGCTTCATTCTGCGCCGCGTGTTCTATACCGCGCCATCGCGGTTGATCGGCCACCGCCTGCGCGTCCACCTCTACGACGACCGGCTCGACTGCTTCCTGGGCTCGACGCCGATGATGACTTTGCGACGAGGGAGGCAACCCTCGCCCGACAAAGGCGGCCACGTCGTCGATTATCGGCACGTCATCCATGCGCTGCGCAAGAAGCCGATGGCGCTCAACAATCTGGTCTATCGCGATCAGCTGTTCCCGCGTCCGGCCTACCGCAAAGCCTTCGAGGCGTTATGTGCCGAAGCCGGCGACAAGCGCGCATGCAAGGTGACGGTCGAGCTTCTGGCGCTGGCGCACGATCGGGCCTGCGAGGCCGAGCTGGCACAGACCATCGACGCCGACCTCGATTCCGGCCGATTGCCGGACCTTGCGCTCCTGCGTGAGCGGTTCGGGCCCAGCCCGGCCTCCGTGCCGGTGATCGAGGTCGAGCTGATGCCGCTCAGCGCCTACGACGAACTCGCAGCCGTCTATGCTGTTGCGCCGACCTCCAACCTGGAGGCCGTGGCATGACCAGCAAAACCACCATCGACGCCGCGCGCGTCGAGCTGCTGCTGAACGAGCTGCGCCTGCCCGGCATCAAGCTGATGTGGGCCAAGCTCGCCGAGCAATCCGACAAGGAGGGCTGGCCGGCGGCACGCTTCCTTGCGGCACTGGCCGAGCACGAGATGGTCGATCGCGGCCGACGCCGGATGGAGCGACACTTGGCCGAGGCGCGGCTGCCGGCCGGCAAGACGCTGGCCACGTTCGACTTCGATAGCGTGCCGATGGTGTCGAAGGCGCAGGTGATGGCGATGTCGTCGGGCGACGAATGGCTGGCGAAGGGCGCCAATATCCTGCTGTTCGGTCCGCCCGGCGGCGGCAAGAGTCATCTGTCGTCGGCGCTCGGTCTCGCCCTGATCGAGAACGGACGGCGGGTGTTCTTCGCCCGCACCACCGACCTCGTGCAGCGGCTCCAGATCGCACGGCGCGAGTTCGCACTGGAAAGCGCGATCGCCAAACTCGACCGCTACGACCTGCTGATCCTCGACGACCTCGCCTACGTCACCAAGGACCAAGCCGAGACCAGCGTGCTGTTCGAGCTGATTGCCGCGCGCTACGAGCGGCGATCGATGCTGATCACGGCCAACCAGCCGTTCGGCGAATGGGGCAAGATCTTCCCCGATCAGGCGATGACGCTGGCGGCCATCGATCGCCTCGTCCATCACGCCACGATCCTGGAGATGAATGTCGAGAGCTATCGCCGCCGCGAAGCCCTCGACCGCAAGCGCGGACGCGGCCGGCCGGCGACGCACGCGACAATCAAGAAGACCGACAAGGCGGGCACTGATTGACGCGGCCAGCGACAATCAAAAAACCAACGGCGACAGAAACCGCTTGCACACCAGGAGAATCGGAATGATCATCATCTCGCTATCGGCCGCCGTATCACATTCTGATCGCCGCCGCCGGTCTCACCCAGATTGACGCGCCATAGATGACCGAGCAGCCGATGCAGATCGGCGGCGTCAGCCAGGGCCGCAGCATCGGCCAGTCGGTCAACATCGCCGAGCCCGTGGTGCTGGCGGCGCGTCCGCTGCTGACCCCGTTCGAGGTGGGCACGTTCCTGTCCGCGCACCAGCCCGGGGAAACTCACGCGTCGACCGCGATCATCTTTTCCAAGCAAGCCGGCGGCTACCCGATCAAGGCCCGGCGCCAGCATTGGCAGGCGCTCTACCTCGGCGAGCCTACGCCCGACAACGTGGTGCCGATGACCGCCTACCGGTGATGAAACCGGGAAGGGCTTATTCGAGGGAGAATTTGCATGACAGCCGTCGCACGCCGCCCCAGCCCACCGTCTCCGGCCGAGCTTCAGGCCGCCCAAACCGTCGATCCCTTTGGGGCCGGCGGTTTGATCCGTGGCTACGTGAACGGGCTCCGCATGCTGTTCGAGGCCGAAGCGGGAATCGTGCTGCACGCGCGTGGCTGGCAGCGGGCCG
>JANNSX010000236.1:0-2773 GCA_031403155.1 Hyphomicrobiaceae bacterium
CATCAGCATCTGCCGGTTCGGCGGGAGCTTTGAAATCCAATAGGCGAGCGGATAGCCCAAGAGCGCACAGAGCAGCGTCACCTCGATGGCGACCAGCGCGGTCCGCCAGATGATCTTGAGGAAGTATCCCGCGTCGACGAACTCGACATAGTTGCCGGTCGTCAGCGCGCCGGTCTCGGGATGCGAAAAGCTCCAGAGCGCGGTGGTGAGGAGTGGAAGATCGAAGACGAGAAGGATGAGCAGAAGCAGCGGCGCGACGAAGACGATGTAGTCCCACCGGCCTTCGCCGCGCCGGCGCTTGGCAGCGGGAGCGGCCTTGGTTGCAGCATCAGCGCTGACGGCGATCGTCATGGAGAAAACCTGTGAGGCCGCAGGGATGGCGATTACCCCTGCGGCGCTTGTCGCGTTACATCTTCAGCATGAACTCGTTCCAGCGCTTCTCGATCTCGGCGGCGTTCTTCAACGCCCATTCGCCGTTCGGGATCCACTGGAGCTTCTTGTTCTCGCTGTAGGTCGGGAACTCGGAGAGCTTGTCCTTGGGCAGCAGCGCCTCCAGATCCGGGCTCGGACCCGGATAGGAGATGTGCTGGGCGATGCAGGCCTGGTTCTCGGGCACCGTCTGCTCGTAGAACCAGGTGGCGAGCGCTTTTTTCTGCTCAGGCGTTGCCCCTTTGGTCACGACGAACCAGGAGATGTCGAGCATGCCGTCCGTCCAGTTCACCTTGATGCCGGGCTTGCCGACGACACGGCCCGACCAGGAGATCGCGTACTGCACCTCGTTGTCGGCGAGGAGCTGCGGCGGTTGGGCGCCCGCTTCCCACCAGATCGCGTCACCCTTGATCTTCTCGAGCACGGCGAAGGCCTTGTCGAGATCGACGCCGTCCTTGGCGACGCTCGCCGCCGACTGGCCGCCGGCGATGGCCGCGAAGGGTAGCACGTAGTCCGGGTACTTTGGCAGGGCGCGCTTGCCCGGGAAGGCCGCCGTGTCGAAGAACTCGGCCCAGTTGGCAGGCGCCTTGGCGTCCTCGCGATGGGCCATGACGGTCGAGTAGTAGGAAGCGCCGAAGCCATACTTGTGTTTCGCCTCCTCGAACATCGGCTTCGGATTGACGGCCGCCCAGTCGATCTCCTCGACGAGGCCTTCCGAAATCATCCGGTAGAGTTCGGTCGTGCCGGCATCGGCCGCGACATTCGTGATCGTGCCCGACTTCACTTGCGCCGCGAGCTTGGCGTAGCCACCGGGCGTCTCGACGACGACACCAATGCCGTGCTTGCCCTTCATGATGGGTTCGTCGATGCATTTGACGATGGCATCGCCCCACTGTCCGCCGGCATGCATGACGTGCAGATCCTCGGCGAGCGCCGGCCACGACAGCGCGGCGAGTGCCGCACCCGAGACCAGTCCGATCGCCGTCCGTTTCAGTTGAGACATCGGCCTTTCCTCCACTCGTTTGGCCTCGCACGATGCGAAGCCTTCGACCCGTTCGAGCGGGCCAACCCTTCATGCCTTGCCCACGTCTCGCGCATGCGATCAGGTCTCTCCCGGCAGCAGCCAGACCTGGTCCGGCTCCCAGTCGAGATTGACGTGGGCACCTTCCGGAAGCTTCGAACGCGATCCCGGAACATGCGCGATGATTTCAAAACCGCTGTCGAGCGCGACCGCGTAGCGAACGCTCTCGCCGAAGAAGACGGACTCCTTCACCTTCCCCGACACTCGGCCTCCGCTGCCATTGGAGACGCGGATGTCCTCCGGGCGGAGCAGGCCGCAGACCGTTCCATTCGCGGACCGCGCCGCGCCGCATGCGATCCTCTCGCCGCTCGCCAGGCGGATCACGGCGCTGGTGCCATTGGCCTGCAACTCGCCTTCGAGGAAGTTGGCAAGACCGAGGAAGCCGGCAACGAATCGATTGCGGGGCTGGTGGTAGGCCGTGAAGGGCGTGTCGATCTGCTGCACGCGGCCCTGGTCGAGCACGACGATGCGATCGGACAGCGAGAGCGCCTCGTCCTGATCGTGGGTGACCATCAGCGTCGTGATGCCAAGCCGGCGCTGCAGAGCATGAATCTCGGCGCGGACTTCCTCGCGGAGCTTGCGATCGAGGGCGGCGAGCGGCTCGTCGAGAAGTAGAATGTCCGGCTTGAAGACGATGGCGCGGGCCAATGCCACACGCTGCTGCTGACCACCGGAGAGCTCGCTCGGTTTGCGCCCGCCATAGTCCTCGAGGCGGACGAGGGCCAGCGCCTCTTTTACACGCGCGGCAATTTCTGCCTTGGCGACGCGCCGCACCTTGAGCGGAAACGCCACATTTTCGGCGACGCTCATGTGCGGGAACAGCGCGTAGCTCTGGAAGACGAGGCCGACATTGCGATCGGCGGCCTTCAGATTCGTCACGTCCCGGCCACCGATCAGGATCGCCCCGGAGGTCGGCGGAGCGATGCCGGCGATGATCGACAGCATCGTTGTCTTGCCGGAGCCGGAAGGGCCGAGGATGGTTGCGAATTCGCCGGTCTCGACGCGCAACGAGACGCCGTCCACCGCGCGGACATCGCCATAGTGCTTCGAAACCTCTGCGAATTCGACCGTGGTCATTTCTCTTACACTGCCCTCGCCGGCACCAAGCGTATTCCGGCCCGCTCGGCCATGCGGCGCGCGGAAATCTGGGCGACCGCATAAACCGCCGCCTCGTCGAGCCGGGTCAGGTTGCCGTGCCGGACGACAACTTCGCCATTGCAGATGACGGTGTCGACCGATTTCGTGCGGCTTACCAGCATGAGC
>JANNSX010000237.1:0-4852 GCA_031403155.1 Hyphomicrobiaceae bacterium
GCGCAGGTGTTCGACGCCAAGCTCGTGCGCTATCAGCCCGACGGCGAGATCGATCGCGTCATCGACATGCCGGTGAAGAAGGTGTCGAGCGTCATGTTCGGCGGGGAAAACCTCGACATCCTCTACGTCACGACCATGGCCAAGCCCCCGCTCCCGCACCACCCGGGCGACGGCGTGCTGCGGGGGAGTCTGTTCGCGATTCACGGGTTGGGGGTGCGTGGCGTGCCGGAGCCGCGGTTTGGGGGGTAGCGGGGGGCTTCGCGGAGGGAGCAGACATCGGCCAATCGCAAGGTCGGGCGACGGATTGATACAACGGATCGCCCGCAGCACCTCGGTCAGCGGACATGCACCTGATCCTGCTATCGGGCGGGGCGCGGCAAGACGAAGGCCGGGGCCTGCAGCAGGAGACGGGCGGCGGGTGATACCTGGAGGACTCAAGGAGCCGGTAGATTGAGTCCAGGCCGAATTTTGGCCTCGTTCAATCGGCATTCACCGGTTAGAACATAACGTGACACACGTAACAGTGATTCTCGATCCCGATGGCCACCGCCCAACAGATCATCGCGCTGCTCAGCAGCCATGTGCAGGGAGACCAGGAAAAAGTCCTGGCCATCGCCCTGCAGGTGGCGGCTGGCGAAGCACGTTCAGGCCGCAAAGACACGGCCGAGCAGCTGCGCAAGCTCGTGCAAGTGGCCCGGTCCGCCACGTCGCGTCAGGCCCCGGCCAGCGATACGACTGCCATTCCGATCGCTCGCCCCAAGGGTGAATTGCAGACCCTGCTGTCGGTGCAGTACCCAAAACTGCGGCTGGAGCAGATGGCCCTCGACAAGTTGACGGTCAAACGTCTGACCGAGGTGCTGTCGCAGCAAGGCCAGCGCGAGCGGTTACGCTCGTTCGGCAAGACGCCGAGCACACGGTTGCTGCTCGCTGGTCCGCCGGGCTCGGGCAAGACCATGACAGCGGCAGCACTCGCCGGGGAGCTGCACCTGCCGCTATTCACCGTCCGGCTCGATGCGCTCATTACACGCTATCTCGGTGAGACAGCGGCCAAGCTGCGGCTGATCTTTAATCACATCGCCGCAACACGCGGAGTGTTCCTGTTCCTGTTCGACGAGTTCGACGCCATCGGCGGCCATCGCAGCGCCGACAACGACGTCGGCGAGATGCGCCGCATCCTGAACTCCTTCCTGCAATTCCTGGAAGAGGGCAACGCGACCGACAGCATCATCATCGCGGCGACCAACCATCCCGAGCTGCTGGACACCGCGCTGGCGCGGCGCTTCGACGACGTGCTCATCTATGCCATGCCCGACCGCAAGGCGGCGGAGAAGGTGATCGAGCGTCACCTCGGCTTGTTCCGGCCGAAGCAGGTGCATTGGTCGAAGGTGCTGCCGGCCTGCGAAGGGCTGAGCCACGCCGAGATCGCGCGCGCCGTCGACGACGTCATCAAGCGTGCCATTCTCGCTGACAAGCAGGTTGCCTCCTCAGGAGAGCTGATCGCGGCGCTCGAGGAACGGCGCGCGGCCAAGCATGCCCTTTCGGGAAAGCGGGACACCTAGCGACGACAGCTCGATTCCGCGTCGCATGTCAGTCCAATTCTCGAAAGTGATTCCGTGTCATGGCCGATAAGCCTGATCTTCCCCCGACTGCCTACACTCTGCCGCACCTACGCTTCGACCGGTTCGGTCGTGCCGACCGCTATGCTCCGCCGAAACGTGGCTTTACGCCAAGGGATGGCGGCCGTGAGCGGTTCTCCCATGGTGGGAAGCTCACCGGTGAGTTGGCGCAGGCGCTCGCCATCGCCCATGCCCTGCTCGAGCAGCAGCGCGATCCCGCCGTCGCAGCAGGCGAGCCCGGCGTCTACGTCGAGATCAGCTCGGAGCCCCATGAGCCCCTGCCCGAAGCGGGCTGGCTGAAACAGGGTATTCGCATCGCCGCCGTCAGAACCGAGGACACGGGCGTCCAGGTCGGCGGATTGCTCGTGCCCGAGGCCGCTGAGTCCTTTTTGCAGAAGACGCTCGGCGATTACAAGGCCGACAAGGGGAGCAAAGCTGCGGCCGAGCGGTTCGATCGCATCGAGACGATGGCCGCCGGCACGGTCGCGACGCTATGGGTCGACCGTCGCCCCTTACCGGAAGCGGGCCGAGCCATCTGGTGGGAATGTTGGTGCTGGATGGATCGCGAGGCCCATCTGCCGGGACCTGCCGAGAAGCTCGGGCTCCGCGTAAGCGAGCAGCGCCTCATCTTTCCTGATTGCGTGGTGATCCCGGTCTACGGCGCGCGAGCGGATATCGAGAAGTTACTGGTCCACACCGACGCCATCGAGAAGCTGCGTCATGCCTCCGACACCCCGCACGTCTTTGTGACCGAGATGGGTGACATGCAGATACCGCTGCTCCGGGATCTGGCCGGCCGGATCACACCGGCACCCGCCGATGCGCCCGCAGCCTGCGTGCTCGACAGCGGCACCAACCGGGGCCATCCGTTGTTCATCGGTTCGCTGGACGAGGGTGATCAGCACGCCGTCGACGAGACGTGGGGCAAAGAGGACCACTACACCGACAAGCGAGGCGGTCACGGCACGCAGATGGCCGGCATGGCATTGTTTGGCGACCTGACGCATCCTGTTGCAGATCAGCGGCAGATCGTTTTGGGGCACAGGTTGGAGACCGTGACGTTGTTGCCGCCCGAGGAGTTCAAGCCGACGGAACCCGCCAGCTACGGTTATGTCACGCAGCAGGCGATCAGCCTGCCGGAAGCCATGGCGCCAGAGCGCAGCCGGGTGTTCTGCATGGCTATCACCAACAAGGACGTGCCCGGCGACCGGCAAACGAGCTGGAGCGCCGCTATGGACCAGGCCGCCGCCGGTCGAATGGAAGGCGAGAAGGACGACCCGACGGTGCCGTGCCGCTTGATCCTGATCTCCGGCGGCAATATCGACGACAATGTAGGAGCGGCCGCCATGTGCGATGGCAGCCAGCATCCGATGGAAGATCCGGTGCAGGCGTGGAACCCGATCGGTATCGGCGGCTTCACCGACCTTAATCAGGTCTTGGACCAGATCTACAAAGGTTACGTGCCGATCGCCGCAGTCGGAGACCGCAGCCCCTTCAGTCGCACATCTGCCGGATGGCCGGCCGAAATGCCGTTGAAACCCGAGGTGGTATTTGAAGCGGGCAATCGCGCATATCAACCGGCCGGCACCGACGTCGTGACGGGCGTGCCGTCACTCTCCGTGTTGACCACCAATGCGGATTTCGTCGTCGATCCCTTGACCACGTTCTGGGCAACCAGTGCGGCGACGGGAGAGGCGACGCGATTTGCGGTAACACTAATGGCCGCCCATGCCGACTACTGGCCCGAGACCGTGCGCGCCTTGATGGTGCACAGCGCGCGCTGGACACCGCGCATGCGCGAGCGCATCGCAGGCGCAAAGAAGAAGAAGGCAGCGCACTTGGCACTGGCGCGACAATTCGGGTTCGGTGTCCCGAACCTGGAGCGCGCTTTACAGTCGGCCAGCAGTGATCTGGCCCTGGTGGCGCAGGCGACTATCCAGCCTTTCATCCTGCCGATGAAACGCGGAAAACGCGGAAAGCTCGTAAAGGCTGGCGAGCCCAAGTTCGACGAGGTGCACATCTATCGTTTGCCGTGGCCTGTAGCGCGGCTTCAGGAGCTCGGTGAGAAGCTGGTCGAGCTCAAGGTCACGCTGTCGTACTTCATCGAGCCGAGCCCCGGCCAGTTGAAGCCGATTACGCCGGCCCGCTACCGCTCGCACGGTTTGCGGTTCGATCTGCAGCGGCGCGCCGAGGACGAGAAGACCTTCCTTGGGCGCGTCAACGAGCTGTCGGCGGCCTCGGAAGAGGATGCCGCAACGGATGGCACAGAGAACGATGTCGCCGTCGACATCGAGCCGGAGGCTGACAAGGGCTGGATGTTCGGTGCCAACAGCCGCGCACAGAAGGCGCCGGGCTCGCTGCATTGCGATGTCTGGCAAGGCACAGGCGCTGAACTTGCCGCACGTCAGCACGTCGCCGTCTATCCGGTGTCCGGCTGGTGGAAGTATCGCGTGCCGCAGCAGCGCTACAACAGCAAGACGCGTTACGCGCCGGTTCTGACGCTGCGGTGTCTCGACGAGGATGTCGACCTCTACGCTGAGATCGAAGCCGATATCGCGGCGCGCATCGCAGCCGCCGAGTTCAAAGTGTGACGGCACTCAATCGGCGTGCAAGAATGACGCTATACTCCAGCTTGCGGACGTCGTCTGATACAGCTTTCACATCGCTTGCCATGAGCGCGGTGACGTCCGCTTCCGTACAACCCTCACCCCGACCCCACCATCCCCGCCAACCGCTCCCGCACAATCCCCTCCGCCTCCGCCATGATCCGCCCGATCAGCTCGGCGCAACTCGGCACGTCGTGGATGAGGCCGGCGACCATGCCGCAGCTCCAGGCGCCGGCCTCGATGTCACCTTCGGTCATGACGCGCGGATAGATGCCGGCGACCTCGTCATGGATGTCCGCGATGGTGAGGGTATCGCCCTTCGCGCGCTCGATCTCGAGGATCTTCTCGACGCCCTTGTTCTTCAGCACCCGCTCGGTGTTGCGAAGCCCCCGCATGATGAGGCGCGTGTCGAGCTCGGTTGCCGCGACGATCGCCTGCTTGACCTTCTCGTGCACCGGCGCTTCTTTCGTCGCCATGAACCGCGTGCCCATGTTGATGCCGTCGGCGCCGAGGGCGAGTGCGGCGACGAGGCTCCGCCCGTCCGCCATGCCGCCCGAGGCGACGAAGGGAATTCTCAACTCCTCCGCCGCGCCCGGCAGCAGGATGAAGTTCGGCACGGAGTCCTCGCCC
>JANNSX010000238.1:0-3701 GCA_031403155.1 Hyphomicrobiaceae bacterium
CGCCACCCTCAGACGGCGCCTCATCGTCGGCATCGCCAGACGCTTGCCGCGCTGCCCCTGCTGTGCAACTCCAGCACAAGATCAAAAGTGGCGTCGAAAATCATGACGCAGTACGACTAGGGCGAGCGGTCACTGCGGACGCTCGGACTTCCTGTCTCGCGACCGCCTGCCCTATCCCACCGCAATCGTATAGACATTCAACGACCGCGCCCCGCTCCGGCAATAGGCAAGCACTGGTCCCGGCAGACGATCGAGAGCGGCGCGGAAAGCCTCCACGTCCGCGGCCGACATGGCGCTCGGCGCGAAGGGGATGAACTCGGTTTGCATGCCCGCGGTCCTGGCGGCTTCGGCCACCGATTGAAATTCGGGCTGACCCCATTGCTCGCGATCGGGGCGATTGCAGATGATCGACTTGAAGCCCATCGCGGCGATGCCGGCGACGTCGTCCGGAGCAATCTGCCCGGCGACCGCGAAATCGGGCGTCACGCGTTTGATGTCGACCATTGGAACCTCGGGCGGCTTACGCTTGCCGATCGAATAAAGCACGATCGGAGCCCGTTAGGCCAGTCCGGTGGCCGCACGCCATCCGCTACATCCGGTCGAGCGGCACCTTCAGATAGCGCGTGCCGTTGGCCTCGGGCTCGGGCAGCTTGCCGGCCTGGATGTTGACCT
The DNA here is from genome assembly GCA_031403155.1 of Hyphomicrobiaceae bacterium. Classification (GTDB taxonomy): domain Bacteria; phylum Pseudomonadota; class Alphaproteobacteria; order Rhizobiales; family Hyphomicrobiaceae; genus JANNSX01. Next base: position 673 of record JANNSX010000238.1, read on the forward strand.
GGATCGAGGGGATGATGAGGCGCGGCATGGAAAGTGTCCGGTCGCGGGCGGTTCGCATGGCGACGAACTCGTCCTCGCTGATGCCGTCGCGGACGTGAATGTTGTGGCGCCGCTCCTCGCCAACCGTCGTCTCCCAGCGAATTTCGCGGCCGTTGGGACCGTAGTCATGGCACATGAAGAGCCGCGTCTCGTCGGCCAAGCTCAGCACCTTCTTGATCGACTGGTAAAGCTGCCGGGCATCGCCGCCCGGAAAATCGGCACGCGCCGTGCCGCCGTCGGGCATGAACAGCGTATCTCCGGCGAAGGCGGCATCGCCGATGATGTGGGTCATGCAGGCGGGCGTATGTCCGGGCGTATGCAACACCCGAGTCGTCAGATTGCCGATTGAATAGGTATCGCCATCCCTAAACAGCCGGTCGAATTGGCTGCCATCGCGCTGGAACTCGGTGCCCGCGTTGAAAATCTTGCCGAACACCTCCTGGACGACCGTGATGCGCTCGCCGATACCGATCTTGCCACCGAGCCGCTGCTGCAGATAGGGCGCCGCCGAGAGGTGGTCGGCATGAGCGTGCGTCTCGATCAGCCATTCGACCTCGAGACCATGCGTCATGACGTGAGCGATGATCTGATCGGCCGAGGCGAAGGCGAGCCGGCCGGCGGCATAGTCGATGTCGAGTACGGGATCAACGATGGCGGCGCTGGTCGAGGAGGGGTCCTTGACCACGTAGCTGATCGTGTTGGTGTCCTTGTCGAAGAAGCCGGTGACATCGGGGTTCAAGGCAGCCTCAAGGTTCGTCTCAGGCATCTTACTCGGTTCCTCGCAGCATCGATCCAAGTTGATGTTCTGTTGCCAGTGGCCGGAGGGTATCGCTTTGCGCTCGATCAAGATTTTCTAGGCCGTCCGCCCTCCAGAAGCGGCCCTCCGTTGCCAAGCGTACGCGACGGCAATCCCGACCAGAAGTGCAAGCGTGAAAACCACCGGCTCCATGCGGCCGAGGCCGAGGGCCGGGATGACGCCACCAGGGCAATAGCCCGAGAGTCCCCAGCCGATGCCGAAAACGGCAGCTCCGGCGATCAACCGGTTGTCGATCGTGCTGGTGTTGGGAAGGTGAAAGCGATCATCGAGCACCGGGCGGCCCCGCCCGAGTGCCAGACGATAGCCTGGGATCGTGACCGCCAGGGCAGCCGCAATGACGAGCGCCAGGCTCGGATCGAACCGGCCGTAGAGGTCGAACACATCGAAGAAGTTCTGAACCTTAGCCGGGTTGATCATGCCCGCCAGCGTGACGCCGAGGCCGAACAGAATGCCGATCAGGAAACCTGCGATTGTCCTGGCCATGATCTCAGCCTCCAATCACATGGCGGGCGACGAAGACGGTCGCGATTGCCGTGACCATGAACACCGGCACGGCGACGAGGGAACGGATCGAGAAGCGCGCCAAGCCGCAAACGCCATGGCCGCTCGTGCAGCCCGAGCCCAATACGACGCCAATGCCGACAATGAAGCCACTGGCGATGAGCATCGGCAGGCCCGATGTCGCCTCGAACGCAGGCGCCGAACCGGTCGCCGCCGTGTAGAGGAGCGGCGCCACGATCATCCCGGCGAGGAAGGCGGCCCTCCAGGGCCAATCTCCGCCTTGGGTGGGCAGCGCACCGATCAGGATGCCGGTGATGCCGGCGATACGACCGAGAACGAGCATCAGCAGCACGGCGGCACCGCCAATCATCAGGCCGCCCAGTGCGGCAGCCCCAGGCGTAAATTGGGTCATGGCGATGGAGTTCCTCATCGAGAGCGTCCGGACAGGACGGTGGAGCGTGCCAGTTTAGCCCGAGTCTCGGCGATGTCGAAGCAAGCGTTGTTGTGGTGCTTGCTCGGAGTGAGCCTCGAGCGAGATGAAAGCCTACGACGCCTGTCCGGCGGAGGCTCGGATGGATTTGATATTGGCCGCGTAGGCCGCCTCGCTCCCGCCCTTGAACACGGCCGAGCCAGCGACGAGCGCATTGGCGCCGGCGGCGGCGCAGGCTCCCGCCGTCTCCGGCGTCACACCGCCATCCACCTCGATATCGATCGGCCGGCTTCCCACCATCGCCTTGACGCGCCGGATCTTTTCGACGACCGCCGGAATGAAGGCCTGGCCGCCAAAGCCCGGATTGACGGTCATCAGCAGGATGAGGTCGGTCCGGTCGAGAACATGCTCGAGGGCGGTTTCCGGCGTTGCCGGGTTGAGCGCGACCCCGGCCTTCTTGCCGAGCGCCCGGATCGCCTGCAGCGAGCGGTCGAGATGGGGACCTGCCTCAGCATGCACGGTGATGATGTCGGCCCCGGCCTCGGCGAACGCCGCCAGATAGGGGTCGGCCGGCGTGATCATCAGATGGACGTCGAAGGTTTTTTTCGATGCCCCCCGGATCGCCCTGATAATGGGCGGGCCGAAGGTGATGTTGGGGACGAAATGCCCGTCCATGACGTCGAGATGGATCCAGTCGGCGCCGGCCCGGTCGACCGCCCGCACCTCATCTCCGAGCTTGGCGAAATCCGCCGACAGGATCGAAGGCGCAATGGTGATGGGCTTCGTCATCGGCGGCGTCCTGAGGCTCGACCCGGATCGGCCACTCCCTTGGGCCCATCGCCGATCCGGGTCAAGCTGCCGCGCCGTCGCGGCTCCCCATCAGCTCGAGATGCGGAGCGAATTCAAGTCGAGGCCGATGGCTTCGAAGGATTGGATGAGTTCCTGCTCGGTGCCCGACTCGAAGTATTTCTGCGGATGGCTCGCACAGCGCTTGAGCAGCGCCTTCATGCTCGGATGGCCATTCAGATTGTAGGCGATGCTGTAGATGGTGATGCCGTCCTGGCCAGAATTCTGGCAGGCATGGTTCGTCTTCTCGTCGATCGAGTTCGACAGCGACTGGGTCGTCTGCGAGTTGGGATTGAGACGCTTCGTCGAGCCGAAACCCCAGGGCGAGTAATACGAGTTGTTGTGGTTGTTGAGGCCCTCGAGCTGGTTGGCGCCGCTCGACATGACGATCATGAT
>JANNSX010000239.1:0-2237 GCA_031403155.1 Hyphomicrobiaceae bacterium
CCTCCGCCGCTTTGGGGCGGGGCTTCGGGAGCCCCGTTTCCACGGGTTCCGCTGCGCTCACCCGTGGCTACAATCCCCAGCCCCTTCGGGGCTTGGCCGGTCTTGCCGCTGTAGAAGAAACGGGCTTCGATGCGGGTCAGGGGTTTTGCGGTTTGGTATGAGAGGGGCGACCTACCGTCTCACACCCCCTCCCGCCTCACCTCGGCGAACGCATCTTCCGTGATCGCCAGCACCTCAGCCGCCACCTCATCCGTGATCGCCGTCGAGACGAACCAATTGTGGCGGGGGTGGACGTAGAGGCCGTTCCGCGCGCAGGCGGCGGCGAAGCGGATGGTCTGCTGCCATTCGGTGTCGCCGACGAAGCGAACATAGGTCATCGTCGGATGGCCGGTGATGTTGACGCGCAAGCCCTGCGACTTCGCCTGCGCCGCCATGCCGTCGGTGATCTTCTTGGCGACGCGATGCATATGGGCGATGCCGTTGTCGCGCTCGAGCACGTGGAGCGTCGCCAGTGCTGCCGCCATCGGCACGGCGGAAGTCCAGAAGGAACCTGTCGCAAAAATCTTCGACGCCGCCTCGCGTGCGCGATCATTGCCGAGGAGTGCCGCCAGCGGATAGCCGTTGGCGATCGCCTTGCTCCAGGCGCTCAAGTCCGGCTTGACGCCGATCGGCTCCCAGCTGCCGCCGAAGGCCAGACGGAATCCGCAGCGCACATCGTCGAGGATGAGGAGCGCGTCCGCGCGATCACAAACGGCGCGCAGATGCTTTGCAAAGGCCGGGTCGACATCCTCCTGATCCTTGCCGGCGTCGTGCCGGAAGGGTGAGGCGATAATGCCGGCGAGGTCACCCCCCGCCTTGTCGAGCGCGGCATCGACGCTCCCGATGGAATTGTAGTCGTAGTAGAGGAGGTTCGCGCGTTCCTCTTCTGGCACGCCGGTCATGTTGGGCGTGCACCAGGGGGCCGCGCCGTGATAGGCGCCGCGCGCCACGAGAATTTTCTTAGCGCCTGTCGCGGCGCGCGCGATCGTCAGCGCCAGCGTCGTCGCATCGGTGCCGTTTTTCATCAGCATCGCCCATTGGGCGTGATCGACGATCTCGACCAGCCGCTCGGCCAGATCGATTATCAGATGCGAGGGCGTGTTCTGGCAGTCGGCCTGCTGCATCTGGGCGAGGGCTGCCGCCTCGACCTCGGGATGCCGGTGGCCGAGCAGGATCGGGCCGTAGCTGCACATGAGATCGATGTAGCGGTTGCCGCTCTCGTCCCAGATATGGGCGCCCTCGCCACGACGAAAGAATTGCGGCGCGCCGGGCCATTGCGTGGCGATCCGCTGGTGGCCGTACATGCCGCCCGGAATGACGGCGCGGGCTCGCTCGCGCAAGCGTCGCTCGGCGTCGGGAATGATCGGCGTGGCGATGTTCATTGGGGGGCCTCCGAGGGCACGGATATCATGGGGCAAGCCTACTTCAGAGATTGCCGAGGGGATACTGTATTTGAGGGGCTTCGCCTTGGTCCACTAGAGTGCTTCCGGAAAAGTGCGAAGCGGTTTTCCGAAAAGAAGCACGACAAACCAAGGGATTAGGGTGTTGGAGTGATTCAAAGAAAAACGGAAACACCCTAAAGCTACAGGTGCATACTCGCCTCGCGGACACTCAGAGGCGAAAGCTCGGCGCCGTGCTGTATCAGAATGCGCCGCACCGCATCGGGATCGTGATGGGCGTACTCGCGCAAGGCCCAGCCGATGGCCTTGCGGATGAAGAATTCGGGATCGGCGGCGTTGGTGAGGCAGATGCGGGTGAGCCGCTCGACGTCGGTCCCGGCGCCGTACCCCAGTTGATGCAGGATGGCGATACGGCGGAGCCACATGTTTTCATGCGTCGAGAGCTTCTCGACCCGCGCGACGAGCTTCGGATCATTCCGCGCCAACGTGCCCACGACCTTGGCGAGCGCATCGACCGTGTCCCACCAGGACTTGGCGGTGACCAGCTTCAAGACCCGTGGCAGCGCCGAAGCCGGGAGGACCTTGGCATGCCGCTCCAGCAGGTCGCAGGCGACATACTGGTACTCGCGATGCGGCAGTGCCCAGAGCGTCTCGGCGCAGTCGGCCACCCCCTCCGTCTGGTCGCGAATGAGCCCGCGCGTCGCCGCCCGCCGCTCCGGCGACTTGATGCCGAGAAAGGCAAAGTGGTGCTTCATATAGGCTGCCATCGGCCCGGCCTTCGCGGGATCGGCGAGCGGG
>JANNSX010000240.1:0-6086 GCA_031403155.1 Hyphomicrobiaceae bacterium
AGCCGATCGAATTCCACGTCGGAAAGCCCTCGCTGGACCTGGACCTTGTTGCGTGCCATGCTGCACCTCCCTGAGAACACACACGATATTCGCGATTCGGAAGGCGGGATCATGGCGGAGGTTGGTGGGTAAGCGGGTTCCACTTTGCCCGGAGGTCGCGAGCGGCCGGCCGAAGGATTTGACGGTGCCGAGCTCCTTGCTGTCGAAGGCCGGCATTTCCTTGAACTCGGCCGGTTGATCGATGCTCTTGTGGGCGCGCTCACTCAACCTCACCTCGCCGCGGTCAGTTTCCAGAACGATGCGGCGCACCAGGTTCACGGGCCGGCCCCAGATGTCGTAGACAAACCGCCGGTTGCCGACGAGACCAGCATGCACGAGGCCGGAGTCGATGGCGATCCTCAATCTGAGGTCGAGACCGCGGGCGCGATTGATGCGCTCGATCTCGAGCGCGATCCGGTCGGCGAACTCGATCGCCCTCTGCACGTGGTCGAGGCGCGGCGTGGACAGCCCGCAGGCGGCGAAATAGTGCTCGCCAATGGTCTTGATCTTTTCGACACCGCATTCCTCGGCGGCAACGTCGAAGGTATCGACGATCTCGTTCAGCAGTCCGATCGACTCTTTCCCGTCCTTGCCATCCATCGACTTGATGAAACCGAGCACGTAGGCAAAGACCACGGCTGTTTGAGGGAAGGTCTCGACGATCTGTCCTTCGCCCTCCTTCATGCGTTGAGCGATGGTGTCCGGGAAGAGGTGCTTGAGCAGTGCCTCGTAGGCAGTGGACTTCCGCTGGATCACGTGATCGCGCTCACGCACGGCGTCCGACATGCCGTTGAAGGCCGTCGTGAGCCTGCCGAACTCGTCATCGCCGCCGGCCGGCATGCCGGCATCGGCGTCTCCGGCCTTGAGCCTTTCGATACCGGCAAGCAGCGCGTTGACCGGCTTGAGAAAGCGCTTCGCGAGCAGCGTCGCCAACAGCGGGATGGCAAGTGCGAGCATGAGCATCACGAGCATGACCCGCCGCGCAAACCTGGTCTGCGGCGCCAGGATTTCGTCCATTTCCTTCTTGACGACGAGAACCCAATTGAGATCGGGGATATCCAGTGGTGTGAACGCACCGAGGACGTTGCGGCCGCGATAGTCCTGGTACTCGGCAATACCCTCCGTCCCCTGCAGGGCCTGCCGCACGGCCTCGGTGTTCACGGACTGCAGCAATTGTGTCGTGTTCAGTCGCGCCATCCGGTTGATTTCGGTTCTGGGCATGTCGGACGACTCGAGACTTTTCAAGTAAGCGTCCTTGTTTTCGACGAGCCCGCGGGAATCCGAACGCATCAGGCGATCTTCGGCGGCGAGGTAGATTTCGCCGGTTTCGCCGAGACCATCCTCGCGCCAGCGGCCGCCATTCGTCATGAAGGCGGCGAGCGAATCCGAGTTCACCTGTGCCGCCATCACACCCATGAACTTCCAGTTGGCGAAGATCGGTGTGGCGATGAACATCGCCGGCACGTTGCCGGAGGGTGGGTAGAACGACGTGTCGGCAAGAAAAACCGTGCCGCGCTGGGGCGAGGCGATGATCGCCTTGACGAGTTGGCCGAGTCGCGAACTCGCATAAGGTCCGTCCAACAGGCTGGTACCGAGCTCGGGCTCCTTGGCGACGGAGTAGACGATGTCGCCGGAGATCCCGTCGATCAGGAACACGTCGTAAAAGTTCAAGCGGGACGTGAGATCGCGGAACCAGGGATGGAAGGTGTAGTGGGTCAGCGTGTAGGCGTTGCTGACGGGATGGTCCGCGAGCTTGCCGCGTTCGCCCTTCGGATTGGGATTTTCCGCGATGAACAATGTTTGCAGCTCGAGGGCCCGGTCGGTTTTGGGCAAGAGTGACGTCAGGTCCGGCATCTCTCCGGATCGCGTGAGGTCGTCGATGTACTCATTGATGTAGTACTTGGTGAGCAGCTGGCGCCGCTCTGGCGCCAGGGCCTGACGGCCGAGTTGCGCAAAACCATCCTTGAAAGCCGAAACGGCGGAGACGATGGTCACGTCCTCTCCGAACGATTTGAAGGTCTCCCGCATCTGCCGGAAATACCATTCGACCTGCTGCTTTTTTGCGCTCTTGATGCTGCTCAGCTGGTCGAGCGCTTGCTGGCGCAATTGTTCCTTGCCGTCGAGATAGCCGAGCGCTGCGACAATGGCAGCGCTCGCCAGACTGGTGAGCAGCAGCATGGCGGCGAGCTTGGTGGCAAGCGATAGTCTCGGCAGCCGCCAGGGCGCTTTTTCCGGATTGGTTTCGGCCGGCGCGGACGCGGGCATCGCGCCTGGAGAGGTGGCGTCCTCTTCAGGCCCGGCGATCTCGCCGCTGTCGCTACTGCTCTGCGTCACCTCGCCCTCGATTATCGGCAGGCCGCTACCCGGGCCTGATTTCGCTTCCGGCATCGTCATCTCCCTCGGGGCGAGACCAGGCCGCGCTCGATATAGTAACGGAGCGCTCCAGAATGCAGCGGAGCGGTAAGGCCGTCGCTCACCATCCGGTCGGCATCGAGATTGGCGAAGGCCCGGTGCATCGGGCGCAGGCTCTCGAGCTCCTGGATCACCGTTCGCGTCAGGTCGTAGACGACCTCGTCGGGGGTGTCCCCGCGCGTGACCAGCGTCGCCAGGACGCCGAAGGTCGTGGCCGGCGCGTCCATGCCTGCGAAGGTGCCGCGCGGAATGGTGACCATGCCGTAGTACGGGTTCTCTTTGACGAGTTTCGTCAGTGGTGCGCCCGCCAGACTGACCAGCGTTGCCCCGCACCTTGCCGTTGCATCGCCGACAGGGGCGCTCGGAATGCCGATCGCATAGGCGATGGCGTCGACGTTGCCGTCGCACAGCGCCTGGTTCTGGTCGGCGGCGGCGGTCTCGTCGGCGCGCGCGAAAAAGCTCTGATCGACGCCATAGGCCTGCATGAGCACGTCGAAGGTCGAGCGCGTGCCGGACCCCTTCTCGCCGAGCGCGACGCGTTTGCCCATGAGGCCCTCGAAGCCTGAGATCGAGGTTCCCCGGCCGACGAGGATTTGAAATGCCTCGGGGTGTAGAGAGAGCACCGAACGAAGCGAGGGGAAGGCCTGTCCCGAGAACCGGCTGCTGCCCCGAAAGGCGTGGTACTGCCAGTCAGACTGCACGATTGCGAAGGTGAGATTGCGTGTCCGGAGTTCGCCCAAATTGAAGATCGAGCCGGGCGTGGCCGGCGCCGAGCAGGTGAGCTGGCGTTTCGGACGGGCTGCGTTCGCGGCGCTCGCTTGCCGGTTGACGAGGCGGCAGATTGCGTTTCCGGCGGCGAAGTAGATAACGGTCGGTGAGCCAGTGCCGATCGAGATCTGGTCGATGGATGTATCGGCGGTTTGCGCGCGGGCAAGCCCGGAATGGCCTGCAAAGCTAACTGCAAGCCATCCGATCAAGAATAGATAGTGGCTCCCCAGCCCCGGCGACGCCATACCAGCTTCCGTCAACTGCGCCCGAGCCCAACGCGGACGGACGCTCCCCCCCCCCGAGCACGTCCGGCAATGCAACCATGACGGTGTTGCCAGTTCCGTGCTTGCGTAAGCAACAATAGGAGAACTACCTCGTATTGCAATCGCATCCAGGCGGCGCCCGGTAGCCATCCAGCTGATTCGAGGGCGGTTGGAAGCAGCGGTGGCATTCATTTCTGTGGATAATTCCAGAGCCGGAAAAACTGTTGGTTGCACGGCATCAGCAATATGGCAACTGTAGATTGCCTTTTGTTCGTTAGGCGAGTGAGACGGACGCCAACTGGCGGCTCACGGTTCGTGTCATGCATGCCTTGCTGGAGTGATCATGATGAGTACCGCGCATGAATTGGCTTTGTTTACTTTGACACCGGCCCTGGAGGAGTGCCGCACTCCGGGGGAGATCGCGGAGGTTTCTCGCCGCTTCGTGCGGCCGATGGGGCTAGAACACGTCGCGTGCGTAAACCTGCCACCGGGCGGGGAGAATGCCGGGGGTGCCCACGGCTCGATCGAGGTCCACTTCTCGACTTTCCCGGGCGAGTGGCTCAGCCGCACAGCGACCTGCGAGGTCGTCGAGAACGATCCGATTCTGGCCGAGGCCCGCGCGGACGGACGAAGTTTCACTTGGCGTGAAGCCTGGTCGCGTTGCCAAGGGCCGGCCGCCGCGGCCCGCGCTGCTCTGGCGCGCGGGCTCGGCCTCGAAGATGGTCTTGCCATCCCGTTGGGCCGGACGGCTTTCGCAACGCCCGTCGTGCTGGCTGCCGGACGGCACCCGACGCTCGATGCTGGCGCAAGAAGCGCCGTGATCCTGGCAAGCTCAGCCATCTATCGACGCATCGCCGCCCTCGACGCAATCCGGTATCGTCCGGGCACGCGGCTCACCGAGCGCGAGCGGCAATGCCTCAGTTGGGCGGCGGCTGGCAAATCCGATTGGGAAATCGGCCAGATCATCGCGCTCAGTGCCAAGACCGTGAACTACCACATCGAGAACGCGAAGCGGAAATCCGGCGTTCAAACCCGGGTCCAGGCAATTGTCGAGGCCTTGCGGTCGGGTCTGATTGCCTAGCCCGAGACGAGGGCCTGTCCGCGGTCGTCGAATTCCCGCTTGTCACGATACCGTCCGACGGTGCATTTAGTCGCACCTGAGGGGGCCGGCGACGGCTGGACCCCATATAGGGCACGGCCGAACGCCGCGGAGAGCATCATGGTTCAATGGAGAGGCCGTCGCGAAAGCGACAACGTCGAGGATAGGCGCGGCGAGGGTGGCGGTGGATTCTCGTTCCCGGGCGGCAGCGGCGGTGGCTTGCCGTTTCCGATGCCTGGAGGCCGCAAGGGCGGCGGTATCGGCATTGTCGGCTTGCTGATCATGCTTGGCATCGCTTTGCTGCTCGGCATCAATCCGCTCGATATCCTGACCGGCGGCGGCAACCAGTTCCCGATGCCGAAGGTCGATACCCAGGGCAAGGAGCTTCCAAAGTTCGACCTGCCGAACTGGCCGGGCACCGAGCAGGTGGACAGCCAGCCTGGCTCGGCTGAGCCGCAAATCAAGGCGTCGGACGACCTTGCAGCCTTCGTCAAGGTCGTGCTCGCCGACAACGAGGACGTCTGGGGCCGCCTTTTCGAGTCGTCGGGGCGCCGCTACGTACCGCCCAAGCTCATTCTGTTCGACGGCACGACGCAGACCGCCTGTGGCGCGGGCATGGCGCAGATGGGCCCGTTCTATTGCCCGCTCGACCAGCAGGTCTACATCGACCTCGCCTTCTATCAGCAGATGCGGACGCAATTCGGCGCTGGCGGCGACTTCGCCCAAGCCTATGTGATTGCGCACGAGGTCGGTCATCACGTGCAGAAGCTGCTCGGCACCGCCGACAAGGTGCAGCAGTACAAGCAGCAGGTCAGCGAGCGCGATGCCAACGCCGCGCAGGTCCGGATGGAGCTGCAGGCCGATTGCTATGCCGGCGTCTGGGCCGCCCAGGCCGATCGTTCCAAGCGCATTCTGGAGGCTGGCGACATCGAGGAAGGCCTCAACGCGGCGAGCGCCATCGGTGATGACAACATCCAGAAGCAGACTCAGGGCCGGGTCGTCCCGGATGCCTTTACGCACGGCTCCTCGGAGCAACGCGTGCGTTGGTTCAAGCGAGGCCTCGAGACGGGCAACCCCTCGCAATGCGACACGTTCACCGTCGAGGAGCTTTAGGGTGCTTCCGGAAAAAGCCTGTCCCGGCGAAGTCCGGGATCCGAAGCGGTTTTCCGAAAAGAAGCACGGCAAACCAAGGAATTAGGGTGTTGGAGTGATTCAACGAAAAACGGCAACACCCTAGGGCGGCGCGCTTACCGAGGCGGGCCATCTTCGGATGGCCGGCACACCACGAAAACTAAAGGCGAGCCGGTTGGCTCGCCCTTTTTGTTTATGTCGCCGTAGCTCAAGTTATACCAAACCCCAAATTGCCTGACCCGCATCGAAGCCCGTTTCTTCTACAGCGGCAAGACCGGCCAAGCCCCGAAGGGGCTGGGGATTGTAGCCACGGGTGAGCGCAGCGGAACCCGTGGAAACGGGGCTCCCGAAGCCCCGCCCCAAAGCGGCGGAGG
>JANNSX010000241.1:0-17374 GCA_031403155.1 Hyphomicrobiaceae bacterium
CGTGCTCAAGGCCAACAACTTAGAGCGGGTTCGTGATTCCGCTTGAGTTGAACCCGCTCTAGGCCTGTGGAGCCGGGACTACGTTCTCCGTCCCTATCGCTGGCCAGTCGCATCCTGAGTGGAAAGAGCAATCTGAAGGTCGCGTGGGTCAAGGTTGATTTGCCCGACGATCATACTGAAGCGCCCTGCCCAACGTTTAGGAAGACGTGAGGGTCAACCTCCCGATCTGCTCATCGAGTACTGAGCGACGCGGTAGGTTCGAAAGCAGTCGCCAGACGCAGAATTTCACCATAGGCATGATGCGCTGCAGCGATTTTCGCGCTCATGACCTCCGACTCGGCGTGCACGGAAAGCACACGCCATCTGATCGTCCGTATCTCGGGATGGCAGTTGTTGGCCCAAAGCAGTAACTCAGCCTGAAACTCGGCCAGTGTGAGCCTTGACATCTGGAGCAGCGTCAGTCGGGGCTCTTTCCTTTTGGCGCGATGGCGATCGGGATGGCAGGTGGCACTGTCGTCTTCGCGGTCTCCTCTACCGCATCCAACACCTCGATCTGCTCGGGATAGGTCAGGCGGATGAGCGGGCCGTTCCAGCGCTCGACCCAACCTCGAAGGCGCACCTTGCGCCCTTTCAGTTTCAGCAAATCGATACCCGCCGTTTCGAAACGCTTGCGATCGCGGCCCGAGATGACGGCGGTCAGATCCTTCGACCAGTCCTCGCCGAAATCCAGATAGACCCGGCGCTTGCGCTCCTGGGTCTCGCGCACCCGCCCCTCGACGATCTGGTAGCTCTGCACGAAGTCCGCGAGCTCGTGCGCCTTGTCGGCCTCGCGGATCTGATAGGCGGCGTGCGCCCAGAGTCCGCGCTTGGCGCGGCGGGCCCGACCCTCGGCCGCGAGCAGTTCGGCAATGCAGCTCCGGCCGTCGGGGGAGGAAGCGACGCGGGCATGTCCCTGCTCGACGATGCGGTCCTCGATCCAGCTCTCCGTCTTGCCGTCGATGAGGAAGACATGGGCGAGCGTGCGGCCGTAGCGGTCTTTCTGACGGCCCGCCGCGCCGATCCGCACGGATTTGCTCGTCAGCAGATCGGAAAGGGCCTTGCGCGACGCCTCGGCTGGCTCCCAAACGGCATCGGCTGCGAGCCCTGGAGGTGGGGAGGGGGCTAGGATGCCGAGGAGTTTCACCTCGCGCCCGTCGTCGAGCTTGATCGTCTCGCCATCGAGGACGGCGACAACCGCGCGGGCGGTTTGCTTGCGGACCTCGCATGCGGCGAAGGCGTTGGGAGATGCGATCAACGCGGCAAGAAGAGCGAAGCAACTCGCCGCTGCTGCCTCGCGGTTACGCATCAAAGCGTCAGTCCTGCCGGTAGCGGCGCCTGCTGTAGGCCACGGAGCTTGTGATGGAGGCTGAGGTCGCGGATCCACTCGTAGTAGAGGCCTTTGACCGATTGGATGACGATGCCCGCCTCTCTCAGACGGCGGATGCCGGTGTCGTGATGCGGTGGAGGCGAGTGCGTTGCGTCCTCGATGACGACAGGACGGATGCCTCGCGCCGCCAGGCCAAGTGCCGAATGGGCGATGCAGACATCGGTTTCCAGGCCGATGAGCACGGCGGTCGTGCGGCCCGTCGCCTCGACATCGGCGAGGATCGGCGCCTGGCCGGTCAGGCCGAAGATCATTTTGTCGTGCACTTTGGCTCCGGAGGGTAGCTCGTCTGCGAGCGCGGCCGTCAGCGGACCGTCACGGGCGACATCCTCGGCGGTGGCGACAATCGGAATGTCCAGAGCGCGCGCCACCCGCATCAGCCAGGCCATGCGCTCGACCAGCGGTCTGCGCACGTCGAGCGGCAGCTTGCCGAGAAAGTAATCCTGCACGTCGATGACGATGAGGACGGACCGGTCGCGCTCGATAAGACCATGCCCTTCTCTGATCAAACCAGCCATCGAACCCTCGCCAGAAACCAAATGTCATGATCGTCCCCCGCACCCGGGTCGTCACGGCACGGCCGATTGAGTAACATACTTCCCATGGAACAGCAGCCCGCCACGTCGCCCCCGGCATCAGGCCTCAAGGACCTCCTCGCGCACATCACCCAGCGCTATCCGGAACTATCGCCCCAGCTCCGGCAGGCGGCCAAGATCGTGCTCGAGCGTCCGGAGGACGTGGCGCTGCGCTCCATGCGGGCGTTGGCGGGGGAGGCCGGTGTGCCGCCGTCGACCATGGTCCGTCTCGCCAAAGCCCTCGACCAGCCAAGCTACGAGGCCTTCCGGCGGGTTTTCCAGGAGGCGCTCAGAACATCGGGAACCGATTTCGTGGCGCGCGCCGAATGGCTGCAGCGGTTGCCCGAGGGCGGGCGCGCGAGCGGTGTCGTAGGCGGCATGGCGGAGGCCATCCTTTCCAATGTCGAGACGGCCTTCCGCGGCAACGATCCGGCGGCGCTCGCGGCGGCGGCCGAGCGGCTGCGGACCGCGCGCACGGCCTATGTCGTGGGCATCGGAGGCATGCACGCGCCGGCGGCCTATTTTCACTATGTCGCCCGGATGACCCGGCCGAATGTCGTGCTCGCTCAGCCCCTAATGGCGAGCATGGTGGATGAGCTGGCCGGCATCGGCACGAAGGACGTTGCGCTCGTCCTTTCGGTCGCGCCCTATGCCGCCCAATCGGTCGAGACGGCGACCTTTGCCAAAGCCTCCGGAGCCCATGTCATAGCGCTCACCGACAGCCGCACGGCGCCGCTCGCGCCACTTGCCGGCACACTGCTGCTCGTGCCGACGGCGACGCCGCAGTTCTTCCCCTCGCAGGCGGCGACGATCGCGCTGCTCGAGACGCTGATCGCGCTGCTCGTCTCGTCCGGCGACAAGGCGGTACTGGCGCGGCTGGAGGAGGTCGAGCAGCATCGCCGGCGCGCCGGCGTCTACTGGCCGCGCGGGGAGGAGTAGGGGATGGCCGACGACAAGAACGCGCGGGATTTCTACAAGCTGCGCTATGCCGCCGAGGCCGAGGCGCTACAAATCAAGGTATTCTCGGAAGCCGACCCCGGTTACTTCGGTCAGGGCAGCTGGACCTCGACGGCCGACTACGACCGTCTGTTCGACTGGCTCGATGCGGGGCCGGAGCATGTCGTGCTCGATATCGCCTCGGGGGGTGGCGCGCCAGCGCTGCGGCTCGCCGAGCGGCGGGGCTGCAAGGTAGCCGGCATCGATCGAAGCGCCGATGCGGTCGCAGCGGCATCGCGCCGGGCCGCCGATCACGGATTGGCCGATCGTGTCGCGTTCAAAGCCGCCGATGCAGCCGCGCGTCTTCCCTTCGATGATCGCAGTTTCGATGCCATTGTCTCCGTCGATGGCCTGATCCATCTGCCGGATCGGCCGCGCGTGCTCGCCGAGTGGGCGCGCGTCCTGAAGCCCGGCGGCCGCCTTGCCTTCACCGATCAGATCGTGACGGGACCGATCATGAATACCGAGTTGGCAGTCCGCGCGCCGGACTTCACTTTTCTCATCACGCATCCGGGCTACAACGAGGACCTGCTCGCCGCTGCCGGCTTCGACCTCCTCCGGCGCGAGGACTTGACCGGAACGATCGCCTGGCTGGCCCGTGGCCACTGGCAGGCCCGGGAGCGCCACCGCGAGGCGCTCGTGGCGCTCGAAGGGCAGGAGCGATTCGAGGTCCTGACGGCCTACCGCCGCATGGCCGAGACGCTCGCCACCGAGCGCCGCCTGTCGCATGTGGCCTTTCTCGCGCGGCGGCGCGGGTAGAGCACGTTCAGGCCGCATAGCCGCCCCCCGGCGCCCCAGTTTCCCCCGCCAGCCAAAGCCGCTATGGTGGCTTTGAAGAACAACCGACCACCCACGAGGGCTTTCCTATGGACAAATCCGCCGCCCGCAACTTTCCGCTCGAGGACATCGACCGCGAGAGCCTGTTCCACCCGATGACCTCGATCGCCGATCACCTCGCCCGCGGGCCGCTGATCGTGACCGATGCCCGCGGAGTGCGGGTCCGCGACAATCAGGGCCGCGACATCATCGATTGTGGCGCGGGGCTGTGGTGCGTCAACATCGGCTATGGCCGCAAGGAGATGGCCGAGACCGCCCGCAAGGCTGTCGAGGATCTCGCTTATTTCCACATCTTCGCCGGCTCCTCCAACGAGCCGATCATCCGGCTCGCCGAGAAGGTGCTCGACCTCTTCCACACCAAGGCCAACGCGCCGCAGATGTCGAAGGTGTTCTTCGGCCAGGGCGGGTCGGATGCCAACGACACGAATTACAAGCTCGTCCGCTACTACAACAATCTGCGCGGCCGGCCGGAGAAGAAGAAGTTCATCTCGCGCAACGGCGCTTATCACGGCCTGACCTTCGCGGCCGCGGGCCTGACCGGCATTCCGGCCTATCACAAGGCCTGGGATCTTCCGCTGCCCGGCATCTTCCACGTCGAGTGCCCGCACTATTTCCGTTTCGGCAAAGCGGGCGAGAGCGAGGAGGCGTTCACGAAACGCCTCATAGCCGAGATCGAGGCGCTGATTGCACGCGAAGGCCCCGAGACCATCGCGGCCTTCATTGCCGAGCCGATCATGGGCACCGGCGGCGTGTTGATCCCGCCGAAGGGCTACTTCGAGGCGTTGCAGCCGATCCTCAAGAAGCACGACATTCTCTTCATCGCCGACGAGGTTATCACCGGCTTCGGCCGCACCGGCCACTGGTTCGCCACCGGCGGCATGAAGCTCGAGCCCGATATCGTGACGCTCGCCAAGGGCATCACCTCGGCGCATTTCCCGGTCTCGGCCTCCGTCATCTCGGAGAAGATCTGGAACGTGCTGCGCGATGCCTCGCCCGAGATGGGGCCCGTCATGCACGGCTTCACCTATTCGGGTCATCCCGTCGGCGGCGCGCTGGGCATGACGAACCTCGCCATCATGGAGCGCGAGCGGCTGCCGGAGAACGCGGCCGAGGTCGGGCCCTATCTGCAGAAGCTCTTGACCGAGGCCACCGCCGATTGTCCCTATGTCGGCGATGTTCGCGGCATGGGCCAGATGATCGCCATCGAGTATGTGGCCGACCGGAAGACGAAGACCTTCTTCAATCCGAAGGCGAACGCGCACCGGATCGTCGCGGCGAAGGCGCTCGCCGCCGGCGTCATGACGCGGGCCCTTCCGTTCATCGAGACGACGAGCTTCTCGCCGCCGCTCACCATGAACCGCGCCGAGGCCGAGGAGGCCGTGGATCGCTTCTCGAAGGGCCTGAAGGCCGCAATGCCGGAGCTCGACAAGGCGGCCGCGATGTAGGGCGGATCCTCGCCTTCGCTTGGATGACGACGGACATGCTTGGAATGGTGCTGTATCAGCCGGGCCGTGCGCGAGTGCGGCCCGGTTTTCTGTTGGGTGAGCGACAGCCGGCAACAGCAACTGGCGCCCAGCCCAATGACAACACCATGCCGCCCTGCCTTCATCGTTACGATCATAGTCACGCTCACACGGTGCCCGTTTGCAAGAACGCGACCCATCCATTGTCGGCCCTCTCCCTTGGGGAGAGGGTGCCGGGTCGTGCCGGAGGCACGCAAGCCAAGACAGGCGGGAGAGGGGTTGAGCATTTCACCAAACTCTCGGCGCACTCCAATTCGGTAGCAATGTGGTTGAGGGAATGTGCCCTGCTCAACCCCTCATCCGGCGCTTTCATGGCGGAGCCATGCTCCGCATGGACCGCGCCACCTTCTCCCCAAGGGAGAAGGCCGGCTACGCAGAGTATGCGTGTGGTGGCGACAGCAGAATTGTCGCGTGTTAGATGGGGGAGGACCGCGCGCCTTGGACTTAGATGCGCAGCAGCTAAGTCCTTAGGCGCGCCTCGGTGGGGGTGGACGCGCTCCACGAGAGCCCGCACTGCGCCACACCGTTGGCGATCAGCGTATGCGCGTTCCCTTGCGGAGGCGCTGTCATGACCGTCACGCCCACTGCCTTCCTCGGCACAGCCTTCCATGCGCCCACGCGCGGAAAAATCGAAGTGCTTGAGGGCGCCTTGATCGAGACCGGCGCGGATGGACGGGTCGTCCGCGTGACGCCCGAGGACGTGCCAGAGCATGCCGCGCGCGTCAAGACTGCGTCGGACGCCGGCAGGCTTTCCCGCCTCGCCCCCACCCAGGTTCTCATTCCCGGCCTTGTCGACCTGCATATCCACGCACCGCAATTCCCCCAGCTCGGCAAGAACCTGCATTTGCCGCTCTACGACTGGCTGCAGAAGTGCACGTTCCCGCTGGAAGCGCGCTACGCCGACCTCGCCTTCGCCGAGAACATCTACCGGCAGCTGGTCGAAACGCTGCTCGCCAACGGCACGACGACGGCCGTGTATTTCGCAACCGTCCATCTCCCAGCCTCGGTGGCGCTGGCCAAAACCTGCCTCGACCTCGGCCAGCGCGCCTATGTCGGCCGTGTCGCCATGGACAACCCGGATCAGTGCCCGGAATTCTACCGCGACGCCTCAACCGAGGACGGATTGGCGCTGACGCGCGATCACATCGCGCAAGTTCGCGCGCTTCCCGGCAATGGCGGTTTCGTGCAGCCGGTGGTGACGCCGCGCTTCATTCCCTCTTGCACCGACAAAATGCTCGACGGCCTCGGACGTATCGCCGCCGATACGAAGGCGATCGTCCAGACCCACTGCTCGGAGAGCGATTGGCAGCACGGCTACGTGCTCGATCGCTATGGCAAGTCTGACACGCAGGCGCTCGCAGGTTTCGGTCTGATGGAACGCCACACGGTTCTGGCGCACGCCAACTTCATCTCGACCTCCGACATGGGAACAATCAAGCGCCAGGGCGCCGGCATCGCGCACTGTCCGCTGTCGAATTACTACTTCTCGAATGCCGTGTTCCCGCTCCGCCGCGCGCTCGACTTCGGTCTCAACGTCGGCCTCGGCACCGACATTTCCGGTGGGCATTCGCCCTCCATCATCGACAACGCCCGGCAGGCGATTGCATCATCACGCGCCTTGGAGGAAGGCGTTGATCCGGGGCTCTCGGCGAAGGATCGCGGTCGGCCGGGTACGCGTATCGATTTCCGGGAAGCCTTCTGGCTTAGCACCCGCGGCGGCGCCGAGGTGTTGGGGCTCGATGCCGGTGTGTTCCGCGCCGGCGCCGCCTTCGACGCGGTGCTCATCGACCTCGCCGCGCCGGGCTCTAACGTCCGCGCTTTCGATGGGCTCGACAGTCACGAGGATGTGCTGGAGAAGATCGTCTCGACGGCGACACAGGCGAATGTGAGGGCGGTGTGGGTCGAGGGACGGAAGGTCTCTGCGTGACCCATGCTCTGGCGATCCGCCGCGCCACCGCCGCCGATGCCGCCGCCATCCGCGATCTCACGCACCTCGCCTATGCCAAATGGGTACCGCTCATCGGCCGCGAGCCGCTGCCGATGCAAGCGGACTACGATCGCGCGGTGGCTGAACATCTTATCGACTTGGCGGAACGCGACGGCAAACTGATCGCGCTTGTCGAGATGATTCCAGCGGAGGACCATCTCCTGATCGAGAACCTCGCTGTTCATCCCGATGCTCAAGGCCGAGGTCTCGGTGAGCGACTGCTCCGCCACGCCGAGACCATCGCGCAGGGGCTGGGCGTCCCGGAGATCCGTCTCTACACCAACGAAAAATTCACCGACAACATCGCCTTCTATGCGCGTCGCGGCTACACCATCTACAAAACCGGCGCCGTGGTCCCGGGAAGCGTCACTGTCTACATGAAGAAATCGATCGGCGAGCGAGGCTGAAACCGGGCATGCGTAACGATCCGCGTCGCTTCGATCTCGTCCCAGGCCGCCCAACCATGATGGCGGTCGTCACCACCGGCAATGGCGGCACCGACAAGCTCGTCTGGTGCGAGGTCCGGCGGCCGGAGCCGGGTCCGGGCGAGGCGCTTCTCAGGGTGCTTGCGGCCGGCGTCAACAACACCGAGATTAACACGCGCGTCGGCTGGTATTCCTCAAGCGTGACGGGCGATACGTCCGAAGCGGCGTCCTCTCAGGAAGCAGCGGCCGCCGACACGGCCGATGGCGGCTGGAGCGGTGCGACGCCCTTTCCCATCATCCAAGGCACCGACTGCTGCGGCGAGGTGGTGAGCGTCGGTGCCAATGCCGACGCCGCGCTCATCGGCCGGCGTGCGCTCGTGCGCGCCTGCATGCGCGCCGCCGGCTATGCGTCGATGGACACCATCTGGATGGGCTCCGACTTCGACGGCGCGTTCGCCGAGTATGTGACGGTGGCGGCCTGCGAGGTGTTCCCGGTCGACTGCGCCTGGAGCGATGCCGAGCTCGCCACCATTCCCTGCGCCTACGCGACAGCGGAGAACCTGCTGCACCGTGCCGGGGTCGAGGCCGGACAGCATGTGCTCGTGACGGGCGCCTCCGGCGGTGTCGGCTCGGCGGCCGTGCAGCTCGCCAAGCGGCGCGGCGTGACCGTGACCGCTGTCGCCGGCCGCGACAAGCATGCGGCTGTTATCGCCATCGGCGCCGATCGCGTGCTCGACCGCAACGAGGCGCCCGCCGCGACGCTCGGCAAAGAGAGCGTCGATGTCGCCGTCGACTGCGTGGCCGGCAATGGCTTCGCCGGTTTGCTCGAGGTGCTCCGGCGCGGCGGGCGCTATGTGACCTCCGGCGCGATCGCCGGCCCGATCGTCTCGCTCGATATGCGCACGCTCTATCTCAAAGACCTGCGGCTCATCGGCGGCACGGCCTGGGACGAGCCGGTGTTTCCAAACCTCATCCGCTACATCGAGCGCGGCGAGATCCGCCCGCTGCTGGCGGCGACATACCCGCTCGAGCGCATTGCCGATGCGCAACGCGACTTCCTGGCCAAACGTCATGTCGGCAAGATTGTGCTGACACCACCTAGTGGCCCCTCGCGCCAAAATCGAGTGATCGCCGGGCGTCCATCCGATTTTGGCGCGACATAAGGGCCACTAGCAAAATCATGAGCTTAGTGTGGCGTTCATCGCGCCATAGTTGACACGGACCCTGCAGCGAGACTGGTCAACTATGGCGCGACGCCACACTGGCCTCAGCTGAAGAAAGATCGCCGCATGCCCGCCCTTCACGATTCCCTCACTGTCGGCGACTGGAAGCTGAAGAACCGCATCCTCATGGCGCCGATGACGCGCGGGCGCGCCACGCGCGATTTCGTGCCGGAGCCGATCATGGCCCAGTACTACGCTCAACGCGCTTCGGCCGGCCTCGTTCTCTCGGAAGCGACCGGCATCAGCCGTGAAGGACTAGGCTGGCCCTATGCGCCGGGCATTTGGACAGGCGAGCACGTGAAAGGCTGGCGGGCGGTCACCAAGGCCGTGCACGAGAAGGGCGGGCTCATCCTCTGCCAGCTCTGGCACATGGGCCGCGTGGTGCCGTCCGAATTCCTCGACGGTGCCCCGCCGGTTTCTGCCTCGGCCACGCTGGCGCCTGGCGGCTCCTACACTTATGAAGGCAGGAAACCCTACAGCCGCGCACGGGCGCTCCAGCGCGACGAAGTTCCGCGCGTCATCGAGGATTATCGCCGCGCCACCGTCAATGCGTTCGAGGCCGGTTTCGATGGCGTGCAGCTGCATGCCGCCAATGGCTATCTCGTTGACCAGTTCCTGCGTGACGGCACGAATGAGCGAACGGATGGCTATGGCGGATCCGTCGAGAACCGGTTGCGCTTCCTGATCGAAGCCACCAAGGCCATCATATCCGTGGCGGGCGCCGGCCGGACGTCCGTGCGCCTCTCGCCCAACGATGCTGTCGAAGGCTGCGCCGAGAGCAACATGGGCGCGCTGTTTCCGGCTGCCGCGAAGGCGCTCGATGGCCTCGGCATTGCGCTGCTCGAAATGCGCAATGCGCGTGCTGGCGGCGACGATTATACCGGCAACACCACCGAGGATAATGTTCCCGCCATCCGCCGCGTTTTCAAGGGCGCGCTGGCTCTCAACTCGAGCTACGCACCACAAGAAGCAAACGAAATGCTCGCCGCTGGCCAAGCCGATGCCTTCGCGTTCGGCCGCCGCTTCCTCGCGAACCCCGATCTCCCACGCCGATTCGCAGCAGGCGCGCCGTTGAACCCCGCCGACGAGGCGACGTTCTATTCGCAGGGCGCGAAAGGATACAACGATTATCCAGTGCTGGAGGCGGAGGCTCAATCCGTGAGCTGCGCCTAATCCGGCAACTCGCCCAAGGCGTCGAGCACCATCGAGTGGAAGTGGTGCAGCCCGTGCTCGCTGATGAAGGTGCGGTCCTTGTCGATGATGAAGCGGCCTTGGCTGTAGCCCTTCGAGTGCAAGCCGCGCTGCACGCTTTCGACGAGCGCGATGTCCTCGGGGTTCAGCACCTTGTCGACGTACTCGATGGCCTCGTCGATGATCTTCTGCGACACGTCCTCGGCGAAGAAGAAATCGAAGTGCTCTTCCGTCGTCTCCGGGCCCGTCGGCATGATGTGCAGGATGCCGACATTCGAGCAGCCGGGGAAGGTGTTGTAGGTCATGGAGGGCCAGACCCAGAAGCCGGCGAAATTGCCCTCCTGGCCCGGGATCAGGCAGATGGCACTGTTGTCGGCCCGGCCCGGCGGCGAGATGTGGCTCGAGTAGATGCCGTGCGTGATGGTGCGGTAGTTCTTGATGTCGACGAGCTCGACGAAGGCCGGATGCGCGGGCGTGCAGTGGTAGCATTCGAGGTAGTTGTCGACGACGTTCTTCCAATTCGCCTTGAGGGTATAGCTCAGCCGCTTGGCGAGCTTCAAATTCTCGATCTCAGGGCAGAACTTGCGGAGCTCGCCCGCGAGACCTTCGCTCTGCTCGCTGAGCGAGGGGGCATCGGGATCGAGGTTGACGTAGACGAAGCCGGCGATCGCCTCGACGCGGACGGGCTTCAGCGCGAACTCCTTGGCCTGGAAGCCAGCCACCTTCTTTTGCCCGACCGCCGAGCGCAGCTGGCCATCGGTGTGATAGGTCCAGGCGTGATACGGGCAGGTGATGAGCTTGGCCTTGCCGCAACCCTTGAGAAGCTCGTGCGCGCGATGCGAGCAGACATTGTAGAAGGCCCTGAGTTCGCCGTCCTGGCCGCGGATGACAACGATGTTCTGGTCGCCGACCTTGGTTGTGATGTAGCCGCCGGGCTCGCTCACCTGGCTGACATGCCCGGCATAGTTCCAGGTCCGGTAGAAGATCGCCTCGAGCTCGCGACGGTAGATTTCCGGATCGAGATAGTAGCGCGCGGGCAGCGTGAAGGAGGTCTCCGGGTTCCGCGAGAAGCGGCCGGCGGGGTGGGGGAGCTTCCGGTCGACAACGTTCATGAGTGGTCTCCTCGGATGGCGCGAATTCGCGGAAACTCTAGCAGATGCGGGTGCCCATGCCAAAGGCGCAACCCCTGCGCCGCGATCACGCCTGCCGGTCAAGGAATGCTCAGCACGATCTTGCCCGTCGTGCCGCCGGCTTCGAGCTTGCGGTGGGCGGTTGCAGCCTCGGCGAGGGTAAACGTGTCCTGGATATGGACCCTCAATCGACCTGTCGCAGCATCGGCGAGGGCCTGCTCGACGATTTTGCGCTGGGCGACAAGACGGTCGGTCAGGCCGAGCCACATGGGCGTCAGCATCATGACGTTGTGGAGCGTGAGATTCATATTGTAGGCCGTGGTGTCAGCATCGTCGCCGGGCATGCCGATGAGGGTCGAGATCCGGCCGTAAATCGCCATGGCCTTGAAGGTCTTCTGCAATGTCTCGCCGCCCTGATTGTCGAAGGCGGCATCGAGCCCTTTGCCGCCGGTCCAGGCGCGGGTTTCGACGACGAAGTCGGCGCTCCGGTAGTCAACGACGCGCTCCGCCCCGAGGCTCCGGGCGAGATCGGCCTTGGCGGCGGTGGAGACGGTTGCCGCGACGCGGGCACCGGCCAGTCGTCCGATCTGGATCGCCAGGTGTCCGGTGCCACCAGCCCCGCCATGGACGAGCAAGGTCTCGCCTGGCTTGACTGCGGCGCGCTCGCGCAAGGCCTCTACGGCCGTGATGGCGACGAGAGGAAGGGCAGCCGCCGTTTCGAAGGATATGCCTTCGGGAAGGTGGGCCAGATAGTCAGCCGGTACCACGGCGTGCTCGGCATAGGTGCCGGGATCGGCGCCGATGCCGCCAAAGCAGAAGGCGACCCGGTCACCGGGCTTCACCCCAGTGACGGCGGAGCCGACCGCCTCGACCACGCCCGCCCCGTCATGGCCGAGCACCAGCGGGCCCTCGCTCTTTACATAAGGCCCGAGGCTGCGGAACCAGACATCGGCCGGATTGAGGCTCGCGGCCTTGAGGCGGACAAGCACGTCGCCCGGCCGGCCGGGCCAGGCGAGGTCGATCTCCGCTTTCTCCAGAACCTCAGGGCCACCGAGCGAGGTGGCGACCATGGCGTGCGTGCGCATGTGGGAATCCTCAAGACTGGCACTCTGGCGCTACGCTTGCCGCGATCGGCCAGTCGGCGCAACCCGGGTGGGCGATTGAGGAGGGCTGCAGCAGGAAATAATTCGATAATTATCGAATAGTCGTTGACACGCGTCCTGGGTGCAGCTAAATCATGGTCAATCATTCGAGAGTTCCGGAAACATCGATGCAACAATCACCCGTCCACCTCGACCTCTCGATCGCCGCCTCGGCGCTGGCGGCGTTGGGCCATGAGACGCGGCTTGCGGTCTATCGCCTGCTCGTCCAGGCGGGAGAGGCTGGGCTACAGCCGGGCCGGATCGCCGGCGCATTGAAGCTTCCCGCGTCTTCGCTGTCGTTCCACCTGATGCACCTGCAGCATGCGGGGCTCGTGTCCCATCGTCGCGAAGGGCGCGGGCTCATCTACACCACGCGCTTCGACGTCATGGAGGCGTTGGTCGGCTATTTGCTTGAGAATTGCTGCCGCGGGGTCGGCGACGGCTGTGCGCCGGTCCGTCCGCCTGCCCGATCGAAATCCAAGGCCGAAGCGTAGCCCCCCGAAACATCCGCCAGGAGCATCGCCATGCAAGACATGACTCCCACAAGATCATCGCTCCCGGTCGCCGTGATCGGCGCCGGTCCTGTCGGCCTTGCCGCCGCCGCCGAGCTGGCCGTCCGCAACATGCCCTTTGTCGTGCTCGAGATGGGCAGTGCCCCAGCCGCCGCCGTCCGCGAGTGGGGGCATGTCACCTTTTTCTCGCCCTGGCGCTACAATGTGAGCGCCGCGTCATGGACTCTGCTCGAACCCACGGGATGGCAGCACCCCGAGCCCGATCTCGATCCCAAGGGCCACGAGTTCGTCAGCCACTATCTTGAGCCACTGGCCAAGCATCCCCGGATCGCGCCGCATCTGCGTCTCGGCTCGAAGGTCGTGTCCGTCACGCGCCTTGCCATGGATCGCGTGCCCTCCAAGGGCCGCGAGCAGCGGCCGTTCGAGATCGTCGTTGAGGCCAATGGCCGGCAGGAGCGACTGCTCGCGCGCGCTGTCATCGATGCCTCGGGAACCTGGCGCTCGCCCAATCCAGCCGGGGCGAGTGGCGTTCCAGCCGAGGGCGAGATCGCCTCGGCCGCCCGCATCCGTTACGGCATCCCGGATGTCGCCGGGGCCGAGCGGGCCCGCTACGCCGGCATGCGCGTCGCCATCATCGGTGCCGGCCATTCGGCGATGGACGGTCTGCTCGGGCTGGCGCGCCTGAGGCGGGAGGTGCCGGCGACAAATATCCTATGGCTCATGCGCTCGCCGCCGGACGACAAGACCTATGGCGGTGGCCCGGAGGATCAGCTCTCGAGCCGAGGTGCCTTGGGCGAGCGCACCAAGGCCCTGGTCGACCAGGGGCTCGTCGAGATCCTCGCTCCGTTCCGCACGACATCCTTCGCACTCAAGGGTGATGCGATCGAGATTGGCGGCGAGATGCAGAGCCTCACCACCGACGAGGTCATCGTCGCGACGGGCTTCCGGCCGGATTTCTCGATGCTCTCCGAGATCCGGCTCGACCTGCATCCCTGGCTCGAATGTCCACGCGTGCTTGGTCCGCTGATCGACCCCAACGAGCACAGTTGCGGTGATGTCCCCCCGCATGGCGCCATCGAGCTGACTCAGCCGGAGCGCGACGTCTACATCGCCGGCATGAAGAGCTACGGCCGCGCACCGACCTTTCTCATGGCCACCGGCTACGAGCAGGTTCGCTCCATCGTCGCCGCACTCGACGGCGACTGGGTGGCGGCCCGCGAGACAAAACTCGTCCTTCCGCAGACTGGCGTTTGCGAGGGGATCGGCCATGTCGAGGACCTTGCGGGCGTCGCAGCAGGCTGCTGCGGCGGACCGGCGAAGTCGGATGCCGATGCCTGCTGCGTCGCCGATGAGGAGGTGAAGGCCGCCGGCGGCTCGGGCTGCGGCTGTGGCGACGACCGCGCCGCAGGCGGAAAGGTCAGCCCGGCCACGGTGAAAAGCTGCTGTTGAACCCAGGAACTCTGTTGCATCCCGGAGCTTTACGCCGGCCCCGGTTCCGGCATAAGGTCACAAAAAACGAATCCAGCAATCGCCTGATGGGAAGCGGCTGAAGCCCCGGGATAGGGGGTGGCCGGCTCGGACCAGGCTCTGGGGTGGGACGTGCAGCGGTCGAGCGGCGACAACCGCGAGGCCGGGCGGCCATGTGAGACACCGGTTGGGGCTGGTGACGGGCACGGCAATCCGGCAAGCACTGACAGTCCGGCGGAGCGCGCCGGTAACGGCGCTGCCGGCAGCGTCAGCTCACCCGTCTATGCAGCCCTCGATCTCGGCACCAACAACTGCCGCTTGCTGGTCGCCAAGCCCTCCCGGCGCGGCTTCCAGGTGGTTGACGCTTTTTCCCGGATCATCCGGCTGGGCGAGGGGCTTTCGGCGACCGGCCGCCTCTCCGAGGTCGCCATGGACCGCACCATCGACGCGCTGCAAGTCTGCGCGGACAAGCTCAAGCGCCGGGGCGTCGAGCGCTCCCGCCTCATCGCGACGGAGGCCTGCCGGGCCGCCGCCAACGGCGCCGAGTTCCTGGATCGGGTCAAGGACCGAACCGGCCTCGCGCTCGAGGTCGTCAGCCGCGAGACGGAAGCAAAGCTCGCGGTTACAGGCTGCGCCTCGCTGATCGACGGCGAGGCCTCGACCGTGCTCGTGTTCGACATCGGTGGTGGATCCTCCGAGCTCATCTGGCTCGACTTCGGCGATGAGCCGCGGCGCCGCCCGCATCCGCTCGGCCTCGGCGCCGAGCGCGCCATCCGCGCCTGGACATCGCTGCCGGTCGGCGTCGTGACGCTGTCGGAGCAGTTCGGTGGCCGCGAGGTCGATCGCGGTGTTTACGAGGCGATGGTTGCCTATGTGGGCGAGATGCTCGAACGCTTCGAGGCCGTGCACCAGATCGGCGACCGGCTCTGCTCAGGCACCGCGCATCTGCTCGGCACCTCCGGCACGGTCACGACGGTCGCCGGCATCTATCTGGCGCTTCCGGCCTACGACCGGCGCAAGGTTGACGGCTGCTGGCTGGAGAACGCTCAGGTCCGCGAGGTCTCCGACCGCCTCATCGCCATGAGCTACGACGAGCGCGTGGCGCAGCCCTGCATCGGCCGCGACCGCGCCGACCTGGTGCTCGCCGGCTGCGCGATTTTGGAAGCGATGCTCAGGATGTGGCCCTGCGAGCGGCTGCGCGTCGCCGACCGGGGCCTGCGCGAAGGCATGCTCGCCACCATGATGGCGGAGGACGGCATGCATCGCCGCCGCCGCCGCTTCGAGGCGATGTCCGGGGACGGCCGGTGAAAAAGCCGGGCAAGCCCGCATATCTCACACCGATAGGGTCGCGACGGAGGCAAAAATGACGACAGGCCAGGAAGGACGCGAAGAGCGTATCGGGAATACGGTCGAGCGTCATGACGCCGCCTGTCGTCATTTTTGCCCCGCCCTTCGGGTCCGACGAGGCCGGCCGTCCGCGCGAGCGAGCGGCTCAACCGTATTGCCAGATACGATTTTCGCCGCTCGCTCACGCGGCCCGGACTCCGCCTGGTCGGATCGCGACCCTATGGGTGAGAGATATGCGGGCTAAGGGTGGCGCCGGCAAGCAGCCCATCAGCGGCAAACGGCGGATGGCGGAGCGACTGAAAACCGCGATCGGGCGCACGCCCTCGCAGCAGAAATGGCTCCGCCGCCAGCTGAACGATCCTTACGTGGCGGCCGCCCGCGAACAGGGCTATCGCTCGCGCGCCGCCTTCAAGCTCACCGAGATGGACGATCGCTATCATCTGCTGAAGCGCGGCATGCGGGTGCTGGATCTAGGCGCTACGCCCGGCGGCTGGTCGCAGGTCGCCGCCAGACAAGTCGGCGTCGGCACGCCGGGCGGCGGCACCGTGCTCGCCGTCGACATCAACGAGATGGGCGCGCTGCCGGACGTGACGTTCCTGCTGCAGGATTTTCTCGAGGAGGGGGCAGAGGCGAAGATCAAGGCGGCCTTGGGCGGCGCCCCCGACGCCGTTCTCTCCGACATGGCCGCGCCCGCGACGGGCCATCGCCAGACCGATCACTTGCGCATCATGGCGCTGTGCGAAGCCGCGACCGCCTTCGCCATGGACATCCTGGCACCCGGCGGCTTCTACCTCTGCAAAGTGCTGCAAGGCGGCACCGAAAAGGTGCTGCTGGCCGAGCTGAAAGCGATGTTCGCAACCGTCCGCCACGTCAAGCCGCCCGCGAGTAGGACGGATTCGGCGGAGCTGTATGTGCTGGCGGTGGGGAAGAAGGGGTAGGTGAATTCCCATCCACCCGTCCTAGGGTGTTGCCGTTTTTCGTTTTATCACTTCAACACCCTAATTCCTTGGTCTGTCGTGCTTCTTTTCGGAAAACCGCTTCGTACTTTTCCGGAAGCACTCTAGCGGTCCGATCCAGATAGAGAGCCTCGAGGCGCGGCGGGGCCGACCGCGAGCGAATGTGCAACAGTTCCGTCCGTATTTGCTTTGGTGCACGTCGGCCCTTGTGCAGAACCCGGCGGCGCATCGTTGACCGGCTCGACCATCTCCACCTTACTGGCGATTGGGCGTCCATGATCACATGGGCGACAACAGGGGAGATGGATGCAATGTTGCGGGCCTTATCGTTGGCAGTTGCGCTGCTCGCCGGAAGCTTCACGGCGGCCGCCGCGCAGGATATCGCTGGCACCTACACGGTGACCGGAAAGAATCCGGATGGCAGCGACTACAGCGGCGTCGCCACCATCGGCGGCACTGCGGGCGGCGCTTGCGGCATCACCTGGACCATCGGCAACGGACAAGCGAGCCAGGCCTTCTGCATGCGCCAGGACGAGGTGGTGAGTGCGGCCTATACGCTCGGTGACTCGATCGGCTTGGTGATCTACCGGATCAACGCCGAGGGCGGTCTCGACGGCACCTGGTCGATCGCCGGTCAGGA
>JANNSX010000242.1:0-3798 GCA_031403155.1 Hyphomicrobiaceae bacterium
ATGGCGCGACGCCACACGAGTGGCCCGTCGCGCCATAATAGCATGCTTGCCGGGCGTACGTCCGTTTTTTTCGCGACATGAGGGCCACTAGCAATATCAAGAGCTTCGTGTGGCGTTCATCGCGCCATAGTTGACTAGGACCGTGCAGCGCGACTGGTCAACTATGGCGCGACGCCACACGAGGACTTGCTTCGGTGATCCGTTCGTGGTTGCCCTCGTATGGAATGGTTCCAAGCCGAGGTGCCAATGCAGGACGCTAGCAATCGCGGGGATGGGAGGGGGCAGCCGGCCCACTGGCCGGCAGAGCATCCGCCGGTCGCGCATGGCCGGATCGGCGTGCTCCTCGTCAATCTCGGCACGCCCGACGGCACCGACTATTGGTCGATGCGGCGCTATCTGAAAGAGTTCCTGTCCGACAGCCGCGTGATCGAGTGGCCGAAGCTCTATTGGTGGCCGATCCTCAACGGCATCGTACTGCAGCGCCGGCCGCAGCGATCGGGCAAGCTCTACGAGAGCATCTGGAACAAGGAGCGCAACGAAAGTCCGCTCCGGACCATTACGCGGAGCCAGGCGGAGATGTTGGCGGCGCGGCTTTCCGATCTCGGAGACAACGTCATCGTCGACTGGGCCATGCGCTACGGCAACCCGCCGATCGCCGAGCGGATCGCGCGACTGGCCAAGCTTGGTTGCGAGCGCCTGCTCGTCTTTCCGCTCTATCCCCAGTACAGCGCCGCGACGACGGCGACCGTCAACGACAAGGTGTTCGAAACGCTGACGGCGATGCGCTGGCAGCCGGCGCTTCGTACCGTGCCGCCCTACCACGATGATCCGACCTACATCGCAGCACTCGCGCAGTCGATGCAGCGCCAGCTCAGCCTCCTCGACTGGACGCCCGAAGTGGTGCTCGCCTCCTATCACGGCATCCCGCAATCCTACTTCGACAAGGGCGATCCCTATCACTGCCACTGCATGAAAACGACGCGGCTGCTGCGTGAAGCGCTGGGCTGGGAGAAGGACCGGCTGATGACGGTATTCCAGTCGCGCTTCGGGCCCCAGGAGTGGATCAAGCCCTATACGGACGAGACAGTGAAGGCGCTTGCCGCCAAGGGCGTGAGGCGACTTGCCATTCTCAATCCGGGTTTTGTGTCCGATTGCCTCGAGACGCTCGAGGAGATCGCCGTCGGCAGCGCCGGCATCTTCCGCCATGCCGGCGGCGAGAAGTTCCACCACATCGCCTGTCTCAACGACAGCGCGGAGGGGATGGGGGCAATCGAGGCTCAGGCGAGGCGGGAACTCAAAGGCTGGGCCCCGGCCTTGTGAGGAGACCGGGGCCCATCGCGACAGGCCGGGCACTACGGAGGCCGTCGCAAACTCCCCAGTCCGGGACCCCGAATTGTCCGATCAGTAGACGAGGTCGGCGACGTTCAGCTTGCGGCCCTTCTTCTTTTTCTTCTTCTTGGCCGTGCTCGTGAAGCCCTGCTTCATCTTCTCATTCTTGAGCGCGATGGCGAGGCGCTTGGCGGCCTTCTCCTTGGCGTAGAGCTTAGGATTGACGACCTTCGGGCGGGACGGGACGCCGGATGCCGACTTCAACGAGTTCGTCACCACCACCTTCGTGCCGACACCGGCGCGATTGTAGAGGTCCTTGACGTCCTTGTTGTACATCCGGATGCAGCCGTTCGAGACCGCCTGGCCGATCGAGGATGCCGCCGGCGTGCCATGGATGCGATAGAGCGTCGAGCCCAAGTAGAGCGCGCGCTCACCGAGCGGATTGTCCGGGCCACCCGGCACCACCTCGGCTTCCGGATCGTCCGGATTGAGCCAAGTCGGGTTCTTGACCTTGCGCGAGATGCGGGTCTTGCCGGTCCACACCTGCGCGGTGCGGCCGATGGCGACCGGATATTGGATCGCCTTGCCGCCGCCAAGCACGTAGTAGAGTTTGCGATCCTTGTTCACGATGAGGATCGTGCCGGCGCCGTGACCGGAGGAGAATTTGACGACCTTGCCGGCCAGCGCCGGAGCGGTTGGGAAAGCCAACATCGCCGCCAGGGCAACGGCGGCCGCGGCGAGCTTCGAGAAGAGACGGATCGAGTGACGCATTACACCTCCTCACCAGCCCTCCGCGTGAAGGGCCGACGCATACATTGTGAGATTGGTGCCGGCGAGAAAGCCCCCCGGCCAGTTCGAACACCTTTGAAACTAATACGTTGATTGGGTGAACGAAACTGAAATCTGAGCTTGCGTCATCATGTCGATGTGGCAGCTTTGGAATATCTCTCCAAAGGCCGGATTTGACACCCGACGGGGGCGCCTTAACCTCGACCCCAACGGCGAGGAGGCAAGCGCATGTTGAGGCTAACTATCTGTCTTACCTTCGATTTCGACGGCATGGCCGGTTGGATCGGCTCGGACAAAACCAACAATCCGAGCATGATCTCCAGGGGCTCCTTTGCCGCCGTCGCCGTGCCCCGGGTGCTCCGCGTGCTGCGCATTGCGGGCGTGCCGGCGAGTTTTGCCGTACCCGGACATACCGCCCTCGCCTTTCCCGATCTCGTCAAGGCGATCCGGGACGACGGCCACGAGCTCGTCCACCACGGCTGGGGCCACGAGAACCCGGCCGAGTTCGATGAGGCGGGCGAGCGGGCCATCATCGAGCGGGGAATCGAAGCCATCGAGCGGGCGGCAGGTGTCCGGCCGTTCGGCTACCGGTCGCCCGCCTGGGATTTGTCTCCGCTCACCCTCGACCTGCTTGCCGAGTACGGCTTTCTCTACGACAGCAGCTGCATGGGGCACGACTACCGCGCTTACTATCTGAGGTCCGGCGACCGCTGGTCGCGCGAGGAGCCTTATGTCTTCGGAGGGCTGACGGAGCTGGTCGAGCTTCCCGTCTACTGGGGCCTCGATGACTACCCCTATTTCGAATACACCTTCACCGGGGGCGGGGGTTTGCGCGATCCCGCCGACGTTGAGCGCCTTTGGACCGCCGAATTCGAGCATGCGCTCGCCCATGAGCCGGGTGGCATCTTCATGCTGACGTTTCATCCGGAGTTCATTGCGCGCGGCGCCCGCATTCATCTCCTCGAGCGGCTGATCGCCCGGTTCAGCCAAGAAAGCGCCATCGCCTTCTCGACCATGGGCGACTATGCGCGGGCCTGGAAGGCGGACAATCCGCTCGCCGAATGGGCGAAGTTCAATCCGCATTTCGCCGGTGCCAACACCCTAAAGCCCTGAAGGAAGCGAAACGGCCGATCCTTGAGGGGACCGGCCGCGTTTCTCATGCGCGCGAGGCTTAGCTTCAGACCGCGTAGTCGGTCGCCATGATGTCGTGCACGCCGACGATCTCGACCTGATAGCCGACATAGCTCTCGTCGATGGTGCCGAGCGATATGGCGGCCACATCCTCGATGGCCGGGAGCTCGCCGAGGTCGATGACATCCGTTCCCGAGCCGTCCGGCGCAAACACGAACATGTCGCCGCTGGACCCCAGGAGCCAGTCGATGCCGCTGAGGTCGAGGCCGCCCGCCCCGCTCGAGCCATCGAGCACGGCCGTTTCGGTCGCAAGACCCAGATCACCGGCGCTGAGGCTGCTGAAGTCGAACGTATCGCCGTGGCCGTCGTCGAACAGCCAACCCAGATCCTCATCGGCAGCTGCCGCGGCGAGCTGACCGAGGAGTCCGGCCTCCTCACCGCTACGCCCGCCGTCATCATCGTCGCCTGACGAGCCGCTGCCGGAATTCGAGGAGTCGTCATCGACCGCCTCGGCGATAGCGATGGCCAGTGCCGTCGGCACCTGCCAGA
>JANNSX010000243.1:0-11696 GCA_031403155.1 Hyphomicrobiaceae bacterium
GGGCCATCTGCGGACGAACTGAGACACGGATCATCAGACAGCGTGTGCTTTTCGTGTGCGTCAGCCGGCAGAAGTGCAGATCAAATCCTGCTGCACTGCAATGAGATTGGCGAACCTCATGGCAACGAACGGTCGCTCTTGGGGGATCATCGAGCATTGCCGTGCCACCCCACCTCACGCCGAATCCGGGCGAGGATGACCCACTGCAGCCATTGTGCCGGTATGCAACAGATGCGTTGCATTGCATGCCGACTGACTTCGCATCAATGCGTGCGTCGCAATATATGCCCACGAAACCTACGCGAAGCCCGTGTGTCCGCTAGACCTCCCAGACCGCTTCCGTTCTAGTTTTCACTGAGGGCCAGGAACGGTCATCCTAGCTCCGTTAACTGCCGTGACTGGTGATGACTCTCACATACGAGAGCCGTCACAGTCATAGACGCAGGCACGTGCGGTCGTGCGGTGGGCCAGGATGGCGGCTTCTGGGTGACAAGCGGTCCCTTTGGTGCCGAGCGGAATCGTCGATTCCGACCCGATGCTCATACTGCCTTCTCTACGGGCCGACCGCTGCCGACAACGCATCTCGCAAAGCCCAGACCTCGTACGCGGGCCACAGGGGATGTGGTTCCCGTCTTCCTTGACTTGCGACCTCGCTGGGATTGCCGAACAGACAGACGCAGCACCTTGGGCCTGGCTTGACTTGAATCAAAGGCGCTATCCATCGGCGACGCTACAGACCTCCCGAAAGGACTTTCAGGGGCCGGCCGGACCATGGCGGGGGAGATTTCCAATGAGCTTTCAGGTGCGGCGAGCGGAACTCGTTGCCATGAACGACGCGCTGATGCTACTCGTCCTGGGGGCAGGCGGGTCGATCGGCATCCTTCTCGCGCTCAGCTCCGCGGAAACCGCCATGTCTGTCCATGGCCTGATCATTGCGGCCTTTGCCGTGGCGGGCGGGCTCGGCATCTTCTCATCGCTCGCCGAGGGCAAGGCGGACGCAGGCACTGACACCTACAGCGACGGGGTCATCCGAGCCGCCGTCATCGCCACTGTATTCTGGGGCGTCGCCGGATTTCTGGTTGGCGACATCATTGCCTGGCAGCTCGCCTTTCCCGTCCTCAATCTCGACTTGCCTTGGACGAGCTTCGGGCGCTTGCGGCCTGTCCACACCTCGGCCGTGATCTTCGCCTTCGGCGGCAATGCTTTGCTCGCGAGCTCCTTCTACATCGTCCAGCGCACATGCCATGCACGCCTCGCCGGCCGCTGGGCGCCGTGGTTTGTCTTCTGGGGCTATCAGCTCTTCATCGTTCTCGCCGCAACCGGCTATCTCATGGGCGTCACGCAAGGCAAGGAGTACGCGGAGCCGGAATGGTACGTCGATCTATGGCTCACCATCGTCTGGGTCGTCTACCTGTTGGTCTTCCTCGGTACGATCTGGCGGCGCAAGGAGCCGCACATCTACGTCGCCAACTGGTTCTTCCTCGCCTTCATCGTCACCGTGGCGATGCTGCACATCGTCAATAATCTGGCGCTGCCCGTCTCGCTCGTCGGAACGAAGAGCTACATAATCTACGCGGGCGTCCAGGATGCGATGACGCAGTGGTGGTATGGTCACAACGCGGTCGGGTTCTTCCTGACGGCGGGTTTCCTCGGCATGATGTACTATTTCGTGCCCAAGCGCGTCGAGCGACCCGTCTACTCCTACCGCCTCTCGATCGTGCATTTCTGGTCGCTGATCTTCCTCTACATTTGGGCCGGTCCCCACCACCTCCACTACACGGCGCTACCCGATTGGGCGCAGACGCTCGGCATGACATTCTCGATCATGCTGTGGATGCCGTCCTGGGGCGGCATGATCAACGGCTTGATGACGCTCTCGGGCGCCTGGGACAAGCTTCGCACCGACGCTGTCGTCCGCATGCTCGTCGTCTCAGTCGCCTTCTACGGCATGTCGACTTTCGAAGGTCCGCTGATGTCGATCAAGGCCGTCAACTCGCTCTCCCACTACACGGATTGGACCATCGGGCACGTGCATTCCGGCGCGCTCGGCTGGGTCGGCATGGTTTCCTTCGGCGCCATCTACTGCATGGTGCCCTGGCTCTGGGGCCGGCGCGGCCTCTACTCGATCCGCCTCGTCGAGTGGCACTTCTGGCTCTCGACCATCGGCATCCTCCTCTACATCACCTCGATGTGGGTGTCTGGCATCATGCAAGGCCTGATGTGGCGCGCCTACGATAGCCTGGGCTTCCTGCAGTACTCCTTCGTCGAGACGGTGGAGGCCATGCACTGGCCCTATATCATCCGCGCGACCGGCGGCCTGCTCTTCGTTCTCGGTGCGCTCATCATGGTCTACAACGTATGGCGCACCATCCGAGGAGACCTATCCGTCGACATCGCCGAGCAGCCGCGTGTCGCCGCAGCCCCTGAGCTGCGCAACCTCGCTCCGGCCGAATAGGAGACGGACTATGGGCTTGAAGCACGCTGTTTTCGAGAAGCATTCGCTGGTGCTGTTGATCGGCATCCTCGTGACCGTCGCCATCGGCGGCCTCGTCGAGATCGCGCCTCTCTACTATCTCGAATCGACCATCGAGAAGGTGAAGGGGATGCGGCCCTACTCGCCGCTCGAGTTGGCCGGCCGCGACATTTACGTGCGCGAGGGCTGCTACCTCTGCCACAGTCAGATGATCCGCTCGTTGCGCGACGAGGTCGAGCGGTACGGCCACTACAGCCTGGCCGCCGAGAGTATGTACGACCGGCCGTTCCAGTGGGGCTCGAAACGAACGGGTCCGGACCTGGCACGAGTGGGCAACAAATATTCCGACGAGTGGCATGTGGCGCACATGACCGATCCGCGTGGCGTCGTGCCGGAGAGCATTATGCCGGGCTACCCCTGGCTCGCCGAGCGCATGCTCGACTATGCTGACGCTACCGAGAAACTGCGCACGCAAGCTGCACTCGGTGTTCCCTATACGCAAGAGATGATCGAGAATGCCGTTTTCGACGTCGAGCGTCAGGCAAATCCGGATGCCGACGGGGCAGACGGGGTCACAGCCCGATATCCGAAATCTCAGGTTCGCGTGTTCGACGGTGATGCCGGCGCCGTGACGGAGCTCGATGCCATGGTCGCCTATCTACAGATGCTCGGAACCCTCGTCGACTTCGCCGATTACGACGAGAGCGGTCCCAATCTCAGATAGGAGGCGATCATGACCTACGAGACAGTCGTCCAGATCTCGCAGACCGCAACGCTCATCTTCTTCATCGTCCTTTTCCTTGCCGTGCTCGCCTATGCCTTCTGGCCCACCAACAAGGCCAAGTTCGAGAAGGCCGCGCGCATGCCGCTGGAGATGGATACGAACATGGACCGCAGCCGGGGGCCGGTATGACCGAGAAGCACGAGATCGATCACGTCACCGGCTATGCCACGACCGGGCACGAGTGGGACGGCATCCGGGAGCTGAACAAGCCACTGCCGCGCTGGTGGTTGTGGGTGCTCTGGGCCACCGTCGTCTGGGCTGTCGGCTACTGGATCGCCTATCCGGCCTGGCCGACGCTCACGAACTACACGCAGGGCATGCTCGGCTACAGCCAGCGCCAGCAGGTGATGGCCGACGTCGCCTCGGGCCGGACTGCCCAAGCCGAGTATGTCGAGAAGATCAAGCTCGCGGGGCTCGGGGACATCCAGAAAGACCCGGAGCTGCTGAGCTTCGCGATCGCAGGCGGACGTGCGGCCTTCGGCGACAATTGCGCGGGTTGCCACGGACGCGGTGCGCAAGGTGCCGCCGGCTATCCTAACCTCAACGACGATGACTGGATCTGGGGCGGCACGATCGACGACATCCACCAGACGATCGCGGTCGGCATCCGCGGCACGCACGCCAAGACCCGCGCCAATCAGATGCCGCGCTACGGGCTCGATCAGATTTTCGAGCCAGCGCAGATCAACGATGCGGCGGAATACGTGCTGTCGCTATCCGGCCGGCCGAGTGACCCGGCGGCGGCCGACCGCGGCAAGGTCTTGTTCGCCGAGCAATGCGTTGCCTGCCATGGCGACGACGCCAAGGGTAAGCTCGATCAGGGCGGACCCAATCTGACCGACGGCATCTGGCTGTACGGCGGCAACAAGGAGGCCATACTCACCTCGATCCGGACTGGACGCGGCGGTGTCATGCCGACCTGGTCCGGCCGGCTCGAGCCGGTAACGATCAAGCAGCTCGCCGTCTATGTGCACAGCCTGGGTGGCGGCAAGTAGCGGCTTTGGATCGGGAATGACGAAGCTCGAAGCGCTCGCAGCACGAGCGGTGTCGGAGGCCCGAGGCGCCACCGACGCCGCTCCGGGCATCCAGAGGGTCGATGTCGAGGCGGTCAACGCCAAGGCGTCGCGCGAATTCTATGCGACCCGCAAGAAAATCTATCCCAAGCTCGCCTTCGGCACCTTCCGCAACATCAAGTGGCTGGTGATGGTGGTGTCCCTCGGTATCTACTACGTGCTGCCGTGGATCCGCTGGCCACGCCCGGAAGGGTTGCCCGATCAGGCGTTTCTCGTCGACTTCGCCCATCAGCGCATTTTTCTCGGGCCCATCGAAATCTGGCCGCAGGAATTCTACATCATCACCGGGATACTGGTGGTGGCAGCGCTCGCCCTCTTTCTCGTGACGGCGCTCGCCGGGCGCGTCTGGTGCGGCTATGCCTGCCCGCAGACGGTATGGACCGATCTCATGGTTGCGATCGAGCGCTTCTGGCAGGGCGATCGCAACGCCCGCATGAAGCTCGACAAGGAGCCGTGGAGGGCGAAGAAGCTCCTCCTCAAGGGCCTGACCCATACCTCATGGATGCTCGTCGGTCTGCTGACCGGCGGCGCGCTCGTCTTCTATTTCCGCGACGCGCCGACACTGGCGCAGGAGCTTCTGACCGGCACGGCACCCTACATCGCTTACCTCTTCCTCGGGATCTTCGCCGTCACGACCTACCTGCTGGGCGGCATCGCCCGCGAGCAGGTCTGCACCTACATGTGTCCCTGGCCACGCATCCAGGGTGCGATGTTCGACGGCGATTCGCTGCTCGTCACCTATCGCGGACATCGCGGCGAGCCGCGCGGCCCACACAAGAAAGGTCAAAGCTGGGAGGGCCGTGGCGATTGCATCGACTGCAAGTTCTGCGTCGCCGTCTGCCCGGTCGGCATCGACATCCGCGATGGTCCGCAGCTCGAATGCATCCAGTGCGCCTTGTGCGTCGATGCCTGCAACGAGGTGATGCACAAGCTTGGCCGGCCCAGGAACCTCATCAGCTACGACACCTTCCACAAGATCGATGCGGCGGCGCGCGGCGAGACGGCGCTACTCAGGCTCGTGCGGCCGCGCACCATACTCTACAGCGGGATGATCGCGCTCGTCGGCGCGCTGACGCTGTGGGCCGTCATCGGGCGCTCGACGCTTGAGGTCAACGTGCTGCGCGACCGCAATCCGCTCTATGTCGAGCTGTCGGACGGTCGCATCCGCAACGGCTACACCGTCAAAATCCTCAACAAGCGGCAGGAGCCACGCGATTTCAGCCTCTCGACAAAAGGCCTGGACGGCGCGAGCCTCAGCATCGTCGGTTTCGAGACGATGCCGGAAAATATCTCTGTTCCAAGCGACGATTTGCGCCAGCTCAAGGTCTACGTGACGGCGCCCGGGACAAACTCTGCGGCAGGTGACACGGTGCCCTTCGACCTCGTCGTGACGGATCGCGGCGACAACGCGGAAAGCATCAACGCGACGAATTTCAGGAGACCCCCCGGATGAGCGAGATCGCCATGAGGAGAATCGAGGGACGGCATGTGTTAGCGGGGCTCGTGGCGTTCTTCACCGTGATGCTGCTGGCGAATGCCGTCTTCGTCTACTACGCGATCACCACCTTCGGGGGTGTCGACACCGAGGATGCCTATCGCAAAGGGGTCGCCTACAACACGACCCTCGAGGACGCCGCGAGCCAGACGGGTCTTGGTTGGAAAACCAGTCTCACCTACGACGGTGATCGAAGCTCACTAGCGCTGACGGTCACCGACGCTGCCGGCCTGCCCGTCAGCGGGCTCGACATCACCGGCCGGCTCCTGCATCCGGCGACCACAACGCGCGACGTCGCGCTCGAGCGCTTCGAGGAACACGGCGACGGGCGCTACCTGCGCGCGCTCGATGCCACCGTCAAAGGGGCCTGGATCGCCGATCTCGTCGTGCAATCCGGCCAACAGACACCCATCCGCATGAGGCAACGGCTATGGCTGCCACCCAAGTCCTGACGGCGCGCCCGGGCGCCGACTGCTGCACGCCGGCCGAGCCGGCGCTCTCGAGCGTCGTTCTGACGGTCGAGAACATGCATTGCGGCGCCTGCATGTCGAAGGTCGAGAAGGCGCTCGCCGCTCTCGAGGGGGTTGCCGCCGCACGCGTCAATCTTTCGGCGAAGCGCGTCAGCGTCACGGTCGACCAGGATCGCGCCTCGACGACGCGCCTTATCGATACGCTGGCCGCTGCTGGCTTCACGGCCGCCGAACTCATCGAGGGCAAGGCCGATGCCACTAAGGTGATCGACCGCGATCTCTTGAAGCGTATCGGTGTCGCGGGCTTCGCGGCTGCCAACATCATGCTGCTGTCGGTCTCGGTCTGGGCGGGCCTCGCAAGTGATATGGGCCCTGGCCTGCAGGCCCTGTTCCACTGGACCTCCGCCCTCATCGCCATGCCGGCGATCGC
Organism: Hyphomicrobiaceae bacterium; assembly: GCA_031403155.1. GTDB lineage: Bacteria > Pseudomonadota > Alphaproteobacteria > Rhizobiales > Hyphomicrobiaceae > JANNSX01. The sequence goes on from JANNSX010000243.1 coordinate 6,726, forward strand.
CTATGCGGGCCAGCCCTTCTTCCAGTCGGCGGTGCGTGCCGTGCGCTCCGGGCGCCTCAACATGGACGTGCCGATCTCGGTCGCCATCACGCTCGCCACCGCCATGAGCCTCTTCCAGACGACGCGCGGCTCGAGCGAGGTCTATTTCGATGCCGCCATCACGCTGCTGTTCTTCCTGCTGATCGGCCGCTTCCTCGACAACCGTGTGCGCTCGATGGCGGTCGGCGCGGCGCAGAACCTGCTGGCGCTCCGGGCAACACGCGCGCGCGTGCTTAGCCCCGACGGCACGACCCGGGACGAGCCGGCCTCGGCGCTCGTCGCCGGCATGCGCGTGCTCGTCGCGGCTGGCGAACGCATTCCAGCGGATGGCTCGCTGAGAACCTCGCAAGCCGAGCTCGACGAAAGCCTCATCTCGGGCGAGACCAGGCCGCGGCATGCCGGCCCGGGAGACTCTGTCTATGCCGGCACTGTCAATCTCGGCCAGCCGATCGAGATTGAGGTTTCGGCCGCCGAGGACCGGACCTTGCTCGCCGAGATCGCAAGGCTCATGGCGGCGGCCGAGCAGGGTCGCGGCCGCTATGTGCGGCTCGCCGATCGCGCCGCGCGGCTCTATGCGCCGCTCGTGCATCTCCTGGGGCTCTCCACCTTCTTGGGCTGGCTCGCCTTCGGGCATGGCTGGGAGGCGGGGCTCACGGCGGCCATCGCCGTGCTCATCATCACTTGCCCCTGCGCGTTGGCGCTCGCGGTTCCGGCCGTGCAGGTGGCGGCGGCGCAGCGGCTTTTCCGGCGCGGCGTGCTCGTCAAGGCCGCCGACGGCCTGGAGCGTCTCTCCGAGGTCGACACCATCGTCCTCGACAAAACCGGCACGCTGACGCTCGGGCGGCCGGTGCTTATTGGCCTTGACGGCTACGCGCCGGAATTGCTTTCGCGGGCCGCTGCCCTCGCCGCCGCGAGCCGTCACCCTTACGCACGCGCGATCACGTCAGCTGCGATGCGCCGGGTGGGTGCGATCAAGGTGGCTTCGGGCGTCGAGGAGGTGCCGGGCTCGGGGCTGCGTCGCGATACGCCGGAAGGTGAGGAACGGCTCGGTTCGGCCGCGTTCGTGGGTGTCGTGGATCAAGCTGGAGACGAGACACTCTGGTATCGCGCGCCGGGCGGCGAAGCCGCCGGCTTTTCCTTCCGGGACGATCTCAGACCGGATGCGCCGGCCGTCGTGGCATCGTTGCGTCAGGCAGGTTACGATATCGAAGTGCTTTCGGGCGATGGCGACGCGCGCGTTGACGAGGCGGCGCGTGCTTCGGGCATCGATCGCTGGCAGGGGCAACGCCGCCCGGCCGATAAAATCGCGCGGCTCGAGCAACTCTCGCGCCAGGGCCGGAAGGTCTTGATGATCGGGGACGGCCTGAACGACGCTCCGGCACTCGCGGCGGGCCACGCCTCGCTCTCGCCCTCGACCGCCGCGGACATCAGCCAGACGGCCTCCGATGCCGTCTTCCAGGGCGACGCCCTCGCGCCGATCGTCGAGGTGCTGGGCGTCGCGCGCATGCAGAAGCGGATGGCGTTGCAGAATTTCGCGATCGCGCTCGCCTACAACGCCGTCTCCGTGCCGCTGGCCATGGCCGGTCACGTGACGCCGCTTATCGCCGCCTTCGCGATGTCCACCTCCTCGATCGCCGTCACCGTCAACGCGCTGCGGCTCGGCCGTATTGCCTGTCCCGCAAAGGTACCCAGGCCATGACCGCGCTCGTCTATCTCGTGCCGATCGCCCTGCTACTCGGGTGCACCGCGCTGGCGGCGTTTCTGTGGGCGTTGAAATCGGGCCAGTTCGAGGATCTGGAAGGTGCCGGCTGGCGGGTTCTAGAGGACGACGCATCCATGGAAAGATCGAGGACGGGCGGAACAACGGCTTGGACGCTGACGGCACAGCCGGAAGGTGGCGCGCATGACGCTGATCCTGCATGAGAGCAAGACGAACACCGCAACTCAGGAGGCGGCGCCTGGCTCCATTCTCGTTCGCACGGGCGTCCCATTCGATGCGCCCTGGAGCTGGCTCGGCGCCGGCTGGCGGGATCTCTGGGCCGTGCCGGTCATCAGTCTTGTCTATGGCGCCGCTTTCGCCGGCATTGCACTGCTGCTGTTGGCCGGGCTCTTGACGATGGGCTGGCAGTCGATCGTGCTCGTGCTTGCGGGCGGTTTTCTCCTCGTCGGACCGATGCTGGCCGTCGGGCTTTATGAGCTCAGCCGCAGGCTCGAGGCCGGCGAGGCCATCGATCCGCGCGACGCGATCTTCGTCGGTGTCCGATCGCCGGGACAGCTCGCGATCATGGGCGTCCTGCTGATGATCGCCTATCTCGCCTGGGTTCTGATCGCGCTCGTCCTGCTGATGCTTTTCCTCGGCGGGCAGGGCTTGCCGCCGCCGGAGGCGTTCGTGTCGACCTTGCTCTTCACGTCACGCGGCCTCGGACTCCTGGTGACCGGTACCCTCGTCGGCGGTCTGCTGGCGGCCACCGTTTACGCGATCACCGCCGTGTCGATTCCCCTGCTGATGTCCCATGACATCGACGTTGTGACCGCCGTTGCAACAAGCGTCAAAGCGGTGCTCGCCAACCCAAAACCGATGCTGCTCTGGGCGGCCCTCGTCGCGGCCATGATCGGCGTCGGCATCGCGACTCTCTTCATCGGCTTCATCATCACCTTCCCGCTGATTGGCCATGCCACATGGCATGCATTTCGAGACGTCATCCACGTTGAGGACGAGCCCGAAGTCGTTCCGGATGTGATGCGCCGGTGACGGGGCGTGGCTCCAATTTCACAGTAGGACGGAGCACTGCGAGACAAGAGTGATGGCCCAATCGATCCGGCGATCAGACCCACTGGCCCTGGCGTCATCCGGTGCTGTTACGCGGAGAATCGGGATGTCTCCTTGTTGGTCCATCACAGGATCGATGTCCGGTACTGGCGGTGCTTTTACCGCGCCGATGACATAGCCGAGGGCCCGCCTTCGCAGGAACTCCAATGTCGGCAATTCCGTCTCGGTTGATCTTGGCCCAAAGTACCGCGAGTCCCTGAGATGTCCGAGTCGGGTCAAAACTGTCGGTCCGGCGATTAAGTGCCTCCGGGCGCGATTGGACTGAAAGCGGTCACTGGCGACCGGAATCGGCTACGCCCATGATGCGGTGCGGCAATTTTCGGGGCGCACGACGCCGAACGAACGCGCGAAGAAAACACACTAATACTGATCGTCCGTGTTGCCGATCGGTTGGTAATGGCCCTCAGTGAAAACCAGAACCAAACGGGTCTTGGGGGTGAAGCCGACATTCAGCGCGAATGCTAATGTGACAGGCGATTGCTGCGGCGCACAGCGGGCCTCGCCATCCAACTGCACACATCGCAACATAGGTGTTGCGCACCGGCACAGAGTCCGGTTGGGGTCATCCTCGCCCGGATTCGGCGTGAGGTGGGCCGGCACGGCAATGCTCGATGGTCCCCCAAGAGCGACCGTTCGTTGCCATGAGGTTCGCCAATCTGATTGCAGTGCACCAGGATTTGGTCTGCACTTCTGCCGGTTGCACCCCAATGTGTTGAGCCGTGTGCCGAGCAATTGGGGAGATCGCGGTTGGACGCGGCTGTTGCTTGAGCAAGCGGACACTGATCTGGTTCGGCATCTGCTTTCCCTCGCTTGGAAGGGCTCGTCGTAACGAATTCAAGCCAATGCACGATTGACCGCTCAAAGTGGGTCTGCAAGAACATCATCAAGTGCCTTGGACTGCTGTCAACGGCGGCGTAGAGTCCTCGCTGTCGGGCAATGCGAGCCCCGAGTTTGCACAGCAGAACCGCTCGACTTGGGCTCTGCGGTAAGCAAGAATGACCTGATCTCGCACCTGCCAGAGCCGATCCGATGACCACCCCAGAAACCGAGTCCAATCCCGACCTCGCCGACTTCCGCGACGGCCGGCCGCGCTGGGATACGGCTGATTTCCGCCGGCACGGCTTTCACAATCTGCACCACCTCTGCCGCTATGTGACGAGCTACCGCTCCAGTCGCGTTATGACGCTAACGGCCGATGCCGATCTCAGGATCCCCGATCTCGACTCTGTCCGCCGCTTCGTCTCATTGCCGAGCTTCTGTGCCCTCGTCGTCATCCGCGGCCAGAGCGTGCTCTACGAGCGCTATGCGCCGGACTTCGGCCGCGATCGGCCGCACAGCGTCCAGTCGATCACCAAGACGATGATGAACCTCACCATCGGCCGGTTGGTCGAGGACGGCATCGTCGACCCGTCGCAAGAGGTCGGGCACTACCTTCCCTGGATCGGCAGCGGCTATGCGCGCGCGACCGTCCAAGCGGTGCTCGATATGAATGTCGCCAACGACTACAGCGAGGACTACGCCGATCCGTCATCGACCGTGTTCGCGCACATGGCCGCGATGGGCATGCGCCTGCCCAGAGATCTGTCGCGCGAGGAGAGCCTGCGCGACTTTCTCGCCTCCATCACCTCCGCCGATCTGGTCAATCGCAAGGGGCATTCGGACTACAAGTCGGCCAACACCGATGTGCTCGCGATGATCGCCGAGGCCGCGAGCGGAGAGCCGATGCGATCCGTCCTTGCCCGCATCGCCGATGCCGCGGGCCTAGAGCACAGCCTCTATATGGCGACCGATCGCTCAGGCTTTCCCGCCATGGACGGGGGCGCCTGTCTCACGGCCCGCGATCTTGCCCGCTATCTCTCGATCTTCGTGCGGCGCGGGGTGGGCGCCGATGGCATGCCTGTCGGCAGCGCCAGCTTCATCGCGCAAACCTTGACGAGCGGCATTCCGATGCCGCCGCCCAGAAGCTGGCTCCGCTACACCAACCAGACCAACACGAATGGCCGCTGGATCGGGCACGGCGGCTATGGCGGCCAGTACGCTCTCGCCGATCTGACGAGCGGAGTCGTCGGCGTCGCCTACAGCGTGATCGAGGACCGCAGTGG
>JANNSX010000244.1:0-13841 GCA_031403155.1 Hyphomicrobiaceae bacterium
CCGTCCGATTTTGGCGCGACATGAGGGCCACTAGCAATATCATGAGCTTGGTGTGGCGTTCATCGCGCCATAGTTGACTCCGACCGTGCAGCGCTACTGGTCAACTATGGCGCGACGCCACACGAGCCAAACGCATACAACGATCGTCATGCATGTTGAGATGGATATCCCGGCATTGACAATCGACGTATCCGCGCGCTGTCGTCCGGGCCACCCGAGCATTGGGAGTGCCGCCATGGCAGAGCAAATCGCGGGACTGGCCGTCCCGTCCCGCTTCGCCGTTGTGCGTCCGGCGACGGTCGATGAGGCCATCGCCTTGATGGCGCGCCATGGGGCGACAGCGCGCTACTGGGCCGGCGGCACCGACATGACACTGTTGTGGCGCCGCAAGCAGGTCGATCTGGATCTGTGCATCGACCTGACATCGATCAACAGTCACCGTGCGATCGATATCGGCGAGAGTGAGATCCGCATCGGCGCCTTGGCGACTTTGACGCAACTCGAGCGCTCGGCGACCCGGCACCCGCTGCTGGCGATGCTGAGCGACGTCGCCAAGCTCATGTGCACGCCGCAGACCCGGACGATCGCAACAATCGGCGGCAATCTGTGCAACGCCTCGCCCGCTGCCGATCTGTCGCCCTGCTTTGTCGCGCTCGATGCCACCGTGACGCTGGCGAGCCCGGCGGGCGAGCGCACCATCGCGCTCGAGTCCTTCTTCACCGGTCCAAAACGCACGGCGCTGGCGCCGGCCGAGATCATGACGTCGATCGGCATTCCGCTGCCCGGCAAGAACTTGGCGGGCGCTTACCGCCGGGTCGCGCGCACCGTCGTCGACATCGCGCTCGTCAACGCCAGCGCGTCGCTGCTGCTCGACGACACGCGTCGCGTGAGGCGGGTGCGGATTGCGCTTGGCGCGGTGGGGCCTGTGATCCTGCGCTCGCCGGACGCAGAGGCCATGCTTACCGGACTGACCGCCGAAGAGCTGACCGAGCCGGTCCGTGCGGAGGCCGGCGAGCGCGCGGCCATTGATGCCAGGCCGATCGACGATGTCCGGGCCAGCGCCGAGTACCGCCGCCACATGATCGCGGTGATGGTTCGCCGCGCTCTGGCCGACTGCTTGAACAGATTGCCGAGGAGCTGACCCATGATCCCAATGACCGTGAACGGCCGCGTGCATGAAATCGAGGGGGCGCCCGACCGGACCCTTGCCGACGTGCTGCGGAACGATCTCTCGCTGATCGGCGTGCGCGTCTCCTGCGCCGAGGGCGAGTGCGGCTCCTGCACGATTCACGTCGATGGGGAACCCGTGACCGCCTGTCTGATGCTCGTGCGCCAGGCCGAGGGCAGGAGCATCCTGACCATCGAGGGGCTCGGCACCCCCGGCAAGCTGCATCCGATCCAGCAGGCCTTTATCGACGAGCAGGGCTTCCAGTGCGCCTTCTGCACACCCGGCTTCATCATGAGCGCCAAGGCCTTTCTCGCCGAGAACCCCGATCCGACCGAGGAGGAGACAGCGATGGCGATGAGCGGCAACATCTGCCGCTGCGGCGCCTACCCCTACATCGTGAAGGCCGTGATGAAAGCCGCGACGATGATGCGCCAGCAGGCGCCGGCGTGAGCGCTTTCGCGAGAGCCAGTTCCCCGAGGAGAGTGTGATGACGAAGATCGAGCGCAATTTCTCCGTGGTCGGCAAGGGCGTGCCGGTCAAGGACGCCGTCGAGAAAGTCACGGGCGCGCTCAAATACGGCGTCGATCTGACCGTGCAGAACATGGCGCATGGCAAGATCCTTCGCAGTCCGCACCCGCACGCGCGGATCGTCAGGATCGACACCAGCCGGGCCGAGGCACTTCCCGGCGTGATCGGCGTCGTAACCCATCACGACGTGCCGCAGAACGATTGGGAGTCCGCCTGGTTCAACCGGCGGGGCAAGGTGCTCGACGGCACCGTCCGCTTTGTCGGCGACGAGGTCTGCGCCGTTGCCGCGCGAACCGAGGAGATCGCCGGGCGGGCGCTGGCGCTCATCGAGGTCGAGTACGAGCTGCTGCCGCATGTCGTCGACATGGAATTGGCGATGCGGCCAGAAGCCCCGCAGATCCGCGTCGAGGGTAATGTGCGCGACCCCTATGTGGTCGCCTGGGGCGACACGGCGCAGGGACGAGCGGAAGCCGAGATCATCGCCGAATGCGACATAACATATGACAGCCAGCAATACGCTTCGATCGGCCGCAATGCCTGCATCGCCGAATGGCTCGGCGACAAGGTCACCGTCTGGACCTCCTCGCAGACGCCGTCGGAGCTGCGCGACGGCATCCACGAGGCGCTCGGCATCCCCTTGAGCAAAGTGCGCGTGATGGCGCTGCCGAGCGGCAGCTCGTTCGGTCTTTGGTGGAGCGTCAACTTCATGCTGGTGACGGTCGTGCTCGCGCGCAAGGCCGGCCGGCCGGTCAAGATCGAGCTCGACAACGAGGAGTGCATCGCGACGGTCAAGCGCCGTCACATCGAGCGCACGCGCGGCCGGATGGGCTGCACCAAGGACGGCACCATCACGTTCGCCGAGTTTGACCACATCATCGACAATGGCGGCTACGGCTTCAAGGACGATGTCGGTTTCTTCTGCGTGGACATGTGGGGTCGCGCGCGCAACGGTCACTACGCCGTGCATGGCGTCAACACCAGACCTCCTGACGGCCGGCTGCATGCGCGGGGTCGGCGACTGCACGCTCGGGGCGTCGGTCGAGCGCGTCGCCGATACGCTGGCCGAAAAGGTCGGCATGGACCCGATCGCATTCCGCCTCAAGAACCAGATCCGGGCCGGCGAGAAGCTGCGCATGCAGCACTCCAAGGCCAACATGAAGCAGACGATGGAAGAGTACATCGCCGCGATCCCGGAAGAGCAGAAGGCCGATTGGCCGAAGCTGTTCCATCTGTCGAGCGGCGACACGGCCGAGATCCTGACGCGCGGCGCGGAGGCCTTCCGCTGGAGCGAGCGCTTCAAGGGCTGGCGCACGCCCAACCACGCGAAGGGCCCGATCCGCCGGGCGGTCGGTGTCGGCACCGGCGCGCACGTCTGTGGCGTCGAGTTCGAGGGCGCGACCTCCGCGATCGTGCGCATCAATCCGGACGGCAGCATCAAGGTGCATTGCAGCGTCGGCCGCCAGGGCCAGGGCAGCGAGACGACGCAGTCGCAGGTGGCGGCCGAGGCGCTCGGCGTCTCCTATGACATGGTCGAGATCGAGACCGGCGACACCGATTCCTGCCCCTGGAGCCACGGCTCGCTCGCCAGCAACACGATGTACCGGGTCGGCTGGGCGACGCGTGCCGCCGCGAACGACGCGCGCGCGCAGCTGCTCGATATCGCGGCCCGCGAGTTCTTCGGCGGCGCGCTGGCGAGCGACCTGACGATCGCCGATGGCATCATCCGCCATCGTGACAGCCGCGCCTCCAACGTCCAAGTGCCGATCCGCGATGTCTTGAGCGCCATCCGCTCGGACACGCTCGGCCAGACCTCCTCGATCACCGGCCGGCCGGCCGTGCCGATGCCGCCCTCGACGACGTTCGCGCGGCATTTCGCGGCGCATTTCGCCGAGGTCGAGGTCGACATCGAGACCGGCGAGATCCGGCTCACGGACTATCTGGCGACCCAGGACAGCGGTACCGTCGTCAACCCGCAAGTCCTGAAGAACCAGGCGATCGGCGGCGCCATCTGCGGCGCCGGCTTCGCGCTCTACGAGCAGCTTGTGTTCGATCCGGAGACAGGCGCGATCAAGAACGCCAACTTCCTCGACTACAAGCTGCTGCGCGCGGCCGACTTTCCGGCCAAGGCCGGCGTGTTGTTCGCCGAATCCTATGACCCCGTCGGCCCGTTCGGGGCACGCGGCGCCGGCGAGGCACCGATCGCCGCGGCCATCTCGGCCATCTCGCAGGCCGTCTACAACGCCATCGGCGCCCGCGTCGACATGCCGATGACGCCCGAACGCGTGGTGCGTGCGCTCGGCTTCGGCCGGCGGTCCGCCGCATGACCCGAGGCGACCCGTGAGTGAGAGCCACAGCAGTGAGGCGGGGCCTAGAGCGGCTTGCCGGCGATCCTCGACGCGCTGCCACAGATGACCCTCAGGCCGCGTTCGACACGTCGAGGATTGCCGCCGGACGGGGATTTGGACGCCGCGCGTCGACGATTGGCCCTACTACCCCGGCCCCGTCTCGCCGGTGCCTGCGCCCAGCGTGATGCGGCGGTCGAAGGCGTAGAGCATGCCGCAACGAATGGGAGCCCATTGATCGCGATGGCACGGAAGTAAACACGAGCCCGCTTCCGGCGCTGCCAGACGGAAAACGACGTGATCGCCGCAACTCACCCGTCTCGTTCCCACAATCAACGGCGGACGACACGTATGACGATCGAGGAGGATTGCTGGCAGCGTGATCGGCAAGCGTGTCGCGCGAATGTTCGGCCGCCGCTATCATGCAACAATCGAGTCGCAGTGTGCGTCCGTGTCCGCCCTATCTCGCAAAGGAGACCACGGATGGCGAAGAACAAGCAAGCCGGCGATGACCGCCGCGTCGGCGCGGTCAAGACCCGCTCGCAGGTGCTCAATCCAAAGACGGGCCGCTACGTGAAGCGCGATGCCGAGAGCGGCAAGTTCCTGGACGTGAAGGCGGACACGAAGAAGTTCAAGGGCGTACGGAAGGAGAAGTAGGCGCTGTTCGGTGGACTGTGCAGCTGCTGAGCACGCTCGCGTGGCATCGCGTGTCTGCCTGCCAAAACCATCCACTCCTTTTCCTCCCCCTGTTGATGGGGGAGGACGGATCGCCTTGGGTTTAGCGTTGGCTAAACCCTTAGGCGATCCCAGGTGGGGGTGGATGCCGTATCCGACCTTGCGATTTCAGCCGGAAGGCGGGATCCCGCAGGCTTGCAAGAGTCGGCTCAGCGTTTCGCTTGAGCGCTCGACATCGAGCACCTTAGTATGAATGACTTCGCTCTTCTCTATCTCGACGCCGACAGCAAGGCGGCGCTTGGCGGTCATGAGGCGCCGCAAAACCGACTCGACTGCAACGTCTTCCGACACAAAGCCGAGGCGCGTCCCATTGTCGGTGACATCGGCCCGTGCCCGTAGCTGCACACGCGGCTCATCATCGATGATAACAAGCAGTCGCAAATCGACCTTGACCAGAGCGCTGACATCAGCTTGCGAAATAAGCTCCGGCGTCAGATAGATGACTTCGGCCTCGTCGTCCATCCGGCATCGGAATCCAAATCCGTACTCTTCTCCGGGGGAGGCCACATAAGCGGTCGAAAGATCGCCGTTGAATGGGTCCTCGCTCTGCTGGTAGAGCCATTCTGCCGACGCCGGGGCCGCCATAAAGAGTACCATTCCAAGGGTCGCGCCGACCCATTTCCATCCCCGCATGACCTCCTCCATTGAAGCAATAATACTATCCTACACCCCACTCGCTTGTCGCAGCCGCCGCGCGACCTCTTTGCCTGCATCGAACTTCCGGCGCGCCTCGGCGATTTGTTCCGGCGTCATCCGCTCGGCATTGGAAAAATCGAGCTTCCAGCTTGGATCGCCTGGCCAGACGAGCGGCGACTGGACCGTCGTGCGCGGGGCGGTGGCCGTTGCGAGCAGGCTGAGTGCCAGAGCGAGTGTCTCGCGCTGCGAAGCCGGATCATGCGGCCGGCCCGCCGCGTTGCCGAGCGGGAAATCCGAGAACAGGAAGCGCGCGACGCCCACGTGCTCGACAATGTCCTTGGCGCAACCCATGACGACGGTGGGCAAGCCGTTCACTTCGAGGTGGCGCGCGGCCAACGCAATCGATTGGTGGCAGATCGGGCAATTGGCGACGAGCACGGCGGCGTCGGCGCTGTCCTCGCGCATGAACTTGAGCAGCGCCGGCGCATCCGTCTCGATCGAGGTGCGTTGGCTGCGGTTCGTCGGCATGCCGTAGACGCGGCGGCTGACGGAGCTGATCGCGATCTCGATCGCGGCTTGCTTGAGCGCAGTCAGCGGCAGCCAGGTTCCCGGATCCTCCGCGCTCGTATGTTTCCGGTCGTAGGTCACATGCGAGATGCGTAGATCCGGCGGCGGCTCGATGGGGAGCGCGTAGACCTCGTAGAACTTTGCGGCGGCGTTATAGGCAGCGCCCGGTCCCTGATCGCCGAGTTCCGGCTTGTAGGGAGCTGCCGTCGTCACCAGCGCGATGCGTGCCTCGCTGAGCGGTTTGCGCATCGGCGCGAACGGCACATCGTCGAACTGCGCGAAGCGATAGGGCTCGCCAAAGCCGAGTGCCCGATAGTAGGCGGCGATGCGCTCGAGGTAGCGGATGGGCTGGGAGCGCGCGTTGGTCATCATTGGCGAGCTTATCACCACGACGGCCAACACCACACTGTTTGTGAGGCGCGCGCCGCCCGTGCTATCCAACGCGTCGAAAGGCGATAAAAACCATGCGCTGTCCCTATTGCAGTTCGAGCAACACTCAGGTGAAGGACTCGCGGCCGACCGAGGACGACTCGGCGATCCGCCGCCGCCGCCAATGCGAGGCCTGCGGCGGGCGGTTCACGACATTCGAGCGCGTGCAGCTGCGCGAGCTGATGGTGAAGAAGCGCTCGGGCCGCTCCGTCCTCTTCGAGCGCGACAAGCTTCAGCGCTCCGTCGAGCTGGCGCTCCGCAAACGCCCGGTCGAGCCCGAGCGGGTCGAGCGCATGGTCAATGGCATCGTCCGGCAGCTCGAGAGCGCGGGCGATGCGGAGGTGACGACGGAAGCCATCGGCGCATTGGTGATGGAGGGGCTCAAAGCCCTCGACGGCGTCGCCTATGTGCGTTTTGCCTCCGTCTACCGGAATTTCGGCGAGGCGAGCGATTTCCAGGCGGTGCTGGGCGAGATCGGCGCCGACGAAGACGCGGCGAGCAGCAAATCCGATGCGGACTGAGGACGAGCGCTGCATGGGGCTCGCCATCCGCATGGCGGAGCGCGGACTTGGGCGAACGGCGCCCAACCCTTCCGTCGGCGCGGTGATCGTGCGGCCGGAGCCGGACGGCGCGGTGGTGCTGGCGCGCGCGACGACCGCGCCGGGCGGGCGGCCGCATGCGGAGACGCAGGCGATCTGCGTTGCTGGCGAGGCTGCAAAGGGCGCGACGCTCTACGTGACGCTCGAGCCCTGTGCGCATCACGGCAAGACGCCGCCCTGCGCGGACGCGATCATCGCGGCGGGGATCGCGCGCGTCGTCGGCGGAACGGGGGATCCCGATCCGCGCACGTCGGGGCAGGGTTTCGCGAAACTTCGCGCGGCGGGCATCGAGGTCGTCGAAGGCGTCTGCGAGGCAGCAGCGCGCTGGGTGACGCTCGGGCATATCCTTCGGCAAACGGCACAACGGCCCTTCGTTCAGCTCAAGATGGCGCTCGATGGGTCAGGCTCGATTGCCAAGGGCGCGCAAAGCCGGCCGGTCTGGGTCACCGGACCAGAAGCTCGAGCCGCCGGCCATCTTCTTCGCGCCGAGGCCGACGCCATTCTCGCCGGCGCGGGCACGATCCGCGACGATGATCCCGAGCTCACCTGCCGATTGCCCGGGCTCGAAGACCGGACGCCGCTCCGGATCGTGCTCGATCCGACGCTTTCAACGCCGGTTGGAGCGCGGCTGCTGCAATCCGTCGCGCGCCATCCCGTCCTCGTTATCCATGCCGGAACCGCGGAACAAAGCCGCGCCGGGGCTCTACGCAGGCCAGGTGCGCGCCTCATCCCGGTCGCAATGGCAGCCGGTCACCTTGATTTGAAGGAGGTCTTGGCCTTTCTGGCGGGAGAGGGCATCACCCGGCTCCTGGTCGAGGGCGGGCCCAGGGTCTGGCGGAGCTTCCTGGCGGCCCACTTGGTTGACGAAGTGGTGGTGTTCCGGCAGGGATCGGCACCCGTCAGCGCCGACATGATCGGCGCCTATGGCCCGGCGGACGGCTTCGCCCTGATAAGCGAGGCCGGAATTGGCGCCGATCGCATGGGTGTCTTCCGGCGTCGCGCCTAGGCCGTATTCCGATCCTTGCTGATCGGAAATCCGGTCTAGGTTCTTGGCTTTGAGCACTTTCTTTCGACCAACCGGTGCCCACTTGGTCGGAAAGTGCTCTAGATTTGAGGAGCGTTCGAGTGTTCACGGGCATCATCACCGATGTCGGACGGGTCGTGTCGCGGGAGGGCGGGCGTTTCGTCATCGCCTGCCGGTATCCCGCGGACGGCATCGCCATCGGTGCATCGATAGCCTGTGATGGCTGCTGTTTGACGGCCGTGACGGTGGCGGCGAAAGCCGGCGAGACAGAATTCGCTGTCGATGTTTCGAACGAAAGCCTGTCGCGGACGACGCTGGGTGAGTGGCAGCCCGGCCGGCGCGTCAACCTGGAGCGGTCGCTCGGCCTGGGCGCGGAGCTCGGCGGGCACATCGTCACCGGCCATGTCGATGGGCTCGCCACCATCGTGTCCCGGACATCGGACGGAAACTCGGAGCGCTTCGTGCTGGAATCGCCCAAGGAGATTGCCAAATTCGTCGCCGGGAAGGGCTCGGTCGCGCTCGACGGCACGTCGCTGACGGTGAACGAGGTCGATGGATTGCGTTTTGGCATCAATCTCATCCCGCATACGCTTAGCCTGACAACCTGGGGCGGGCGGCAGGCGGGCCAGTGCGTCAACATCGAGATAGACCTTCTGGCGCGCTATGTGGCGCGGCTCAGGCAAGTGGAAGAGATGAGCTGATGCGCGTCAAACCGAAATCCGCCGGCAAGGCGCGCGCGAAGGCGACCGCGGCGCACCTGCTCATCATCGAGTCGCGCTACTACGATTCCGTTGGCGAGGAGCTGCTCAAGGGCGCGCTCGCGGCGTTGTCGCAGGCGGGTGCAACTCATGAGCGCATCGAGGTGCCGGGCGCTCTCGAAATTCCGCAGGCCTTCAAGATCGCGGTCGAGGCCGGCCAGTTCGACAAACGGAAGCAAGGCAAATTCGACGGCGCGATCGTGCTCGGCTGCGTCATCCGCGGCGAGACGAGTCACTATGATATCGTCTGCAATAATGCGAACCACTGGCTGATGCAGACCGCCATCAAGCACGCCATTCCCGTCGGCAATGCCATATTGACGGTCGACACCGAGAAGCAGGCGATGGCCCGCGCCGAAGGCGGCAGCGAGGGCAAAGGCGGCGATGCGGTGCGCGCGAGCCTTGCGCTCGTCGAGCTCAGTCGCGCCTTTGCGAGCGCGAAGTGATGGCGACGCAAGAGCCCAAGCGAACCAAGACGAAGGCCCGCAACGGCGCGCGGATTGCCGCCGTGCAGGCGCTCTACCAGATGGATCTCATCAAGTCCGACATCAACGAGGTCGTGGCCGAGTTCTCCGACCATCGCTTCCTCGAGGCGAGTGTGGAAATCGGCCATGCCGAGGTCGAGACGGAGTTCTTCAATGACCTGATCCGGGGCGCCGTCGCCCGCCAGCTCGAGATCGATCCCATGATCGACAAGCAGCTCGCCACCGGCTGGCGGCTCACCCGCCTCGACAGCATTCTGCGCGCCATCCTGCGCGGGGCGACCTACGAGCTGCTCGCCCGCCAGGACGTGCCCGCCAAGGCCGTCATTAGCGCCTATATCGACATCGCCCACGACTTTTTCTCAGGCGAGGAACCCAAGGTCGTGAACGGCATTCTCGACAAGCTCGCGCGCAAGCTCCGGCCGGACGAAATGGGATCGAAGGACGAGGGGACCAAGGCATGAGCGAAGCCTTGGCTGCCGCTCCGGCTGTTGATCGTCTGGCGCGCCGTAACGCGCTGATCCTGGCCGTGGCACAGGCTTGCTACGGCGTCGCCGTCTCGCTGGTGATCACGCTCGGCGGCGTCGTCGGGCACGCGCTCGCCATCGACAAGTCGCTGTCGACGCTGCCGATCACGACCATGATGATCGGCACGACCGTCGCCGTCATTCCGGCCTCGCTGTTCATGCAACGGTTCGGGCGCCGCACGGGGTTCATGATCGGCGCTGGCGCCGGTGTCGCCGGTAGCCTGCTCGCGGCCCAGGCGATTTTCGCCGGCAGCTTCTGGCTCTTCTGCCTGGCGACGCACTTCCTCGGCTACTATCAGGCGACCGCCGGTTACTATCGCTTTGCCGCCGCCGATACGGCGACACCTGAATTCCGCCCGAAGGCGATCTCCTATGCGCTCGGCGGCGGTCTTGCTGGTGCGCTGCTCACGCCCGAGATCGTCCGGTGGACGAACGACGTCTATGTCTTGAGCGCCGGTTGCTTCCTGGCGGCGGCCGTTTCGGCCGGGCTCGGCGGATTGATCCTCTCGCTCCTGCGCATCCCCAAACCGGCGCGTGTCGCCGCGGGCGCGCCGACGGGGAGGCCGCTGTTCCAGATCATGCGCCAGCCGCGATTTCTCGCGGCTCTTGCAGCCGGGGCCGTCAGCTACGGCATGATGAGCCTGGTCATGACCTCGACGCCGCTCGCCATGATCGCCTGCGGTTTCGACAATCTCGACGCGGCCGGCGCCATCCGCTGGCATGTCGTCGCCATGTATCTGCCGAGCTTCTTCGCCGGCCACTTGATCGCCCGCTACGGCCGCGAGCAGATCGCGCTCACCGGCATGGTGATCCTCCTGCTCTGCGGCGTCATCGCGCTGACCGGGCTGTCCTTCATCCAGTTCACGCTCGCCATGGTGGCGCTGGGCGCCGGCTGGAACCTCGCCTATGTCGCGGCGACTTCGATCGTCACCGACAGCCACACGCCCGAGGAGCGCGGCAAGGTGCAGGCGGCCAACGAGCTCGTGATCTTCTCCTTCGTCGCCTTCTCCTCCTTCATGTCGGGCGTGCTGCTCAATCACGTCGGCTGGAACGGCATCAACATCGCGCTGTTCCCGACCATCGGTTTGGCGGCGCTGCTGGTGCTGATATTGCCGAGGCTTGGCCGCAGCGGCCGGACGGCGTAAGCCTCACACCATGCAATGGACCGACGAGGCCATTATCCTGTCCGCGCGGCCGCACGCCGAGACGAGCGCCATCGTCGAGCTGTTCACGCGTGGTCATGGCCGGCACCTCGGGCTCGTGCAAGGTGGGCGATCGCGGCGGATGCGCCCCGTTCTGCAGCCGGGCAACGTGGTCGAGGCCACCTGGAAAGCACGGCTGTCGGAGCATCTGGGGCAGCTCTCGGTCGAACCCGTGAAGAGCCATGCCGCGACCGCGCTGGACCGGCCGCTGGCGCTCAAGGGTCTCTCCAGTCTGACGGCGATGCTGCATTTCCTCGCCGAGCGCGAGCCGCATCCCGCGCTCTATGAGGTCACCCTGTTCGTGCTCGCCTATCTCGACGAGGACGAGGTCTGGCCGCCGGTCTATGCGCGCTGGGAGCTGGCGCTGCTGGATGAGCTGGGCTTCGGTCTCGATCTCACGCGCTGCGCGCAGACGGGCGAGACGGAGAACTTGATTTATGTTTCCCCTAAGTCCGGCCGCGCTGTTTGCGCGTCAGCCGGCGAGCCCTATCGCGACCGGCTGCTGCGGCTGCCCGGATTCCTGCGCGGCACGGGCGCCAACACGCTTCGGCCCGGTGATCTCGCCGACGCGCTGGCGCTCGCAGGGCATTTCCTGACGACCCGCGTCGCCCAGCCGAGCGGTCACGGTCTGCCTGACGCGCGCGAGCGGCTCGTCCGGGCCCTTGCCAAGCTGGCGTGAGGATCGAAGACTGGGGCTGTCGCCGCAACGGGAAAGTACGAATGCCCAAACGCCAGATGCACCTCGTCGCTTACTTGAAGACCGGCCCGACGGCGCTGCATGGCGGCGGGTGGCGGCATCCGGAGGCCCGCCTCGATGATATCCTCGAGCCTTCCCGCTACGAGCAGGTGGCGCGCGAGCTCGAAGCCGCCTGCTTCGATGCCTGCTTCTTCGCCGACCTGCTCGGGCTCTACGATATCCACGGCGGCTCGTTTGAGACCTATGTCCGCGACGGCGGCCAGATCAGCTATCTCGATCCGATGACCGTGCTGCCGATCATGGCCAACGCGACGCGGCATCTGGGGCTCGGCGCCACGCTCTCGACCACCTTCATCCCAACCTATCTCATCGCCCGCTCGCTCGGATCGCTGGACGTGCTCTCCAAGGGCCGCGTCGCCTGGAACATCGTGACCTCGGCGACCGACCTCGAAGCGAAGAACTTCGGCCGCGAGCTGCCGCCGCGCGAGAGCCGCTACGACTATGCAGACGAGGTGGTGGAAGCCTGCCTCGAGCTCTGGGATAGCTGGGACCGGGACGCCTTCGTGCGCGACAAGGCGGAAGGGATCATGTCGGACCCAGCAAAAGTTCACTACGCGAACTACGAGGGGAAGTGGGTCAAGACGCGCGGGCCGCTCTCGATCCCTAGGAGCCCTCAGGGTCATCCCGTGCTGATGCAGGCCGGCTCTTCCGATCGCGGTCGCGACTTCGCCGCGCGCTGGGCCGAGATCGTGTTCGTGGCGCTGGCAACGAAGGCGGATATGACGGCCTTCCGCGCGGACCTGCACACCCGGATGGATCGCTTCGGACGCCGGCCCTCCGGCTGCAAGGTGCTGGTCGAGACGCGCGTCATCTTGGGCGAGACAGACTCCATCGCCCGCGAGAAAGCGGACTACCTCAACAGCCTCGCTAAGACGGAGCTGAACGTCGCGTCCGTCTCGAGCTCGGTCGGCGTCGATCTCACGAAGTCGAAGGAGGTCGATCTCGGCAAGCGCGGCACACAGGGCATGCAGGGCTCGGCCGATCTCTTGGCTCAGCTCGCCCGCGATCAGGGCACCAGCATGCGCGAGGCCGCCGCCAAGGTGCGCGCCGGGCAGATCATCGGCTCGGTGAAGACGGTGGCCGATATCCTCGAAGATCAGTTCGCCTCGGAAGCCTGCGATGGGTTCGTCTTCTCGCCGCTGTGGGCGCCGGGGACGCATGAGAGTATCTGCCGGGCGGTGGTGCCGGAGCTGCAGCGGCGCGGCCTGTTCCGCACGGCCTATCGGGGCGCGACGCTGCGCGAAAACCTGTTGGATTGAATTGCGAGAGGGGTCAGAACAGATCGGGATCGGCGCGCGAGATCATCAGCGTCAGATAGCCGTTCTCCAGATAGATATCGATCTCCGAGATGTCCTCATCGTAGAGGTCGATCTCGATGACGGCCGTGTCATCCGGCACGGGTATGTTCTCGATGACGAGCTGCGTCTCGGATTCGCCGGAGGTCGCGATCAGTCCGAAGCTATCGTCGGCAATGCCGCCGGGCAGAATGTCGACCGTCTTCCCGGTCACGGTCAGACCGAGGATGAAGTCGAGGGCGCTGGAGAATTTGCTTATGACTGACATTCAGCTCGAACCGTTGTCCCTTGATCGGCCGCGACTTTTGCCGAGCATAATGGCCATAATGGGTCTGCGGCCCGGCGTCAAATGGTATGGCGGGCGTCTACCCGAGGAAAATCAGGCGTTTACCTCGTTTTGGTTGGTTAACGCGCGGTCTGGACGGTTGAGCCGCCGCGATCTCGGTCTATTCCGCCGCCTGCTGACCAAGCCCCACCGGACAGGTGACGCCGGTACCACCTAAGCCACAGTAGCCGCCCGGGTTTTTCGCCAGATACTGCTGGTGATAATCCTCGGCGTAGTAGAAGGGGCCGGCATCAGCGATCTCGGTCGCGACCGGCCCGTAGCCCTGGGCCTTCAACGCCGTCTGATAGCTGTCTTTCGACAGTTCGGCGGCCGCTCGCTGGGCTGTGGAAAACATATAGATGCCGCTCCGGTATTGGGTGCCGACATCATTGCCCTGGCGCATGACCTGGGTCGGGTCGTGGCTATCCCAGAACACTTTCAGGAGCTGCTCATAGGAGGTTTTGCTG
>JANNSX010000245.1:0-3234 GCA_031403155.1 Hyphomicrobiaceae bacterium
GGGCCACATCGAAAACGTGCCGCCCGCCGTCTGGGCCTACGAGGTCTCGGGCATGAACGTGCTGCGCCAGTGGTTCAGCTACAGGAAACGCGACCGCTCCCGGCCCATCATCGGCGACCGCCGCAAGCCCTCACCTTTGTCCGACATCCAGCCCGAGCACTGGCCGCACGAGTACACGACCGACCTGCTCGACCTCCTGAATGTCCTCGGCCGCCTCGTTGCGCTCGAGCCGCGACAGGCCGCGTTGCTGGACGAAATTCTCGCGGGCCGACTCATCGATCACGCCAGGCTGTCCGGATCGGGCGCGCTGGCGTCGGGAGCCGAGCAATGAGGGCGCCGCCAGCCGAGACAGTGGAGAAGCTCGGGCCACGCTAGCTCCGCGGTGGCGAATCATTCATTGCTGTCTCGTCCGAGAAGCTCGAGGCCGCCGGCTCATGACGCATTTCTCCCAGCCTGAACTCTTCTCCGCCGGGGCACAGGGCGAGCTGTTCGGCGCGCCACCGGTGCGCGACTGGCGCCCCGATCCCGAAAAGGTCCGTGGCGAGCTGCTCGGTGTGCTCGCCAAGGCCCGTGCGGCTCCCGATGAGCCGTGGAAGCGAGCCGACATGGATTTCTACCGCACGGTCTTCCCGCAGATGGCGAGGTGGCTTCCCGAGCAGGAGGCACTGGAGCTGCGATCGGAGTTCGAAGCGGAGCTGCTGCGGTTGGAGGCAGCGTAGGCCGAGCCGCCGCACTTACGGACAGCCAGAACAATAGCTGAATCTTTTTCGCGAGCGGTTGTGCCTTGGCGTAGGGTGCAATACGGCCTGAAGAAGGCCTATTGCACCCTACAGATCCCGTGCTCGACTTGACGACAACACGTAGTGGTTATTGTTCGGAGCGTCCTAAGCATATAATTTGGGAGCAGGCGGTCGCGAGTTCGAATCCCGCTGCCCCGACCAATCAGATCCATGGCGCCCGAATTCGGATCCGCGCGGCGACCTCAGCTTGGCCCCGGGGCGGTCGAGCGGTGCTTTTTCTTGTAGGGTTTCTTCGGCGATGGGCTCGCGGCGGCTGGGCCGCCATGCCGGCTCGCCTTGGGATCAGGGCTCGGTTGCGGGCGGCGATCGGCTTTCGGCATGGCCCGGTCGCGCCAGGGCTGCTTCGGCCGCACGCGCGGTGGCGCCTCCGAGGGCGGAGCGGGACCCGCCGCCTGACCGGCCTCCACCTCCTCGACCGGCACATTGGCGCCAACCCGCGAGATCTGGCCTTCCTTGTTCTTGCTGGTGCGCACCGTCTCGGCGAATTGATCGGCAATCTCGGCCAGCACCTGGAAGCGCGTATCGCGGTCATAGATCTTGATTGCGCCGATCTCGGCCTTGGAGATGTTGCCGGCCTTGCAGATCAGCGGCAGCAGCCAGCGCGGATCGGCGTTGCGCTCGCGTCCGATGTTGAGGCGGAACCAGACCTTCTCGCGGTTGTCCTCGCGTGGCGGACGCGCCGGGCGGGCCCCGTGCGCGACCGGTTGGCCCTTGGCCTCGCCCCTGGGCACGACCTGCGAGCGCACACGATCGGCCGGCCGCTCGACCCGATCACGACCTGTCGGCGGACCCGAATCCTCGGCCAGATCCTCGGGCGCGGGCAGGCGCGTGCGATGGATCCGGACCAGTGCGAGAGCGATTTCGTCGGCGGCCTTGGCTGTCGTCAACGTGCGGGCGAGCACGAGCTCCTCCTCGGTCGGCGCATCCGTGAAGATAGCATCCTCGAGCAGCCGCTGCTGATCGCGCGCCCTGATCTCGTCGGCGGTCGGGGCAGCGCCCCAGGTCGCCTTGATCCGCGCCGCCGCGAGCAGCCCTTCGACCTTGCGCCGCTTGTTGTAGGGCACGATCAGGGTGCACAGCCCCTTGCGGCCGGCGCGGCCGGTCCGCCCCGAGCGGTGCAGCAGCGATTCGCGATCGTGGGGCAGATCGGCATGGATGACGAGGCCCAAGTCCGGCAGATCGAGCCCGCGCGCCGCCACGTCGGTGGCAACCAGAATGCGGGCGCGGCCGTCCCGCAGCGCCTGCAACGCTTGGGTCCGCTCGTGTTGGGCCAACTCGCCCGAGAGGGCGACCGCCGAGAACCCGCGCTCGGCGAGGCGCGCGTGCATCCGCCTCACCGCTTCGCGCGTGGCGCAGAACACCAGCGTCGCCCGCATCTCGTGGAAGCGCAGCACGTTGACGACGGCGTGCTCGACGTCATTGGGAGCGACACGAACGGCCCGGTACTCGATGTCGGCGTGCTGCTCGTCGCGCCGGATCGTTTCTATGCGCACGGCGTCGCGCTGGTATCGCTTCGCCAGCGTCTCGATCTCGCGCGGCAGGGTTGCGGAGAAGAGGAGCGTCTGGCGGCTTGCGGGCGTGGCCTCGAGGATGAACTCCAGATCTTCACGGAAGCCGAGGTCGAGCATCTCGTCGGCCTCGTCGAGCACGATCGACTTCAGCTTGCCGAGATCGAGCCGGCGGCGCTCCAGATGGTCGCGCAGGCGGCCGGGCGTGCCGATCACGATATGGGCGCCAATGCCGAGCTGGCGGGCTTCGGCGCGGACATCCATGCCGCCGACACAGGTGATGACCGCGGCGCCCGTCCCGGCATAGAGCCAGGCGAGCTCGCGCTGGACCTGCATGGCAAGCTCGCGCGTGGGCGCAATGATGAGGGCGAGCGGTGTCGCCGCGCGCTCGAAGCGCTCCGCTTCGCCAAGCAGGGTTGGGGCGAACGCCAGCCCGAAGGCGACCGTCTTGCCCGAGCCCGTCTGCGCCGACACCAGCAGATCGCGCTGCCCGGCTTCGGGTGCGAGCACGGCGAGTTGAACGGCGGTCGGCACGGTGTAGTCGCGCGCGGCAAGCGCACGCGCGAGCGCGGGATGGGTCGAGGGAAATGTCATGATGGGGCGGGCTTTTCGAGCAGTGGCCGCGCAACCGGTCTCCACGCAAGGGGACGCGGGCGATAGCGGCCGAGGACTTGTGCTGCCGGCTTCATAGCCGGTTTCACGCCGCTCCGCCAGCCGGCCATGCGGGCACGATCACCGCATGGCAAATGCCGCCGTCAGGCGCCTATTCCACGACCTTGGGCACCACGAAATAGTTGTCCTCCACCATCGGCGCGTTCGAGACGACGTCCGCGGCGATCTCGCCGTCGGTCACCTTGTCCTCGCGGCGCTTCATTTTCATGGCGACGACCCGGCTCATCGGCTCGACGCCCTCGGTGTCGACCTCG
>JANNSX010000246.1:0-1641 GCA_031403155.1 Hyphomicrobiaceae bacterium
GGTCGATTCGGCGCGCGGCCATAGCCAGTGGATGATCGACTTCGACATTTTCAGCCACACCGGGGCCGGCGGCAGCTCCTTCGATCAGCGCATGGCGACCGCGGGCTATGCGCCGCTTGGCACGTTTGGTGGCGGCGAGAATATCGCCCAACGCGGCACCACGGGCTCCGTACCCGTTACCAGCTTCGTCACGCTGCAGCACGGCGATCTCTTCAAGTCGACCTCCGGTCATCGCCAGAACATTCTCGACAATGATTTCCGCGAGATCGGCATCGGTGCTTTGATCGGCGTGTTCCAGGGCTTCAACTCCGTGCTGACTACCCAGAACTTCGGCACCAAGAGCAGCACCCCCATCGTCACCGGCGTCGCCTACAACGACACCATCGTCAACGACGACTTCTACTCAGTCGGCGAGGGGCGCTCGGGCATCACGGTGACGGTCGATCAGGTGGTTGATCAGGTGACGGCGACAGCGGCCGCCGGCGGCTATGCCGTGACCGGAGCGGCAGGCGCCGCCGATATCGTCTTCTCCGGCGGTGGTCTCGGCGCACCCGTGACCGTCGGTATCGCCATCGGCTCGGCCAACGTCAAGATCGACCTCGTCAACTCGAACACGATCGAGAGCTCGACCTCGGCGACGCTGAAAACCGGCGCCGCGCATTTGAAATTGCTCGGCATCGCCGCGCTCAACGGCACCGGCACGAACGCCGCCAACCGCCTCGAAGGCGGCTCGGGCAAGAACAAGCTCACCGGGCTCGGGGGCAACGACATTCTGGACGGCGACAAGGGCGCCGACATCCTCAACGGTGGTTTGGGCGCCGACGACTTCGACTACAACGCGCTCACCGATTCCGGCCTCACCAGTGCCACGCGCGACACCATCCAAGGCTTCCAGCGCGGCATCGACGATATCGACTTGCGAACGCTCGACGCGCGTTCGGGCGTCGCCGGCAACCAGGCCTTCACCTTCATCGGCTTCCAGGGCTTCCACGACCGCAAGGGCGAGCTGCACCTCGTCGACACCGGCGCCAACATCCGCGTCGAGGGCGACGTCACCGGCGACGGCCGGGCGGATTTCTCGATCCTGGTGTTGGGCGTCGCGAACCTCGCCAAGGGCGATTTCCTGCTCTGAGACCGCCCATGCGGCGACATGTGCCGGGATGGCGGCCCGATCCGGCGCCCCGCCCGGTGGACGCCCCCGCCCCCAGCCGGTAAACCTCCCGCCCAACGGCCCTTTTCGGGCCTTTACGGCAACGGGAGACACGTTCCATGGCCAAGGCGAAGGCGGCGGCGAGCCACAAGGATATGGCGAATGCCATCCGCGCGTTGTCGATGGACGCGGTCCAGAAGGCGAATTCCGGTCATCCCGGCATGCCGATGGGCATGGCGGATGTAGCGACCGTGCTCTTCACCGAGTTCCTGAAGTTCGATGCCGCCGCCCCCGATTGGCCGGATCGCGACCGGTTCGTACTCTCGGCCGGCCATGGCTCGATGCTGCTCTATTCGCTGCTCTATCTCACCGGCACTCCGGGCATGGACATCAAGGAAATCGAGAATTTCCGCCAGCTCGGCTCCAAGACGGCGGGGCATCCCGAGTACGGCCACGCACCCGGCATCGAGACGACGACGGGCCCGCTCGGC
>JANNSX010000247.1:0-4546 GCA_031403155.1 Hyphomicrobiaceae bacterium
GCGCCTCGCCGTCATCGGCTACGGAAACATCGGCCGCGAGGTCGCCCGCATCGCCAAGGCTTTCGGCATGCTGGTGACCATCCATGCGCGCCCCAAGCACCAGGAGTGGATCGAGTCGGAGGGGTTCACGTATGCGGCAACGGTCGAGGAGGCCGCGCGCGGCGCCGATGTGATTTCACCGCACACCGGCCTCGGACCGCTCAATGCCGCGACCGGCAAATTCGCCAATGCGGGCATCATCGACGATGCCGTGCTCGGGTCGATGAACGATGGCGCCATCGTCATCAATTACGATCGCGGCGAGATCGTCGATGTGGCGGCCCTCGATACCGCGCTGGCGAGCGGCAAGGTGCGATACGCGGCGATCGACGCCGACATTTTCAAGAATGCCGGGACGGGCAAGATCACCGGCCCGATGGCGCCCTATCTCGAAATCGAGAGTAAGCATCGCGGCAAGCTCGAGCTGCTGCCGCACGTCGCCGCCGATACCGAGCATGTCTCGCGCGTCGAGGGCGCCAGGCAGGCGGTCGATCAGATCTACGACGTCATCCAGTTCAGGTCGGTGACCAATCTCAAGGGCGATTTGCCGGCAGGCTACACCAACGCGGGGCCGGTGACGGTCAAGGGCGTCGGCAAGGTCACGACGGGCTTGCTGGCGCAAGCATCCGCCAACCCGGATGCCATCGCCAAGCTGCGCCGCGCCGCCGAGGAGATCACGGCCATCTGGGGCGCGATCGGTTCAACGCAAGATCCCGAACGCCGCCAGGATCTCATCGATCGCCACGGTCCCCGCCTCGTCAAGGCAAGCAACGCCTACGATGCGCTGATGGAGCAGCTGGGGTTGAAGGGGCCGTATGGGTGACCGGCCGTTTGGGGTCGGACCCTGCGGGTCTGCCCCATATCCGAGGAGATGAGGCTTCACGAGACCCACGCGATAATCCAAGCGCGCGGGTTGCCGCGCCCTACTTTGAGGTGTCTGGCTCAGTGCTAGCTCCCCCTCCCCCTCGTGGGGAGGGCTGGGGTGGGGGGTGTACATATCAAATCACGCTGGCCGCCGAGACGACCACCCCCACCCTGTCCCTCCGCACGAGGGGGAGGGGACCTTGGGACGTCTGGCTTCGGAATGGCCTACGTTCTGCAGGTTTGCTGCGCTGGTGATCAGCAAGCGGTCTCAAACCGGTCGCGTGCCGATGTCTTGGGAGAAGCGGAGCAGGTAGCCGTCTGGGTCCTGGACGAGGAACTGGCGGCAGCCGAGCAGGACGGCGTCGCGCCGGTACCAGGCGTCTTCCAAGTCCATGTAGAGCGCGACGCCGGCGTCTTGGCATCGATCGCGCAACGCCGTCGCATCCGCACAGGCGATCTGCAAATTGATGCCGCGGCCGAAAGGAGCGTCGAGCGCACCCGTGATCCAGGCGCGATCCGCCGGCTGCTCGATCATGATCTGCGCGCCCTCACGCTCCAGATACGCGAACCGCTCCTCGGGCCGGCCGTAGAGCACGCGAAATCCGAGTGTACCTGTGTAGAAGGCGAGGCTCTTCTCGAAGCCGGAAACGACGAGCTCGGGCACGAGAGCCGCGAGGTCGGCGAAGGCGGCGTTTTCGGAGTTTTGCATGGTTCGTTCCTAACCCATCGCTTGACCGATGCGTGCGACCGGTCTCAGGTCCTGACGAACATACACGAGCGGAGACGGTGAATGACCACGATCCGGCCGGCAACGCCTGGCGATCTTCCGGCGATCCTCGACATCACCAACGATGTCATCGCCACCTCGACCGCCATCTATTTCGACGATCCGCTCACCCTCGACAACCGCCGCGAGTGGTACGAGGGCAGGCAGCAGCTCGGCTATCCGGTGCTGGTCGCGGAGGCGGCGGGCGTCGTCGCCGGTTTCGCCTCCTTCGGCGATTTCCGTCCCTGGCCGGGATATCGCTTTACGATCGAGCACTCGCTGCTCGTGCGCGACGGCTATCGGGGCAAACGGATCGGCGAGGCGCTGGTCAAGGCGCTCTGGCCGATCGCGGCCTCGCTCGGCAAGCACATGATCATCGCCGGCGTCGATGCGGAGAACGCGGGATCGATCCGGTTCCACGAGCGGCTCGGCTTCCACAAAACCGCACATCTGGAAGAGGTCGGCTTTAAGTTCGGCCGCCGGCTCGACCTCGTGCTGCTGCAGAAAAGTCTCGCGCCGCCTCCGACCGGTTAGAGTGCTTCCGGAAAAGTGCGAAGTGGTTTTCCGATGAGAAGCACGACAGACCAAAGAGCTAGAGCGCTATTCGATCTGATGGAATCAGATCGGCGCTCTAGGTTGTTGGCTTTGAGCACTTTCTTTCGACCAACCGGTATCCACTTGGTCGGAAAGTGCTCTAGGGTGTTGGAGTGATTGAGATCAATCACGGAAACAACCTACTGCACGTGCCCGCCAAGGTTGAGATTGCCGGACTGACGAACAATCTCACCAAGTCGTCATCCCGGCCAGCGTGCGAAGCGCAGCAGGGCCGGGACCCGTGTGCGGTTGATATGGAGCGATGTTTTTCCCCGGGTGGATAGGCCTCGTCCGCCATCTTGCGCGCGCAGCGGCCGGGATGACGTATGGAGAGGCTGTCGAGCAATCGCGGGCTGTCATAGCTCGGATCGCGTGAACCTCAAGTCTGGACGCAACCTCAACCCCTGAGTGCCCTCACGCGACGGCCAATGCGCGCGACCTCGCCATCGTTGAGCACGTCCATGACGAAGCCGATGCGGTCGCCCTCGTGGATCGCCAGGATCGACGGGTTTTCGGCCTCGAGCCTTGACGAAGCCTCGGCGGCGCCGAGACCGAACTTCGCTTTGTCGAATGTCACGAGCAGACAGTTGACCGGCTCCTCGATGAAGCGCTCGTCCATGGTGAAGCACTTCGCTTCGAGCTTGAGCCCCGGCAGATCGGCGAGCGCTCTGCGCAGCATCTCCACCTGCCGCACATAGCCGGCAAAGCGCGCGGCGTGATCCATGGCGAGCCATTCTTCCAGCGCGACCACGACCGCGACAATCGTCTGCCGGTCCATCTTCAGCGGGCGGCCGTATTTCAGATGCTTGCCAGACTCGTAGCGCGTGAAATGCACATTCGAGACGGCTGCCACGAGATCCTTGCGCCCCATGATGAAACCGCCGGCATTCGGCCCGCCGAAATACTTGGCGCTGATGGCGACGAGATCGGCGCCACGCTTGACCCAGTCGCCCATGATGCGCGTCGGATAGTTCATATAAGCCGCATCGACCAGGACCGGCACGCCCTTGGCATGCGCGATGGCCACGATCTCCTCGAGCGGCACGGTGCCCGGCTTGCCGTCCAGGTGCGCGGGATGGAGGATCATCGCGGTGTCCTTGCCGATCGCCGCCTCGATCTGGTCCTTCCGCGTGCCGTTGGCCGAGCCGACCTCGATGAGTTTCGCGCCGGTCATGCTCACCTGCCGGTCGTATTTGTAGCGGTGGCCGGCCTGGATCAGCACTTCCGACGGCATGCCCGTCGTGTCGGGGAGCTGCTCCGATTTCTCGCCGTCCGTGCCGGCCATGCAGGCTGCCGTGCCGAGCATGATGGCGGCGGCGGCGCCCGGTGTGACGCGGGCGGCCGGTGCGCCGAGGAGCTTGGCGATATGCGTGCCGGTCTGGTCGAGGAGATCCGTCAGGCGCACGAAGTCGGCGTTCATGGCCGTCGCCGCCGCCCAAACTTCCGGCGACATCCGCGAGCCCCCGAGGTCGGTGTAGATGCCCGAGGCGTTGATGACGGGGCGGATGCCGAGGCGATCGAAGAGGGAGGAGGGCATGGGGGCTCCGGGGTTTTTTGCGCAGTGTCGGTTGTCGATTTTGACGGTGCCGCCCGCAGGCATCAAGGGCGGTGCGAACAGGGCAGTAAGGCAGTGAGGCAGTAGGCAGTAGCGACACGAGCGAGACGCCGGAGCCGAACCTTGGGCCTGGCTCCGGCAATCTTCCATACTGCCTCACTGCCCAACACCCAGAATTCCCCTTGCATCTCCGGCACTTTGCCCGTAATGCGCAACGCCATCCGCAGGGGCGCCGCCGCGTCCCGCTTCTCATGACACCGCGCGAAGGAGAGACGACCCATGGCCAAGTGGCCCAAGCATGCCGAGATCACCGGTCCGATCGTCATGGTGGGCTTCGGCTCGATCGGGCGAGGCACGCTGCCGCTGATCGAGCGGCACTTCAAGTTCGATAAGTCGCGCTTCGTCGTCATCGATCCCGACGACCGCGATCGCGACATCCTCGACAAGCACGGCATCAAGTTCATCAAGGAAGCTGTCACCAAGGCCAACTACAAGAAGCTGTTGAAGCCGCTGCTGACGGCGGGCGGCGGCCAGGGCTTCTGCGTCAATCTCTCGGTCGACACCTCCTCCATCGATATCATGGGCTTCGTGCGCGACATCGGCGCGCTCTACATCGACACCGTCATCGAGCCCTGGACGGGCTTCTACTACAACACGAAGATGAGCCCGGCGGCGCGCTCCAACTACATGCTGCGCGAGGCGGTCATGGCGGAGCGGAAGAAGAACCC
>JANNSX010000248.1:0-11085 GCA_031403155.1 Hyphomicrobiaceae bacterium
TGGAGGGCCAGGACCGCCCCTTCGAGATCATCGAGTGCCTCGGCCGGCTGATGAAGGCGGTCGACGGCGCGGCGCTGGTCTTCTGCATCGACCAAGTCGAGGATCTGCGCTTCTTCGACAATCCGGAGGAGCGGTTCCAGAAGGCGATCCGCGACCTGATCCAGATCGCCAATCGCGTCACCACCGCCATCGTCATCATCTCCTGCCTCGACGATTTCTATGCAGCGACGCGGGAGTATCTCGCGCAGTCCTTCCTCGATCGCATCGAGAAGGCCGGGCCGATCCTGTTGAGCGAGGTCCGCTCCGAGGACGGGGCGCGCGAGATCGTGCTCAAACGCATGCAGGCCGCCTTCGACGAGGAGGGCTTGAGCGACCAGCTGCCGGCCTTCGTCGAGATGGTCGAGACCGGCTTCATGCGCGAGCTTGCCGGGCTGTCGACGCGGCGTCTCCTCGAGCATGCCCAGAAGCGCTGGCACCAATTGCTCGGCGAGGAGACGGAGGAAGAGGCCGTCGCTCCGGCCGTCGCGATTCCCGCCACGCCGATCGCCGTCAAACCGGCCGAGCCGGAAGCAGCCGATCCGGCTTTCGCCATCAAGACGCAGTGGGACCGGCACATCCACGATTCGACGATCGAGATCCCGTCCGAGGAATTCGAGCTCATCGACATCCTGACGGCAGCCCTCAGGATCGCCGCCGAAGAGCTGCGCGAGCAGCTCGCCATCGACATCACCGCCGTCAACGGTATCGAGGAGGTCGCCGCCGCGGACCTGACGGTGCGCCTGACCGGCACCGAGCCGCACGTCACGCGCATGTTCCTGTGCAACCGCTCCAACCAGGGCGGCGGCCTGAAGCGCCAGCTCGAGCGCGTGCTGTCGGCCTCGACCGGCCGCGCGCCAGTGCTAATCCGCGCTTCCGACTTTCCGCCGAACGCCACCAAGAGCGCGACGGCGCAACTGGTGCGCCGCTTCACCAACAGCGGCGGGCGGCGCTCGGTCATTCCAACCTATGAGTGGGAGCGGATGCTCAACGTCATCGGCTTCTACGGTCATCACCGCAACGAACCGGGCTTCGAGAGCTGGCTGACGCAGGCGCAACCCTTGTCGAGCCTGCCGTCGCTGCGCGAGCTGCTGAGACTCCAATCGGCGATCGCCACCGCCCACGAGGCGGTCGAGGACGAGGCCGAAGGCGAGTGGTCGTCGAACGACAATACGCCGTTGGCTCCGGCCGAGCCCGCGCCCGAGGCCGCCTTCGCCACCGTCGATCCCGGCGACGACGGCGACGAGATCGTCATTCCACTGGGCCCGCCCATCGAGGATTATTCGATCCTGACGGCGATGCCGCCCGATTTCGACGCGCCGCACGACCCGGCTTCCTCGCTGGCTGCCCTGGCCGGCATGGAACCGGCACCCGGCTCCGACATCGACGCCGAGGCGGATTGGAACAAGTTCTCGATCGGCGCCAGCACCGGGCAGGACCCGTCGGCGATCTTTCTCTCCAAGCAAATCCTGCGGCGTCACGCGGCCATGCTCGGCGGTTCGGGTTCGGGCAAGACGACGCTCGCCCTCTCCGTCATCGAGCAGCTTCTGCTGCGCGGCACGCCGGTCGTCCTCATTGATCGCAAGGGCGATCTGTGCTCCTACGCCAATCCGGATAACTGGGCACCGCAGCCGGGCGAGACGCCGGAGCGCCGCGCCATGCGCGAGCAGCTGAGTCAGAACACCGACGTCGCCGTCTACACGCCGGGCCGCACCTCCGGCCGGCCGATCAACATCACGCTGCTGCCTAACGGCATCTCGGAGCTGCCGAGCCACGAGCAGCAGCTGCTCGCCAATGTCTCCGCGGCGGCGATCGGCGAGATGCTGCATCTGAAACATTCAGCGACGCATCAGCGCCAGAGCGGCATTCTTTCGGTTGCCCTCAAGGTGCTGGGCTCCAAGAGCCGGAGCGAAGTGCGCCTTTCCGATCTGATCCGTCTGCTCGAGGACGACGACGAGGAGCTGGTCGAGCTGACGAGCCGCATGGACCCCTCCGGCAAGTCGCGCCGCGATCTGATGGCCCAGCTCGACAGCCTCTTGCATCGCAACGCCGCCCTGTTCGATGGCCACGGCGAGAGCTTGCGCATGGAGAGTCTCCTCGGCCTCGGCCAGTTCGCCAAGCCGGGGCGCACGCGGCTCTCGATCGTCTACACGGGGTTCCTGGGCGACAACGAGAACGTCCTCTTCTGGGTGTCGCAGTTCCTGTCGGAAGCCTTGCGCTTCTGTCAGCGCAATCCGAGCGAGAAGCTGCAGGCCCTCATCATGTTCGACGAGGCCGATCTCTACATTCCTGCTCAGTCGAAGCCGGCAACGAAGGAGCCGCTCGAGAGTTTGCTGAAGCGCGCACGCTCGGCCGGCGTCGGCGTGATGCTGGCAACCCAAAGCCCCGGCGATCTCGATTATCGTTCTCGTGATCAAATCACTTCGTGGTTCATCGGCCGCGTGCGCGAGGATACGGCGCTCAAAAAACTCCGCGCGGCCTTCGCCAGCGAAAGCGGCCTTGATCCCGCCCGCGTGCTGCCCAACCAGACCGTCGGCGAGTTCCACCTGATCCAGGAAGGCCAGGTCCGCCCCATGCGCGCCCGGCGTTCCATGATCTCAGCCGTGCAAGTGCCGTTCGATCGGATCGAGCGGCTGGCACGCGAGACCAAGAAGATCGAGGCGCAGCAGTTGAAGCTGGATTTCGGGGAGCGCGGGTAGGGGCTGGCAAACCTGCGTTCATCTCAGGGCTTAGATTTGCTACAAGCTCCATTTCCAACGAGTTGGTATTGTTGCGAGGATTGCGATGCGAGTACCTGGCAAGACGCCCACAAAAATCCACATTGTTCGAGAGCACATTGTCGCATCTTTGCAAATGTTGGCCATTGACTAAAATCCATACAGCACACACGTTATTGTCATGGCTGTAGAAGAAATGATTTTATAAACAGCTGTGCATAGAAATCTGATACTCAGACACGATTATAGAGTCTTTATCAAAGAAGAATATCACAATGAATACAGAAAACAGTTTAAACGGACTTACAACTGGTTGAAGCACGCCAATAAAGCAACCGAGACGCACTACGAGGGTCCGCCTTCGGGCAAATTGACCAGATTCAACGAGATGCAAACTATGCTGAACATAATGGGATACTATGAACTGAACGAACCTCGATTGCCCGCATTTGATGCGTTCTCACTGTTTTGCGCGCTGAAGTATCCAAAATACACAAAACTCGACTTTCTAGACGGACGCCCAGACCTGAAGCAGCAGTACGCTCGGCTTAGTCGCGACCCTGGAGTACTCTCAGATGTCCTCCGGCAGCTTATGATAAAACATGGAATTCTTACAGAATGAGATAGAGGTAGAAACAATTGTTCGCTCTTTGGCGAGCATCCCGGCTTGTCATACTCACCAACAATTCTAGATTCGGGTACTAATGACCGAGCTTGCAGACTCCGCTTCGAGCCACTGCCATAACTCGTGCGTCGGCTCGTCGGCCAACTCCGTCTCTTCTTTTCCTCCCCCTTCCTATGGGGGAGGACAGTTCGCCTTGGGTTTAGCGCATGCTAAACCCTTAGGCGAACATAGGTGGGGGTGCTCGTGTGGCAAGTTCGATTCCAATTGCGCTCGAAGCCCCTCGCTCGCGCCCGACCTTTTCGCTGCAATGTGACTTCAGCGGCGACATCATAAAAATAGTCGGTGTATTGCGCGACGCCCGTCGGCGCCATACGCTTGGCGCCGCTGCACCAGCACCCCCACCTAGGCGCGCCTAAGGACTTGACCGCTGCGCGCTCAAGTCCAAGGCGCGCGGTCCTCCCCCATAGGAAGGGGGAGGAAAAGTGTGGCGGCATTTCAGACCACCCCGTGCATCGAGGCGCAGCACTTGAAGCTGGATTTCGGGGAGCGGGGGTGGAAGTGCGCCCTGGTCAGAGCGCAGCCTCCTCGACCAACCATTGCCATGTCGCATGCGTGGGCCGGGCGGCCAGCTCCGTCGCCGTGCTGACGGCGTACCAGGCGCGCGGCGGCTCGATCGCCTCCTTGAATGGCGCCACGAGACCGCCTAAAGAGAGGGCGTGCCGGGCCATCGGCAGACTTGCCAGCACGACGCCCGAACCCTGCTCGGCGGCAGCCAGGGCGACATCACGGTCGCTGAAGTCGAGGCCGTTGCCACGATCCTCGACCGGCGCTCCCATTGTCTCCAGCCAGTCGGCCCAGCGGACGGGATGCTCGCTGTTGAGCCTCGGCAAGGCCAACAGGTCTTCGATCGTGAGCCGCTGCCGTGGCGCCAGCACGGGCGACAGCACGGGGGCGATCTCATCTCCGAACAGGCGGACGGCTTCGACATTGGGCGGCGGCGCCTCGGCGTAGAGGATCGCCAGGCTGACCTCCATCTCCGCGAAATCGATCGGCCGCTCCGAGGTGTCGATCCACGGGCAGACACCTGGACAGGCTTGCAGCAACCGGGGCAGCCTCGGGAGCAACCAGCGTGAGGCGAGCTCGCGCGGCGCATAGATGACGACGCTGCCCGGCTTCCTGTAGGGCTCGAGCCGCCGGTACCCACCCTCGAGATCATCGAGGGCCTGGGAAACCGTGCGCTGATAGTCGCGACCCGCGTCGGTCAGGCTGACATGCCGGCCCACCCGCCGGAACAGCGTTTGCCCGAGCCGGTCCTCGAGCAGTCGCATTTGATGGCTGACCGCCGACGGACTGAGGCCGAGCTCGTGTGCCGCCACGCTGAAGTTGCCGAGGCGGGCGGCGGCCTCGAAGCCCTGGAGAAATTGGAGGGGCGGCACATTACGATAGCGGCGCATATGAATTCCATTCAACAACGAGTGGAAACGAACTCGTTTGACCAAGCTTGGCTTCTCTCGTCAATATCGACTGAAATCGGCACTATTCCGAACATCAGAGAGGACGCCATGCAGCCAGAGAAAACGACGATCCAAGGGCCCAGGTTGAATGGAGTTCCAAGTGAACTCGGTTTCCGCCGCGCTTGCGAGACCGGGCGGCGCCAACAGACCTTCATGGCCTGGCCGCATCGCGCGGACCTCTATGGCGACCGGCTCAACGACATGCAGAGGGGATATGTGGCAGTTGCCCGTGCCATCGCCGAGTTCGAACCCGTCACCATGGCCGCCCACCCCGCACATGCCAGCGACGCGCGACATCAGCTTGGCAATCATGCCGAGGTGATCGAGCTGCCGATCGACGATGCCTGGATCCGCGACTCCGGTCCGACCTTCGTGCGCCGTCCCGATGGTCAGCTCGCCGGCATCTCCTGGCGCTTCAACGCCTGGGGCGCCAAGCACACGCCATGGAACGAGGATCAGGCGCTCGCCGGGCGACTGCTTTCCCATTTGGACATCCCGGTCTGCCACTCCTGGCTCACCTGCGAAGGCGGCTCTTTGTGCTCGGACGGCGCGGGCACGCTGATCGTAACGGAGACGAGCATCCTCAATCCGAATCGCAACCCGGGTGTCAACAAGGCTCTGGCGACGTCCGAGTTGAAGGCCATGCTGGGCGTCGAGAAGGTCATCTGGCTGCCCGGCGACCCGCTCGACCTGGAAACCGACGGCCATATCGACGGCATGTGCGCCTACGTGTCCCCCGGCGTGGTGCTGTTCGAGACCAACCCCGACCCCACCGACCCGCATGCCCGCATCCTGGCCGAGAATCTGAAAGTGCTCCGCAGCGAAACGGATGCGAGCGGCCGAAGCCTCGAGATCATCCCGCTCGAAGAGGCAATCGAGGCCGAGCGGACGAGTGACGTCTTCTGCCGGTCCTACATCAATTTCGCCCTCGCCAATGGCGGCCTCATCATGCCGGCCTACGGCACGGCCGGTGATGCCAAGGCGCGGGCGGTGCTCGCCCAAGCCTACCCCGACCGCCGCATTGTCGAAGTCGATGTCAGCGCCATCGCGCCCGGCGGCGGCGCTATTCACTGCATCACCCAGGAGCTGCCGGTTGCGATCGGCTGAGCAAATCCCACACGACATCGCCAGGAGCTCCACCATGAGCACATAGGTCGCTGGTGCCGTTCGACTCGCCTTGGGCGACGGCTCGATGCCACTCTCGACAAGCTCGAGCGGTTTGATTGCGAGGCGGCGTGCCGCGATCCGCTACTTGATCAACGCCACCGGCGTATTCGTCCCCTTGATGCCGGCGGGAACCGGCACCTCGGTCTGATCGTAGTCGGTGTGCAGGACGACGCGCGGCCCCTCGGTCAGCGTCAACTTGCGCGCGACGATCGCGGTGTAGGCCGAGGCCGTGCCGAGCTCGCTCGAGCCGCCGATCCGGAGCTCGCCGCGCGGCAGATAGATCGTGCCGACCATGGTCTGGGCGTTGTTTGCGAGCAGCACGTGCCTGCTTTGCTTCGGCTGCGACCGGCTTTCGAACATCAATAGCCCAGCCATCGGCCCGTCGAGCGCGGCCTCGAGCGAAACGGTGCTGTCGGCATCGATCGCCAGCACAGCGCCGGCGCCGGTGAAAAAAAATCCGACACCCTCGCCCTTCAGCACCGCGCCGCCGTCAATGGCGAGAGGTCCGTCCTTGATCACGTAGATGCCGGCTTCGAGCGCAACCTCCGACGCGTCGATGACATTGAGTCCACCACAATATGTTCCAGGTGAGAGCGTCCGGGGCCCGCCCGAGACGACGAGATCCGTTTCCATGCAATCGGGATCGACATCGGGCTCGGGCCGATTTGCGAGGGGGTCCTCGAACTGCGGACAGCCGGTCAGCACCTCCGGCAGGAAATTGCCAGGGCCACCATCCTTGCCGCCGGCCGAGCAGATGAGGTTCGCCGCGAGCGTCGAGCTGTTCTTGGATTTGATGCCACTGGGATGATCGGAATTCGAGAACACCGCGCAGCCGTCGCCGAAGACGTCGGCATTGCGCTCGAGCGAGATGGTGCCGACCGCGGAAGGATCGAGCCCGAGCACGCAGATGTTGGGCTGGCCGAGCACCTGCGCCTCGCTCGTCGCCTCGACCACCCACTCCGTCTGCCCGGCGAGCATGCCGAGAACCACGGGTACCCTGCTCTTGAGGTTGACGCGGACGATCAGCTTGTCCTCGTCCACTTTCGTGTCCGTGACGAGATCGCCAGCCCAGGCCTTCCCCTTGGCGGCCGTATCGACAAAGTTGGCAACCACCGCCGCAACGACACTGGTCATGCCGTTCATCTTGGCGTTGGACAGGCTCAGCTCGCGCGCGGCGGCCAGCGCTGAGGCATCCGCCGCCGACTGCATCTGCTCGCGCGCCTGCAGCGAGCGATTGTAGTCGACGGCAAGACTGACCGCCGCGACCAACAGCGGCAGGGTCACGGCAAAGATCATCAACACGCCGCCCTGCTCGTCGCGCCAGGCGCGAGCAAGCCGATGCAGCGGGCTACAACAGGCCTGGACTATGCTTGGACGGTCAGGCGGCATGGACTTTTTCATCGCGCTGCGCCGGATCGAGTGCGACCATGCTTCCGGCCAATCCCTCGAAAGCCCTGGCGATTTCGGCGCAGGCCACCTTGGGATCCAGGTTTCCCGATCGCAGCACGGCTGCCAGCACCCGCTCTCGGCAATCGGCGGCGAGCTCCGAGGAAACCTGCTTGTATCGGGCGAGCTCCGCCTCGGCGTTCCGGGTCTTGCGTGACAGCTCGAGCAAATGGCCGATGTAACCGCCGAACATGGCCCACTGCAGCGGCTTCGTCAGATAGGCCGTGCAGCCCGCACCCAGCGCCTGCCGGACGGTCTCGCTACGGCTGATCGAAGTTATGACGACGGCAGGCAGGTGCTTGGTCTTGGGATAGCCGCGGATGCACTGGATGAGCTCGACACCCGTCATCCCCGGCATGTCGATATCGATGAGCGCCAGATCGACCGGCTGGCTCGATAGAATCTGCCAGGCTTCTGAGCCGTTCGCGGTCTCGATCGGCCGCGCGCCGAGCATCTCGATGCGCTTTGCCACGAGCGAGCGGAACACCGGATCATCGTCGGCGATGAGCACGGTGCCGTTCGTCAAGTCATCTGATGTATTCATTACTATAGACCCAGCCAGTCTATCATTCTGCTCCCCGGCAAATTACTCGCCAGAACTGAACATCCTCTGTTCAAGAAACATAAAATTTGAACGATTCCCCGCGACCGGTTGTTAAGAGGCCGCTGTTAGACTCCGGCCCATCAAGGCAAGAGACCGGCCCGGCCGGATGGCAGCTCCAATTATGCTCCGCGTCGTCCGGCGCTCGGTGCGCAACAAAATTGCGGCAATCGTCGTGGCGGCGACCTCGGTGTCGCTGCTGACCGTCTCGCTCGTCTTCGGCTGGCGCGATCTCGACCGCCGTTTCGAGGCCAAAACGGCGGAGTTGCGCGCCATCGGGGCAATGCTTGCCGCGACCATCGAGCCGGCGATGGCGGCCGGCAAGGATCGGGAAATCTTTTCCACGTTGCGTGCCATCCGCCGTATGCCGGCCGTGACCTATGTCGAGGTCGCGGACGCGAGCGGACGCAAAGTCGCCTCCTTCGGCAACGGGGTGCTCGTCAGCCGGATCGGCGAAACCGCCGGAGCTGAAAAGCAGCTCGGCCTCGCATCGGCGTTGAGCCTCTCGACCTATCCCGTCGAGACGCCGGTCATGAGCGAGGGGAGGACAATCGGCAAGCTGCTCATGATCGCCGATTTGACGGCGCTTCGATTCGCCTTCTGGAACGGTATCGCCTCCGCGCTGACGGCCGGACTGCTCGCAGCGCTCATCGGCATGATCCTGGCCATGCGGATGCAACGCATCGTCTCGCGGCCGATCTCGGACCTCGCGACGGCGATGGGTGATGTCCGCGAGACCGGCGATTTCTCGCGCCGCGTCTCCCGCACGACCGAGGACGAAACCGGCGCGCTCGTCGACTCCTTCAATGCCATGCTCGGTGAAATCTCGAGCCGCGACCGGTCACTGCGCGAACAGCGTGACCACCTCGAAGAGACGGTCAGCGAGCGAACGCTCGAGCTCAGCGCCGCCAAGGATCAGGCAGTCGCCGCCAACCAGGCGAAATCCGAGTTCCTCGCCACCATGAGCCACGAGATCCGCACGCCCATGAACGGCATGCTGGTGATGGCGGAACTCTTGTCGGCTTCCGGCCTCGAGCCGCGCATGCAGCGCTATGCCGATGTCATCGTCCGCTCGGGCCAGGGCCTCGTCGCCATCATCAACGACGTCCTCGACCTGTCGAAGATCGAGGCGGGAAAGATGGAGCTCGAATGCATCGCGGCCGATCCGGTGGCGATCGCCGAGGACGTCGTGCGCCTGTTCGGCGAGCGCGCGGCCTCAAAGGGGCTCGACCTCGCCGTCGTCGCCGGACCGGGACTGCCACGGCGGATCGGCACCGATCCTGCGCGCCTCACCCAGGTGCTGTCGAACCTCGTGAACAACGCACTGAAGTTCACCGAAGAGGGCGGCGTGACGCTGTCGGTCGGACTGGCGAGCGCCGGACGTGAGGAAGCGACCCTGTCCTTCGCCATCGCCGACACGGGCATCGGCATGGCGCAAGACCGGGCAGCCACAGTCTTCGAGGCCTTCTCGCAGGCCGATCAGTCGATCACGCGGCGCTTCGGCGGCACCGGCATCGGCCTCACCATCTCGCAAAAGATCGTCAAGGCCATGGCTGGCCGGATCGCCGTCGAAAGTGCGGAGGGCCGGGGCTCGACCTTCACGGTGACGGTGACGTGTCCCGTGATCGAGCCGGCGGCGGCACTGCCCCAAGCGCGCCCAGAAAATCTTCTCATGCTGATGCCCGAGGGTCCCTCCAGGCAGGCTATGATGGCGGCGGCGGCCCAACTCGGGATTCTGGCCCGGCCGATCAACTTCGGCGAGGCACTCGCTCACGATGCTGGACGGCCGGGTGTGCTCGTCGCCCACGCGAGCGATCTGGGGCCGCTGGCCGAGCATGTGCCGGCTTCGCTCGCATTCGTCGCGGTCGCGCGCCTCGGCGATCCTGCGGTCACCCGCATCGAGCGGCTGGGCCGCGTGGCTCATCAGATCACTTGGCCCATCACGGCGTCGGACGCCGTCTCAGTCCTCGCTCCCGCGCTCGCTGGCGAGGCGCCGTCGAGCGACAGCCCTGCGCGGGGCCACGTTGCGCGCACGGCAAAGCAAAAATTCGCCGGACTGCGCGTGCTCGCCGCCGACGACAATGCCATCAACCGCGAGGTGCTCGCCGAGGCACTGTCGCGCCTGGGCGCTCGCATCACCGCTGTCGAGAACGGCGCCGAGGCCGTGGCGGCGGCGGCAAGCGATCGCTTCGATATCGTCTTCATGGACGTCAGCATGCCGGAGATGGACGGCTACGAGGCGACTCGCCGCATTCGCGACGCCGAGCGTATGAGCGGCCGCGAGCCCATGCCGATCGTCGCGCTGACGGCCCATGTGGTCGGTCGCCGCGCCGAGGCCTGGCGGAGCGCCGGGATGTCCGATTGCCTGACCAAACCGTTCACGCTGCGGTCGATCGCCAGCTGCCTCCAGCGGTGGGTGGGCGATCGGGCGGAACCCCACGAGATCATGGCTGAGCCAGGCCGCACGGCGCGCGCGGAGGGTGAAAGCACCGAAGGTTCCGCGGTGCTCGATCACGAGGTGCTCCAATCGATCGCCGAGATGAGCAGCCCCGGCGACGACCTGGTGGTCCGGACGATCGGCCTGTTCATCGATCACACACCGGCCGCGCTCGCCCGCCTCGATACGGCGAGCCGTGGTGACAGCCCAGGCGAGGCCGCTTCGGCGGCGCATGCCCTGAACTCGATGTGCCGCAACATCGGGGCCATGGCTCTGGGTGATGTACTGGCGGCCATCGAGGAGCGGGCGCTCGATGCAGCGGCACTTCCCGGGATGCGCGAGATCGCGGAGGTCAAAGCTCTGCTCGATGCGACCAGAATCGCACTGGATGGCGTACTGGAAGAACGCAATGCAACTGCGACTAGTGGCCCGTCGCGCCAAAATCGCATGCTCGCCGGGCGTCCGTCCGATTTTGGCGCGACATGAGGGCCACTAGCACTATCTTGAGCTTGGTGTGGCGTTCATCGCGCCATAGTTGACTC
>JANNSX010000249.1:0-16930 GCA_031403155.1 Hyphomicrobiaceae bacterium
CACGCCTCGCTGAACTACGCCATCAATCGCAAGGTGCCCTGCTATCTCTCGACCAAGAACACCATCCTCAAGGCCTATGACGGGCGTTTCAAGGACATCTTCCAGGAAGTGTTCGAGGCCGACTACAAGGCAAAATTCGACGAACTGAAGATCTGGTACGAGCACCGCCTGATCGACGACATGGTCGCCGCGGCGATGAAGTGGTCCGGCGGCTACGTCTGGGCCTGCAAGAACTACGACGGCGACGTGCAGTCCGATCTGGTGGCTCAGGGCTTCGGCTCGCTCGGATTGATGACCAGCGTTCTGATGACGCCCGACGGCAGGATAGTCGAAGCGGAAGCCGCGCACGGTACCGTCACGCGCCACTACCGCGAGCATCAGAAGGGCAAGGAGACCTCCACCAATTCCATCGCGTCCATCTTCGCCTGGTCACGGGGCTTGAAGCATCGCGCCAAGCTCGACGGCAATGCCGAGCTCAACCGGTTCGCTTCGACCTTGGAGAAAGTCTGCATCGACACGGTGGAGGCCGGCCACATGACGAAGGACCTGGCCCTGCTCGTCGGCGAGACGCAAAGCTGGCTGTCGACGACGGGCTTCCTCGACAAGGTCGATGAGAATTTGCGGAAGGCGATGGCGGGGTAAGCTGGCTTAGCCGCCTACCCAACACCGGGGTCGGCGGAGGTCTATCGCCGCCGCCGCGCCCGCCGTTTGTGCGCGGCCTCGATGGGGGCCTCGTCGCCGATCGAGCGGAGGCTGATCTCAGACCCGACAGCCACGGCCGCCAGCGCCATGACATCGTCATAGGCGACGGCGAAGACGTTCGAGGGGCTCGCGAGCCGCAACTGCTTGCCGCGCGTCGTCGGTGTCTTTCCGTAGACGATGGAGACCGCCTCGCCGTCGGGGGAGAAGGCGATCTCGCCCGGCGTCACGAACTGGCGGGCATCGGTCTCCAGATACACCTCGAGCGGCACCTCGAAGTGCACCTCCTTGCCCCAGATCTCGGCCGTCGAATAGAGCGGCAACGCCCGCCAGATGATGTCGGCGGTCGGCGTATCGAGCAGACGGGCGCGGATGGCAATGGCGCCCGATTGGATGACGATCTCGCGCATGGCCCCAAGCAATACGGGGCCGCCGGCGTCTCTGGCAATCGGAAAGACGAGACTTTTGGTCTTGAGCTTGTTCTTACGGCGAACCGGGTTCCACTTCGCCTGAACATGCTCCGATCAGTTCGGCGCCGGTCCGAACACGACCACGGCATTGAGACCGCCGAAGGCGAAGGAGTTCGACATCGTGTAGCCGATCTTCATGTCGCGACCGACATTGGGAATGTAGTCGAGGTCGCACTCGGGATCGGGGTCATCGAGGCCGATGGTCGGCGGCGCCCATTGCTCTTGCATCGCCTTGATGCAGACGGCCGCCTCGATGCCGCCGCCAGCGCCGAGCGGATGGCCGTGCATCGACTTCGTCGAGGAGATCGCGAGGTTGGCGGCGTGGTTGCCGAAGACCTCCTTGATCGCCCGGGTCTCGTTGATGTCGTTGTCGGTCGTCGCCGTGCCGTGGGCGTTGAGGTAGTCGATCTCACCCGGAGAGATCCCGGCGTCGTCAAGCGCCATCTGCATGGCATGGG
Source organism: Hyphomicrobiaceae bacterium (assembly GCA_031403155.1). Taxonomy (GTDB): domain Bacteria; phylum Pseudomonadota; class Alphaproteobacteria; order Rhizobiales; family Hyphomicrobiaceae; genus JANNSX01. The sequence continues at coordinate 1,628 of JANNSX010000249.1, forward strand.
CCGGGCCTTCGACGGTCGGCTTCACCATGTCCTTGGAGTCGGAGGCCATGCCGTAGCCGGCGAGCTCGGCGAGAATCTTGGCGCCGCGGCGTTTCGCATGCTCCTCGCTCTCGAGCACCAGGATGCCTGCGCCCTCGCCGAGCACGGTGCCGTTGCGGCGCTTCGAGAATGGGAAACAGCCTTCAGGCGAGAGCACATGCAAGGCCTGCCAGGCCTTCATGGTGCCGTAGTTGATAACGGATTCGGACGCGCCGCAGATGGCGACGTCGACGACGCCGTTGCGGATGTAGTCGCGGGCGATGCCGATGGCATGCGTTGCGGTCGAGCAGGCAGAGCAGGTCGCAAAGGTCGGGCCCTTGACGCCATACTCGATGCCGACATGGGCCGAGGCCGAGGAGCCGATGATGCGCAGCAGCGTCAGCGGATGGGTTGCGCGCTTGTTGTGAATGAAGAGGTCGCGATAGGCGGTCTCGAAGGTGGTGAGGCCGCCGGCGCCCGAGCCGACGATACAGGCCGAGCGATAGGGGTCCGGAAACGGCGTTTCCATGCCGCTCATCTTGACGGCTTCATCGGCGGCAGCCGCGGCGAACCAGGAGTAGCGGTCGGCGAGCGTGATGATCCGGTCGCGCTGAAAGTGCTTGAGGCGTGCCTTCGGATCGAAATCCTTGATCTGCGCGGCAATGAGGATTTTCAGGTCCTCGAGCGGAAAGCCGCCCAGCGCCGACACACCGGATTTGCCAGCCCTGACCGAAGTCCAGAACTCGGGCAGCGTGGTGCCGATCGGCGTGACCACGCCCATGCCGGTCACGACCACGCGCTTCAGACCAGTCTTGCTTATCATTCAAACTCTTTTCCGGCGCGTCCCGGGGGGAGGACGCTACGCAGCACATGTGAACGCCGGGAGAGGCCTCAGGCGGCAGCGCCAGCCTTGCCTGCATCCTTGAGCAGCGACGTGACCCGGTCAGCCACCGAGCCGACAGTCTTGAAATCCTGGACGTCTTCGTTGGCGTTGTAAGGAATCTCGACGCCGAACTTGTCCTCGATATCGAATACAATCATCGCAAGATCAAGACTCTCGATCTCCAAGTCCTCGAGCTTTGTCTCGAGCGAGATATCCTTGTCAGGGTTCTTCATATGCTTGCGGAGAATTTCGATAATCTTGGGTGCTACACTGTCCATCACGCTCTCCCTGCCCGCACGGCGCAACCCGTACGTCGCATCTCGTCGGTCTTTCACTAATGCACGTGCGTCTTTCGAGCAAGCGAAGCGCAGGCATATCCCTAAAATCGCCTGGAAGTCCAGCCGATACAGGGACCTACGGGGGTTGGCTTAGGCCTTGGGCAGGCTCCGGCACCATGCTCTATATGGTCGCATCCGGAGTCCAGTTGCAAGCGCAAGTGGTCGCCGATCCGTTGGGTTCCATGCCGCTTCGTGATAGCTTGTCGCAGGCTGCTTTGTACGGTGTGGCCAAAAGAGCGGAGGGCGCCGGATGACCGTAGATGCTGAACTTGAGCGCCCTGGGCGAGCCGAGAGCGCTGAATTCCCCTGGCTCAGGGCCTACCCGCCGGACGTCGTGTGGGATCAGCGTTTTGCCGCCCGGCCGGTCTTCGCCTACCTCGATGACGCGGTTGCGAGAGTGCCAGACAACCCCTGCACGAACTTCCTCGGCAAGATACTCACCTATAAGGAAATCCACACGCTCGTTAGTCACGCGGCCGCCGGCCTGCAGCGGCTGGGGGTGGCTAAGGGCACGAAAGTCGGGCTCTTCCTGCCGAACACGCCGACGTTTCTCGTCGCCTACTATGCCGTGCTCAAGGCGGGCGGAACCGTGGTCAACTACAACCCGCTCTACTCGATCGAGGAGCTGGAGCACCAGGTGAAGGACTCCGGCACGTCCCTGATGATCACCCTCAATCTGAAGGTGCTCTTCAACAAGGTCGAGACGTTGCTATCGCGCGGCCTGGTGGAGAGGGCGGTTGTCGCTTCCTTCCCCTCGCTCTTGCCGCCGGTCAAGTCGGCGATGTTCCGGATCGCCAAGGGGAAGGATCTCGCCAATGTCGCGGCCTCGCCGGTCGCGTCCAAGGTCGTCAGTCAGAAGGACCTGATGACGAATGATGGCCGTTTCACGCAGCCTGCCATTGATCCAGCGAACGACCTCGCCGTCCTCCAGTACACCGGCGGCACGACCGGCACGCCCAAAGGCGCCATGCTCACCCACGCCAACCTCTCCACCAATGTCGAGCAGGTCGCCGCCTGGGCGGGCGTGCTCGAGTTTGGCAAGGAGCGGGTCATGGCGATCCTGCCCTTCTTCCATGTCTTCGGCATGACCGTCGTCATGAACTTCGGCATCAGCCGCGCCTCCGAGATCATCCTGGTGCCGAAGTTCGAGATCAACGAAACGCTGAAGCTCATCCATTCCGTGAAGCCGACGCTGATGCCGGGCGTGCCGACGCTCTTCAATGCGATTCTCAATCACAAGAAGATCAAGAGCTACAATCTCTCCTCGCTGAAGTTCTGCATGTCGGGGGGCGCGGCGCTGCCCATTGAGGTGAGACACAACTTCGAGAAAATGACCGGCTGTAAGCTCGTCGAAGGCTACGGCCTGTCGGAGACAGCGCCCGTCGCCACCGCCAACCCGACCGGCGGGCCGTTCAAGGACGGCTCGATCGGCTTGCCGTTGCCGGGCACGATAATCTCGATCCGATCCCTCGAGGATCCCAGCAAATCGCTTGGCCTCCACGAGGATGGCGAGATCTGCATCGCCGGTCCCCAGGTGATGCCGGGCTACTGGCAGAAGCCCGAGGAGACGGCCGCCGTCTTCACCGGTGAATTCTTCCACACCGGCGATATCGGCCACATGGACGAGGACGGCTTCATCTACATCGTCGATCGCCTCAAGGACATGATCAACTGCTCGGGCTTCAAGGTGTATCCGCGCCGGGTCGAAGAGGCGCTCTACGAGCACGAGGCGGTGGAAGAGGTGATCGTCATCGGCATCCCGAACAAGCATCGGGGCGAGGCGCCCAAGGCCTTCGTCAAATTGCGCGAGGGTAAGTCCGCAACGCCCCAGCAGCTCATGGAGCATTTAAGGCCCAAGCTCTCGAAGATCGAGATGCCGGAGGAGATCGAGCTCCGCGCAATGCTGCCGAAAACGATGATCGGCAAGCTCTCGAAGAAAGAGCTCAAAGCCGAGGAGACCCAGAAGCGGAAAGTTGGATAGCGACAGTTTCTTCGCCGATCATCCGGTCGAAGACGCGCAGGTAGCCCTGCCAGCGATCCGTCTCGGGCGCGATTGCCACGAGTTCGCGGATGAGGCGACGTCCTTGCCAGAGATAGGACGTGCCTTGCCCCTTCCAGCCGCGCTCCAGATAGTGGCGTCCGAGCTTGCCGAGACTGGCGGCGAGATCGCCCTTAAGCTTCGGGTTGTCCGCATCGCTCGCCAGCAACGCGCCGACGAGACGCTTGCCCTCGCGGTGATGCTTCAGCGCGCGGTCGAGGTCGCCTGCTGCGAAGTAGGCGTTGCCGAGGTCGTCCTCGACGGCGGCGAGATCGCGCCGCCAATCGGGGTTGTCAGGCTCGAGGGCGAAGGCGCGCTCGAACTGGCGCTTGGCTACCTCGGCGAAGGCGAGCTGGCGCGTGGCATCGGCGATCGCGTCCGTGTCGTAGCTCCGCGAGAGCTGCACGTTGATCCAGCCCCGGCGGTGCCCCATGACCGCCGTGTCGCCGCCGAAGCTGGCCAGGCGCATCAGAACGGGCTCGCTGATTTCCGCGACCGTCCTCGCTGTCGATTTGTCGTAGCCGCCGTCAATGGCGCCGACGACGGCCGCGTAGACCTTCTCGGATTGCCACTTCAGGAGGGCATCGAGCCGCTCCTCGGAGGAGATGAGATACTGAAATCCCCACAGCGCGGATACGACCAGACAGAAGTCGGCAAACAGGAACCAGCGAAGCCAGCGACGGCGTTTTGCCGGGCGCTGAGCCGGGGCGACTGCGCCGGCAACGGCATCAGACGGTTGCATGAGCCCCTCGACGCAAACCCCACATTGCGCCGAGATTAGCAGGCTCCCCTTAGCGGGCCGTGAACGGAGTTTAATTCGCCGCCTGATCGGCCGCAGCCCGCTTCCAGGGCCGGGTCTGGCAGATGAGGCCGCCCAAGCCGCAGCCGGTGATTTCGATGAGGTTCGCCTTCACGAGCTTCAGTTCGACATCGAAGGTCTGGCCCTCTTCGGGGCTGTAGACCTGACCGGCCCACAGATTGTCTCCCTTGGGCGCAAGCCCCAGCAGAATTGGCAGGCCCATGATCGGGCGCTTTCGCATCGAGGGATCCTCGTTGTTGCCATCGTGCAGCGGCTGGCCGTCGCTACCGACGGGATCCTTGAGCCAGACGATGTTGCCGCAGAGGAGGCCGTCGCAGTCCTTGACCTCAACCTTGGACAGGTCGCCGGTCGTGAACCAGAGGCCTTGGATGCCGTCGGCCGCGGCGGGAATAGCGGTGATGAGCAGCACGAAGAGTGCGGTGAAAACGCTGCGCATGATCGAGAACCTTATACAGTTGACGAGACAACGGGCTGAGCGGGGCTGCAATATAGCCGTAGCCAAACGCTCGATGCTGGAAGTTGCGAGTACACGGTAAATAAGGGCATTTTTGGACGTCCGAATCGGCCAAATGCTGGTTCGGATTGTCAAGGACATCAAATCCCGACGCCGTCGGCCATTCTTGGCCTTGATCGAAAATGAGCCCGGACGGATGCTGATTGGCGACTCACGATTAAGGGACGGTACAAATGCAACGGATCGACAAAAGGCGGGGCCGCCCAGCTGGGCCCAGATTTAGCAGTGACATTAAGATTCTTTCCGACATGTTCAGTCTATCGCAAAATCGACCGACCGCTTCGCATAGCAGTCTCATGAACGAACTCAAAGTAACTGACGCCAATCAGCGAAGGCGCATCAAGCGTCATTACAAAAATGGGATTGCGAGGCTGCACGATCACTCACCAATTCCCGCGCCCTTGCAAGCTGCGCAACCTGCGGAACCAGTGTGGTTTGATAATCTCGACGAGTTTGCGTTCTCAATCGTTGATGACTTGGCTGCCAAGTCCAACAATGCACTCCGCTATCTTGCGAGTGAGGTGTGTTGGCTCCAGTTGGATCCTCAGTGGAAAGCGACGCAGGCGATAATCTCGGAGACTATTGCTTTCTTGGAGGCGCAAGGATTTCGACCTAACGTAGCGAGACACTGGTAGCAAGTCATCATAGCCTATCGCCCATACCCGCCGAACTTCGCCCGCGCCGCCTCGATCTCGGCTTCGGAGAGGATCACCGGTCCGCCGGCCTGAAGCGCCAGGATGTACTGGCGACAGAGCGTTTCCAGCTCGACCGCCCGCCACATCGCCTGCTCGAGGTCGCGACCGCAGGCGATCATGCCGTGATTGGCGAGGAGGCAGGCGGTTCGAGCCTCCAGCGCCTTGAGCGCGTTCTCCGACAGCTCCTGCGTGCCGAAGGTGGCATAGTCCGCGCACCGCACATCCGACCCGCCGAAGGTCGCGATCATGTAATGGCAGGGCGGGATGGGCTTGCGGATCATCGAGAGCGCGGTGGCGTGCACCGAATGCGTATGCACGATGGCGCCGATCTCGGGACGACTCGCCAGGATGTCGCGATGGAAGCGCCACTCGCTCGATGGCTTGATCGGTCCTGACCATTCGCCATCACCACGGTCGAGCGGCATCGTCGCGATCATCTCGGGCGTCATGGCATCGTAGGGCGTCGAGCTCGGCGTGATCAGCATCGCCTCGCCCCAGCGCGCCGAGATGTTGCCGGAGGTGCCCTGGTTGAGCCCGGACGCATTCATCCAGCGGCACTTGTCGATGATGGCTTGGCGGAGCGCCCGCTCGTCTTTGGTCATGCAACCTCGCGTATCACCCCATCACCCGCTTCAGATGCCACACCGCGAGCCCCAGCAGCAAGAACGCACCGGCTTGATGCAAGAGGCCCAGCCCGATCGGCACGGCGGCGAGCAGCGTCCAGACGCCCAGCCCGATCTGGGCGAGGACGGCAACGACGAGCACGGTGGCCGAGAGGCTCGACGCGGCATCTCTCCGCCACGCTGAAATAGCCATAAGTGCGATCCACACCGCCACCACATACGCAAGTATACGGTGATCGAACTGCACGGTCAGCGCATTTTCGAACAGGTTCACTTGCCAGGGCGACATCTCGAACAGCCCGTCGGGCACGAGGGCGCCGTCCATCAGCGGCCAGGTGTTGTGCGAGAGGCCGGCATCGAGACCGGCGACGAAGGCGCCGGCGGCGATCTGCAGGAAGAGGAGCGCGACGAGACCAATCGCCGCCCAGCGCAAGCCAGTGGGTGCGGCCGCGCCCGTTTCCCGCCCGACGCTCAACGCCAGCCAAACCGTCCACGCGAAGATCACCGCGGCAAGCGTCAGATGCAGCGCCAGCCGGTATTGGCTGACATCGACGCGATCGACCAAGCCTGAGCTCACCATGTACCAGCCGGCGGCGCCCTGGAGCGCGCCCAGGAGGAAAAGACCGATGAGCCGCAGGGATAGCCGCCGGCAGAGCCAGCCCTTCAGCCAGAAGAACAGGAACGGCCCGGCGACCGCCAAGCCGATGAACCGCCCGAGGAAACGGTGACCCCACTCCCACCAGAAGATCGGCTTGAACTCGGCGAGCGTCATGCCGTGGTTCACCCGCTGATATTCCGGGATCACCTTGTACTTCTCGAAGGCCTCGGCCCAGTCGGCATCGGTGAGTGGCGGGATGGCGCCGAGCAGCGGCTGCCATTCAGTGATCGAGAGCCCCGAATCCGTCAGCCGCGTCGCCGCGCCGACGATCGCCAGGGCAAGCACCAGCGCCGCGACGATGAACAGCCAGGCGCGGATGATCGTGTCCCGGTAGGGCGCTGTCGTTTCAATCTCTGCTGAAGTCATTGCGGCAGCTAGTCCGCTACAGGGTCGAGAGGCAATGCGCCGGAAGGGCGCGGGGCCGGGGCATTGCGCCACCGCGCCAGAGCGCCTACCTGACGCGCATGACCCCAAGCACCCGAAAGCTCATCGGCAGCATCGTCCTCATCATTTTCGTCATCGTCTACATGCTGATCGCCATGTCGGTGACGGCGGCACTGCTGCCCGGCCGGCACTGGCTGCTGCAGGCCGTGGGCTACATCTTCGCCGGGCTCGTCTGGGTGCCGCTCGCCGGTGTCATCGTCACTTGGATGAGCCGGCCGCGGCAAGACGATACCAAAAATCAGGCGACCTGAAGCCGCCTGAAGCGGTTCCACACGGCGAACGGCGCACCCGTCAGGAACACGCGCAGATACCGCTCGTCCTGGTAATCGCCGTTGAGCGAAACGCGCGGCAGCGCCGTCAGATGCTCGCCATGCTCGGCATAGATGAGGCCCTTGCGCGTCGTCACCGCGGTCCGGTAGCCCAACTCCTTGACGAGACGGAACTCGCGAACGCCCGCCGCCTCGGCCGAGCCGTAGGGATAGGCCAGGTGCACCGGCCGTTTGCCGAGTTCGCGCGTCAGGCGCTCGGTACCGAGTTCGATCTCCTGGCGCGCCTCGGCCTCGGTGAGCTTGGCCAGCGCATAGTGCTGGCGCGTGTGCGAGCCGATGGTGACGAGCGGATCGGAAGCCAATTTGCGGATCTCGTCCCAGGACATCGGTAGCGTCCGGCCGTGCTCGCGCCAGTCGATGCCGGCGCTGCGGGCGAGATCGTGCACGACGGCCCGCGCCTCGCTCTCGGCGATCTGGCGCAGCCACCAGTAGATTTCCTCGAAGGCCGCGTCCTTGGCGATCGGTGTCGCGCACTCGAACTCGCGCACCACGCCGTCCATCTTGAGCTTCACCCGGTCGATTTTGTCGATGACCGACTGCAGCGTCAGCCACCACAGATCGCCGTCGCCGTCCGGAAAAGCGCTCGGCACATAGATGGCGAAGGGCAGGTTGTACTTTCTGAAAATCGGATAGGCGTAGGTGAGGTTGTCGCGATAGCCGTCGTCGAAGGTGAAACAGGCAAAGGGGCGCTCGAAGGCCCCCTCCGCCAGACGATAGTGGGCTTCGTCGAGCGAGACGATGTCGAAGCCGGAATCGAGGGTGACCTGAATGGACCGCTCGAGGAATTCCGGCGTGATCCTGAGAATGCGATTGGGCTCGAAAGCGCGCTGCGGCTCCGGCGTCACGTGATGCAGCATGTAGATGGCGCCGACACCCTGGGTCAGCGGCGCGATGACCCGATGACCACCCGTATAGAACAGGGTGGTGAGGCCCGCCTTGATCAACTGTGTCGTTCGCCTGCTCATCCCAAGAACCGCTTTTGCCTCTCAGTCGAACCGAGCTCACGGCGACTCGGGTTGTATTTCGCCCTTTGACTCAGTCTAGACCGCCTCGGCCCAACTCCCAATCCCATCGGTTGCCGTTGGTCAACCTTTTGCGATCAGACTACGGACGGGATTGGCGCTTTCAGGCACTGGCCCCGCAGACTGATTGCATGCTGGTGGCCTGCTCCGTGCAAACTACGTGCAATCCTGAACTCCGGGGCATCTCCGGTGGCAGATGAGGTTAACGTCGGGGGTCTGTGGTGTTTGCGCCGAGCCAGAGCCGTATTGCCGTTTATGGCTCCGTCCAGGAGGCGGAGGCGGCGTGGCAAGCACTCGAGCCGCATGCCGTCGCCACCGCCTTTCAGTCCTATCGCTGGCAGGAGGCCTGGTCGCGAACGGCCGGCGCGGCACGTGGCGAGCAGCCGGTCATCGTGGTGGTCCGCGATAAGGGCGGCACGCCGCAGTTGCTGCTGCCCTTCGCAGCGATGAGCTTCCAGGGAGCCAGGGTGCTCGGCTGGCAGGGGCAGGACCACGCGACCTACGCCATGGGTCTCTATGCGCCAGGTGTGGCCGAGCGGATCGGCGCGGATGATCTCGCGACGCTCATCGAGGCCATTCGCGGTCGCGTCCCGGAAATCTCAGCACTCCGTCTGACGAGCCAGCCGGCCGTCTGGCGGGGCGTAACCAATCCCTTCGCTCTGCTCGGCGCCCAGGACGGGGCGAGCCGCAGCTATCAGCTCACCCTCGAAGCCGATTTCGAGGCGCAGATGCACGGTCGCCTCAAGAAGGACACCCGCGGCAAGCTGCGCCGCGCCGGCAGTGCCCTTGCTGCTTTGCACGGCTTTTCAGCTCGCCGCGCCGGGACAGAGGCCGAGCGCCTCGCCCTCCTCGAGAGCTTCTTCGCCCAGAAGGCCCGCCAGCTCGCCGAACGCGGTATCCCAAACCCGTTCGAGAAACCCGGGATCGCCGCCTTCTATCGCGACCTCGCGGGGAGCGTCCCTGGGGGCGTGCCGCTCCTCGACTGTCACGCCTTATCGGTCGACGGCGCGGTGCTCGCGACCGCGACGAGCATCCGCTTCCAGGATCAGCGCCATCTGCTGACGCTCTCACTCGGGACGGACGATCAAGCGCTGCTCAAGCATTCGCCCGGCCTCGTGCTGATGCGCCAGTTGATGCCGGCGGCGGCCAAGGACGGCACGGTGCTCTACGATTTCGGCGCGGGCGATGGTCAGCACAAAGCGATCTGGCGTCCCGAGGCCGTGGACCTTTTCGAGACGCACGTTCCGCTCAGTCTCCGGGGCTATGCGGTGAGCCTGGCGGCCGCCAGCGGTTCAGCCGTCAAGCGGATGATCAAGAACAACGAGATGCTCTGGCAAGCGGCCCAGTCGGCGCGGCGGCTGCTGTGGGCGTCGCGCAGGTAGCTACTGCGCCGCCGGCGGCTGGGGCCTCGCTGAGGCGGCGCGCGGCCGGACGGCCTGGGCGGTGGGCGGGCGATAACGCAGTACCTCCACACCGGCTTCGCTCAACAGGCGATGCGCCGGGCTCTGCCCTTCGCCAATGCCGATCTCGATCGCCGTATCGATCGCGCCGGAAAGGGCGCCGGTGAGGAGCTTGAGACGGGCGGGCGAAATCACGACGAACACCTGCTCATAGCTCTCCGACAAAAGCTCGAGCGACGGCACGAGCTGGTCTCGCGCCTCAACTGCGACAGTCGCGAGCGCGGGTGCGCCAGCCGGAACGAATCCGACGCCCGACTCCGCGTCGCGCACCAGCACATCCTCGAAGCGCGCATCGCCTGCGATGACCTCGCGCAGGCCAGGCCCGGCCGCGATTCCGGCACTGCCCGCCAGACCGCTGCCGTCCACGCCCGCGTCGACGATGACGACGCTGCGGCCTGCCTTGGCGAGGCCACGGGCGAGTTTGAGAGCGGTACCCGGCACGTCGCCGCGCCCACCCGCCGATGTCACGAGGGTCCGCTGCCCCGGCGCATTGATCGCACGCCGGTTGAGCTTCTGGGCGATGACGCCGAGGCTCATTTCCTCTGGCAATGTCTGGTGTTGTTTCACGGCCGCCGCGCGCCGTTCTGGATCGATGTAGCTCGGCGGGGCCACCTCGTCCTCGAGAGGCCTCACGCGATCGATCTCGCGACTAACCCCGCGGGCCGCCCGCATCAGCTCACGCGTGATGATCAGACCCAGACCGGCGAGCAGCATGCCGGCCATCGCAAGCAGCGTGCTCGGCAACTTCTTGGGGAAGTCGGGAATGCTGGAAGGCTGCGCCTGGGCGATGAGCCGTGCGTAGGCCGGCACCGCGCGCTGATCCCGGGTGCTCGCTTCGTTGAAGCGGTCGAGATAGGCCTCGAACAGCGCGCGCTTCGATTTGGCCGCCCGCTCGAGACCGGCGAGCTTGGCCTGGCTCTCACTCGACTGCTCGGCCTTGTCGGTCAGCTCCCGCATGCTCGTCGCGACGGCAGCCTCGCGGCTGCGGGCGATTTCGGCCTCGTTCTCGAGACTCTTGACCACCTTCAAGGCCTCGCGGCGCAGCTCCGATTTGATCTTGGCGAGCTTGCTCGCCGCCTGGAGCATGCGCGGATGCTTGGCGAGGAGCGTCGCCGAGAGTTCGGCCACCTCCCGCTCGGCGGCGACCCGCTGCTCCATGAGCCGCTGGATGATCGGCGATCGCAGGATGTCGGGCGAGGCATCAATGTCGCCCGAAGCGAGCATGACCCGCACCTCCCTGGCGCGAGTCTCGGCCTCTGAGCGCTGGGCCCTGGTGGCGGACAACTGCGTGTTGAGCTCGGAGAGCTGCTGGGTGTTGAGCGTGACGTTGTTCTGCCCCGCGAGCAGACCTGCCTGGGCGCGATACTTCTCGAGCGCGGCATCCGCCGTCTCGGCATCCACTTTCAGCTCGTCGATCCGGCTGCCGATCCAGTCCGTCGCATCGGCGTCGCGGCGGAGCTGCTGGAGGCGATTGCTCTCGATATAGGCATTGGCCACCGCATTGGCGATGTCGGCGGCGAGCTTGGGGTCGGTCGATGTGAACTCAATGGCGATGACGTGGGATTTGGCGACCGGATAGACGACGAGGCTCTTGCGGAACGCATTGAAGACGCGCTCGCGCTCGGGCGACTTGCGGTCGGCATCGGCCAAGCCCAAAAGCCTGAGAACGCCCGTGATCGGGCCTGCGCCGCGCAGTGCCGAGTTGAGCTCCGGCCGTTTCTCGAGGGCCAAATCCGTGATGATGCGCTGGAGCGCATCGGCCGACTGGATCACCTCGACCTGGCTCGAGATCTCGTCCTGATCGATCTTGAGGGACTCAGCCGTTGGCTGCAGCTCGGCGCGCGGGCGCGAATAGATCGAGGCGTCGCGCGACAGGATGATCTGGGCCGAGGAACGATACTGCGGCGCCATCGAGGCCAGCACCAGCCACGTGGCCGCGCCCGCGATAGCCATGGCGATCAGCAGGCGAAGCCCGTTGCGCTTCACCGCCTGCCACAACGCGGCAATGTCGATATCGTCGGGTGAGGCCTGCACGCCCTTACGCTCCGGAAGCGGACGGATCTTCCTGAGGTCTCGCGTCCGCGCGTTTCATTACGCAACAGCGAGGTAAGCAAAACATTAATGCGGCCGCTGTCCTGCACCGGACCCGCACAGCCGTAAGAGAGTTGTTAACCGGGCCCGCCGTATGCTCGCGACAGTTGTGTTCTCTTGTTCGAGGAAGTCGCGTTATGGTTTCGCGTATTGTTCTGGCCGCCCTGGTGGGCGCGCTTCTCCTGTCCGGCTGCGCCTCCAAGCGCGCGGTCCGTATCGAATCTTCCATGGCGCCTGCCGCCGAGCCGGCCTCCGTTCCGGCCGGCGATCCGCTATTGCCGCAAGACCCGATGTCGGATGAGCCGGCGACGCCAATGGCCACCGACATTGTCGATGAGCCGCAGACCGAAGAGTATATTCAGCTCAGCTCCGCGCCGATGGCCGTCGAAGCGGCCCCCGATGACGAGCAGACCTACCTCCTCGACGCCGGCGACCGCGTCCGCGTCTTCGTCTACGGCCAGCCGAACCTGACCCGCACCTATCCGATCGACGGCGCGGGTTTCATCTCCATGCCGCTCATCGGCTCGGTGAAGGCGCGCGGGCTCACCACATATGACTTGGGCGCCAGCATCACTTCGCTGCTCGGCATCGACTATGTCCGCGATCCGCAGGTCGCCGTGGAAGTCGTGAACTACCGGCCGGTCTTCGTTATTGGCGAAGTGAGGAACGCAGGCCAATTCGCCTTCCAACCCGGCATGACAGTCGAGACCGCCGTGGCGGTCGCTGGCGGCTACGGCCCGCGCGCCGATCAGCGCGGGTTCGTGATCACCCGCACGATCGACGGCGCGCCGGCCGAGATCGAGGCCTCGCCCTTCGAGCGCGTGCGCCCCGGCGACACCATCCGCGTCACCGAGCGCTTCTTCTGAGTAGCATTGTCCGTGTCCCAGCCGCTTCGCATTCTGCAGTGTCTGCGCGCGCCGGTCGGCGGCTTGTTTCGCCACGTCCTCGATCTCGCCGAGGAGCAAGCAGCGCGAGGCCATGCCGTCGGCATCCTCGCCGATAGCCACGCGAGCGATGCGTTGACGACGGCCAAGCTCGAGGCGATCCGCCCCAAGCTCGCGCTCGGCCTGCATCTGACGCCCATGAGCCGCAGTCCCGGCGCGGGCGATCTCTTCGCCGCACGCACCGTGGCAGGCATCGCCAAGCGCCTCAACCTCGACGTGTTGCATGGCCATGGCGCCAAGGGCGGGCTCTATGCGCGGCTGGCGACGGCGCGGCTGAGGACCGCGGGTCAGCGGCTCGTCTGCCTCTACACGCCCCATGGCGGCGTCCTCCACTTCGATCCCAAAAGCGCCAAAGGCCGCGTCCTCCTCGGCACCGAGCGCGCGCTCGGCCGCCTGACCCACGGCATCGTGTTCGAGAGTGCCTTCTCGCAAACCGCCTATCGCGCGAAGGTGGCGGAGCCCCGCTGCGCTGTCCGCGTCGTGCCGAACGGGTTGAGGCCCGCCGAGTTCGAGCCCGTCGTCCCCGCGCCGGACGCTGCCGACCTCGTCTTCGTCGGCGAGCTGCGGCATCTGAAGGGCGTCGATGTCCTGCTGGAAGCGATCGCCGGCATCAAATCGCCCCGGCCCCCGACCGTGACAATCGTCGGCGCCGGCCCTGACGCTCAAGCGTTCAAGGCGTTGGCCGAGCAGCTGGGCCTTGGTGCGCGGGTAACGTTCCCCGGCGCCCGGCCGGCGCGCGAAGCTTTCCCGCTCGGCCGCCTGCTCGTCATGCCCTCACGGGCAGAGAGCTTCCCCTACATCGTACTCGAGGCGGCGGCAGCTGGCCTCCCGATGATCGCGACGCAGGTGGGAGGCATCCCGGAAATCTTTGGTACGCTCGCCGATCGCCTCGTGCCACCGGGGGACGTGCAGTCGCTCCGTTCCCGGATCGAAGCATTTCTCAATGCTCCGGAGGAATTCCGGGGCGAGGCGGCAACGCTGCGCGAGAATGTCGGCAAGCGCTTCACGGTCGCGGGCATGACGGAAGCCATTCTGGCCTTCTACCGCGAGTGCCTCGACGAGAAGGCCAGCGCTGCTTGGGGTCAGACCCTGCGGGTCTGACCCACGGCTCGCCGTGCGGCGTGACGCCCCAATCCCCAAAGTGCTTCCGGAAAAGTGCGAAGCGGTTTTCCGAAAAGAAGCACGACAAACCAAGGAATTAGGGTGTTGAAGTGATTCAACGAAGAACAGAAACACCTTAATGCGCCCCATGGCATGGTTTCTGCTTTGATAGTGCTCAAGCGAGCTTTACAGCCCCCGAGCATGACATGTCCGATACCACACGGCCCTCTCCCGTCGCCACCTTCGATGCGAGTGCCATTGCGGCTCGCCTCACTCCGATCTCGCCCGAGATCCTCTCCGGCGCTGTTCGTCTCATCGAGTTGCTCGTGGTCGCCGCCATCGGTTTCGCCGCTTTCGCGCTCTATGTCGACGAGGCGGGACAGAAGTATCTCTGGCAATATCCGACAGCGATCGCCGCAGGCAGCATCGGCCTGTCGATCGTGCTCACCCTCGTCCGGCTCTACCGGCCGCAGTCCTTCTCCACTATCTGGCGACAGCTCGCCCGGCTCTGGCTGGCCTGGACCGTCATCATCGAGCTGCTGGTCTCGATCGCCTTCCTGCTCAAGATGGGCCCCGACTTCTCGCGTGGCTGGCTGCTCATCTGGTATCTCGCCGCCGGAGCCGCGCTGCTCGCGGTCCGTCTCAGCCTCGCCTATGCGGTCCGGGGTTGGCACAAGGCCGGCCGCCTGCAACGGCGCGCCGTCATCGTCGGGGGCGGTCAATCCGCAACCGATCTCATCCGGGCGCTCGCCGCCGAGCCCGAGAGCGACATCCGCATCTGCGGCATCTTCGACGACCGCGGAGCCGATCGCATCGGCGCGGCATCGGGAGGCATCCCGCTGCTCGGCGACTTGGACGAACTCATCGCCTTCGGCCGCAAGACCCGTGTCGACCTCCTCATCGTCTCGCTGCCGCTCTATGCGGAGAGCCGGCTGCTTCAGGTCTTCAAGAAGCTCTGGGTGCTCCCCGTCGACATTCGATTGTCGGCGCACAGCGCGCGGCTTCGTTTCCGCCCGCGCGCCTATTCCTACATCGGCGGCGTACCCTTCATCGATGTCTCCGACCGGCCGATCGCCGATTGGGATCAGTTGCAGAAACGGCTGTTCGACAAGGTGATCGGCACGCTCGCCCTGATCGCGCTCGCCCCCGTCATGGCGCTGGTGGCGCTCGCCATCAAGCTCGACAGCAAGGGCCCCGTGCTGTTCCGCCAGAAGCGCTACGGCTTCAACAACGAGCTGGTGGAAGTCTTCAAGTTCCGCTCGATGTATGCCGAGCAGTCGGATGCCAACGCGGTGAAGCTCGTGACCAAGGGCGATCCGCGCGTC
>JANNSX010000250.1:0-2413 GCA_031403155.1 Hyphomicrobiaceae bacterium
GGTGCGCCTCGTCGTCTACGAAACGGCATCGCGCTCTCCCGCGCCGCTGTTCAACGAGAAAGTCCTCTGCGGTCTCGGGCGGGTGGTCGCCAAGAAGAAGCGCATCGAGGGGGAGCCCGCCGAACGCACCTTGGTGGCGCTGACCCGGTTCCGGGCCATCGTCGAACAACTGGGCGCCGGCAAGCCCTGGATACTCGCCACCGCCGCCGTGCGCGAGGCCGAGAATTGCGACGAGTTCGTGCGGCAGGCGGAAGCGGCCGCGGGCGGCAGGATCATGCTGCTGTCGGGCCGTCGCGAGGCGGAGCTGGCGGCCGCCGGCATCCTGTCGGGTTTCAACAATCCCGACGGGATCGCTGCCGATCTCGGCGGCGGCAGCCTCGAGGTGATCGACCTGACGCCGTCCGGCATGAGTGAGGCCGCGACAGTCGCACTCGGCGGTCTGCGCCTCGAGCAGCGCGCGGGCGGCAGCCTCGCCAAGGCCGAGGACATCTCGGAGAAGGACATCGGCTCGCTCGACTGGCTCTCGCGCGGCAAGGGCCGCACCCTCTATGCGGTCGGCGGTACCTGGCGCAATATCGCTCGCCTGCACATGGCCGAGACCGGCTATCCGCTGCACGTCACGCATGGCTATGGGCTCCCCGCCGGCGAGCTCGTCGATTTCTGCGACCGCCTCATCAAGTCGAAGCGCCTGCTCGAGTTGCCGGGCATCGAGGAGGTGTCGCCGGCCCGCCGCGAGGTGCTGGGGCTCGGTGCCGTCGTGCTGAAAACGCTGATCCAGCGCGCCAAGCCGGCACGCGTCGTGTTCTCGATCTTCGGCATCCGCGAAGGCCTGCTCTACACGCTGTTGCCGCGTGCCGAGCGCCGGCAGGATCCCCTGCTCGCCTTCTGCGAAGACTACGCGGTGTTGCGGGCCCGCTCGCCCAAGCATTCACACGAGCTGTGCGATTGGACGGACAAGCTGTTCCGCGCGCCGGGTCCGGAAGAGACAGCGGAGCAGCGCCGGCTCCGGCACGCCGCCTGCCTCATCTCCGACATCGCCTGGCGGGCGCATCCCGACTATCGCGGCGAGCAGAGCCTCAACGTCATCGCCCACGCGGCGCTCTCCGGCATCGAGCATGACGGACGCGTGTTCCTGGCGCTCGCCGTCTATTACCGCCACACCGGCGGCGAGAAGAACGAATTCAGCGAGCGGCTGGTGAGGCTCGTGCCCAAGGCCGAACTCAAGCGCGCGAAGATCATCGGCGCGGCCATCCGGGCAGCCCACATGCTGTCCGTCGGCGTTCCCGGCATCATCGACAAGGCAATGCCTTCCTACGAGGGCAAGAAGCTGGTGCTGACACTGCCCAAGAGCCTCGCCCCCCTCAACGGCGAGCGGCTGCAGAAGCGGTTTTCGACGCTGGCGGGGTTGTTGGATCGGACGGGGGAGATCAGGGTGGGGCGGTAGGGGAGGCGTATTTAAAGCGTCAGGTCAGTTGCGAACGAACTCCAGCTCGACAGAACGAGTATTGTATCGTGCCGGACGTTCCATGTTTGTATTAGCAATCAAACACAAAAATAGTTCAGATCAGGCAGCCCTTTCACCGCCAATGGATCCAGAAGCACGACGGGAGTCCAGCAGTTTTTCGTGGCGGTAGAGTATTTTCTTAAGCGCCTTGGGACGGGTCGCACTCCGAGGCATGGGTTCCATGAACTGCGATGCAATCTCGATTGCCTCGATTTTCGTGATGTTCTTGTCGGCACTTAACTCAAGGTACACGGCCCGGAACAGTTGATCATTCCCAAGCGCGGCTTCCAGTCGCTTCAAGTAGCTCTCGACGAGTCGTTTGGTATCCACAGAAGGTGCTCCGGGGTCTGCTTTCCGACGAGACGCAGACGCCACGGATCGAGCTACAATTGATTCAAACTCCGACACAGACAATTCACTGCGTCGCCGCAGAAGGTCAAGCAGAAGTTTGAGATCATTTACAACCGACTTTTTCGCCCCGGTTTCCTTTAGCAGGGCCACTAGCCGTTCGACCGGCGGCACTAGGTCGCCCAATGCTCCACCGCCCGGCGTACCCTCAAAGCTGGCCCTTTCAACAACACCTAGAAGCTTTAGGACGGTTTGTGAGCCGCCTTTGCCTAATGCTGTTGCAAATGACGATAGCGTTCCAACGATCGCGGTCTCGCCCGTGGTCGCGAGTGCCGCGCCGTACGTCTCAATTATGGTCTTGAGCTGATTGGCTTGCATCACCGCATCCTTCGCTCCAGCTCGATAACGAGCTTGTCAAAAAACCCCTTTACCTCACGTCCCTGCGCGTTGTCGCCTAGGCAATTGTAAGCGATTCCATTGCCTCCGGTCTTCCCAATTGAGGCACGGTCTGGAATCGATAATTCATATGGGATTGCAAAGGGTATGTTCAACCGATCGAGA
>JANNSX010000251.1:0-1713 GCA_031403155.1 Hyphomicrobiaceae bacterium
TGAACGAACCCGCTCTCGCGGGAGAGCGTTGAGGCGATAGGTCGTGTCTGATGGGATCGGGGCGGCACGGTAACGGGATGGGAAGCATCCCGTCTTGAGGATCAGAGGGTTAGTAACCTCAACCTCGAGCCCGAGAGCTTCCCATGACGACCAAGCCTATCAGTCCGTTGCGCCAGCGCATGATCAACGACATGACCGTGCGCAACTTCGTGCCCGATACCCAACGCGAGTACATCCGCGCGGTTAAGAATCTCACCGTCTTCCTCCAGCGATCGCCCGATACGGCCACGGCCGAGGATCTGCGCGCCTTCCAGCTGCACATGACCGGGACTGGCGTTCGGCCGCCGACCATCAACTCGACCGTCACGGCAATGCGCTTCTTCTTCAAGGTGACGGTCGACAAGCCAGAGACGACGCGGCATCTGGTGTTCGTCTACGAGCCGAGGAAGCTGCCGCGCATTCTGCCGCCCGAGGATGTGCTGCGTCTCCTGGAGGCGGCGCCGAATCCGAAGTCCAAGGCGGCCCTCAGCGTAGCCTACGGCGCCGGACTGCGCGCCATGGAGGTCGTGGCTCTCAAGACCACCGATATCGATAGCCAACGCATGCTGCTGCGTGTCGAGCAGGGCGTGGTGTCGAAGACGCGCCTCCGGCACGATGGGCGCAAGGATCGCTTCGCCATGCTGTCGCCGAAGCTGCTGGAGCTGCTGCGCGACTGGTACCGGATCGCGCGGCCTCGACTCTACATGTTCCCCGGGCGTGACAAGATCGGCCCGATGACGCCACGCCAGCTGAACCGGATCTGCCACATGTCGGCCGAGCTTGCCGGTCTGCCCTCATGGGTCGCGCCGCACACGCTGCGCCACTCGTTCGCGACGCATCTGCTGGAGCAGAACATCGATATCCGTGTGATCCAGGTATTGCTGGGCCACGCGAAGTTGGACACGACCGCACGCTATACGCAGGTGGCGACCAACATCATTCGCCAGGTCATGAGCCCGCTCGACCGGCTGTCGCCGCTGCTGCCGAAGAAGAAGAAGGAGGACGAGCCGGACAGGTAGCGCCGGCGTCGTGGCTCGACCTGCTCTGGAGGTCGCGGACATTTTCCGCGATCACGGTCCCGCCTGGCGTGATGCCAACCGCGGCCATGTGAGCCTTGGGGCACTGAAGGTGATGAGCGCCATCGAGAGCTGCCGCACGGCGGCTCTCGGTGGTCACGTCGCGCGTTGTGAGAACGGCGCGTGCGGGCACACGCACATCGCTTTCAATAGTTGCCGCAATCGCCATTGCCCCAAGTGCCAGGGCTCGGCGGCGCGACAATGGTTGGAGGAACGGCAGGCGGAGCTGCTTCCCGTGCCGTACTTCCATGTCGTGTTTTCGTTACCGGCCGAGATCGGCGACATCGCCTATCAGAACAAGGCCATCGTCTACGACCTGCTCATGAAGGTCTCGGCTGGCGTGATGCTGACGATCGCCGCCGACCCCGAGCACCTCGGCGCGAAGATCGCGATCACCTCGGTGCTGCACACGTGGGGCAGCGCGATGATGCACCACCCGCACGTCCACATGATCGTACGTCCATGATAGGGGTAGGAAAGGGCTCGCGCCCTCCCCTCCCTCCGAACCGGACTGGCGGTTTTCCCGCATACGGCTCTCCAGTCGGTGGTTTCCTCATCGGGACTGTCTCGCGGTCTGGCAGGCCGTGTGAAGTGCGAA
>JANNSX010000252.1:0-8713 GCA_031403155.1 Hyphomicrobiaceae bacterium
CGTCTCAATCTGCTCTGACGCGCCGGCTACGAGCTGTGGACCCTGGCCGCGCAATTTGTCCGAACACGAGACGGGAAGCGGACATCGATCGGCGTCATCGAATAGCGGGCTGATGGGGCGGTTTCCTCCGCCACTGCCGGCGTAACCAGCAAGAGCGTGGCGATAACCAGAGCGCTACTCGATCTGATGAAATCCGATCGGCGCTCTAGGTTGTTGGCTTTGAGCACTTTCTTTCGGCCAACCGGCATCCACTTGGCCGGAAAGTGCTCCAGGTTGTTGGCTTTGAGCACTTTCTTTCGGCCAACCGGCATCCACTTGGCCGGAAAGTGCTCCAGTGAAACCTCTTTCATGGCGACCTCGCTGAGTTGATCTGACCCATAATAGCGCCATCGCGTCTGCCAAGCGAATGGACGCTCCAGAAGAAAAAAATCTGCCTCTGGAATTTAATTACTTACAACACATAATATAAATCCGTTTTCTGTGACATGAATACAATTATCATCCTCAGATGCCAAAGCAACGAATTGACTTATCGTTCAGAATTAACTAAGTATTTACTTCATGTTGCGACGTTGCCGGATCGATGTCCGCTTCCCGTCTCGTGTTCGGACAAATTGCGCGGCCAGGGTCCACAGCTCGTAGCCGGCGCGTCAGAGCAGATTGAGACGGGCGCCCCATGCGAAACGCTTCCCGCGACGAAGTCTTGAGCGATGTTCGGGCCAGGTTGAGCCTGATCGAAGGGCATTCCGGCCTTGGCGGAGGCGACGACGCTGGCGCCGAACAATCCCCGGCCGCCCGCTCGCTCGATGCGCTCTATGCCTCGGTCGCTGCTGTTTATGCCGAGACCGCGCCCTACGCGCCGAAGGCGACCCCGCGTCCCGCCGCCGCGACCCCCGCCCCCCGCCGTCACGACAGCTGGAGCGAGGACCACGACGACGCCCATCAGGCCCTCGTCGATCCCGACCTCCCCTTCGAGGATCTGGCGCCACCGGACTGGCCCGCCCCCCGCCATGCCCTCCTCGAGCACGAGCCGCCCGCGCCGGCCCCGAGGCCGATAGCGCCGGTTGCCGTGGCGGCAGCCGTTCCAGCCAGCCATGATCCCGCTTTCGAGTTGCTGACCTACAGGCTTGCGAGCCTCGAGGAGAAGCTCGAGGCCGTGTTGGAGCGCGCTGGCACGAGCGCACCTTCGGACGACATCCTCGACCGCATGGACGAGCTCAAGGGCCAGTACCAGCGGGTTGCCGACGAGATCGGCCGCCTCGAGGTCATCGAGGACAATCTGGCGCGGCTGATCGACGAGGTTGCCGAGCGCCAGCCGGACAATGGACTGCTCGCCGACTCCGTCGCCCAGCGCGTCATGCGGGAGTTCAACGAGCAGGGTTTTGCTCCCCAGGGGCAGGCGCCCGCGAACGACGAACGGCTCGCCGGCCTCGAGCACATGCTGTCCAACTATGTCAGCACGCGCCAGAGCCAGGACGGCAACACGCAGCATCTGCTGCAGGCGATCCGTGGCATCGTCGAGACGCTGGATTCACGCGTCGGCGTCATCGAGCACGAGATCCAGCAGGCAACAGCCGCTGATCCGGCCGACACCTATGAGCCGCAGTACGCCGAGCCGGTCGCCGCGGCCTATGCCGATCCCATGCCCCAGGGACACGATGGCGAGGAGATCGACATCAACGATTTCGACTATGACAGCGAGATGGCGGCAGCGCCCGAGGAAGAGGCCGAAGCCGAGCCGGCCCCGGCCCGGCGTCCGGCATTGCGCCAGTATCAGCCCGCACCCGTTCCCCAGCCGAAGCCTCACACCGAACGCGAGAGCATGATCGCTTCGGCCCGCCGCGCCGCCAAGGCCGCCGCCGGACACGACGGCAACCCGCTTCGCGCCAAGATGACCGAGGCGGTGCCCGGAAAAATCCAGCCGAAGTCGGCTGTCTCCAATCGCGCCGCCCGCTTCTCGCTCGACAAGAAGAGCCCGCGGCCCGTCATCATCATGGCGGTGCTCGCACTGGTGCTGGCCGGCGCTGGCCTCCTCTACGGCAAAATGACCCGGAAGCCCGTAGGGCCCAAGATCACCATCGAGAAGACCGTTACCCCCGAGCAGGGCGAGACGAAGAAGAAGGCTAACGAAGCGCCCGCCGAGGACAAGCAGTCGATGATGCTGGACGAGCTGACCGATGCGCCGGCCGACTTCGAGACCGGCTCCACGGACGGCATGACGTTCGGCGACCCGATGCCGCTGTCCCCGACCCGCGCCTCCTTCGATACCGAGAGCACAGGCGATGGCGAAATCGCCGGTGCGGTCGCCGAGGATCTGCCGCCGGAAGGCCTTGCCCCGCTCGCCATCCGCATCAAGGCCGCCAATGGCGACCCTCTCGCTCAAGCCCAGATCGCCAACCAGTTCGCGCGCGGCGCGCTCGGCGCTCCCGACATGGCGAAAGCCGCCGAATGGTACGAGCGCGCGGCGATCGCCGGTCACGCGCCCTCGCAGTATCAGCTCGCAGCGCTTCTCGAGCGCGGCTCCGGCGTACCGCAGGATGCGACGCTCGCCCGCAAGTGGTATGGCAAGTCGGCTTCCGCCGGCAACGTCAAGGCGATGCACAATCTGGCCGTGCTGATAACGACCGACGATGGCGGCAAGCGCGACTATGCCGCCGCCGCCAAGCTCTTCCACAAAGCCGCCGGGTTCGGCCTCGCCGACAGCCAGTTCAACCTGGCGATCCTCTACGAGAATGGGCTCGGCGTGAAGCGCAACACGGGCGAGGCCTATCGCTGGTTCGCACTCGCCAGCGAGGCCGGCGACAAGGAAGCCGCGCGCCGCCGTGACGCCGCCCGCCGCCGCCTCCCGCCGACGATGATCAAGCAGATCGAGCGCGAGATCAAAGCCTGGTCGCCGGCGCCCGTCGACGAAGCGGCCAACAGCTTGCCGTCGCTTCAGGTGGAGGCTACAGCTGAAGCCCCCGAGGCTCCCGCCGCGGCAGCCGCCGCCGCACCCAAGACCTCCGACGTCTTGCTGGTTCAGGACCTGCTGAAGTCGCTCGGCTACGAGGTCGGTGCTCCCGGCCAGCTCGACGCCCGGACCAGCGAGGCCATCGCCAGCTTCGAGCAGCGCTCGAAGCTGCCGCCCACCGGCCTGATCAGCGATGTGCTCATCGCCCGCCTGGCCAGTCTCGCCGGTTGACACGGCAATACGGGCGTGGATAGCCCGACGCCCGGCAGATGGTCGCATTGACGCTCGCCGCCTCCAGGGCGCCTTATCGCAACTGAGCCGTGGCTCGGCTCATTCGCCTTGCTTTATCCACGGCCGCAGCGCCTTCCGGTGCTGCTGGCCCGTTCACCGCGGGCCGATCTGATGCAAATCTACCTGCCGATCGCCGAGCTGTCGGTCAACGCGTTCTTCATCATCGCCATGGGCGCGGCCGTCGGCTTCCTGTCGGGCATGTTCGGCGTCGGCGGCGGCTTCCTGGTGACACCGCTGCTGATGTTCAACGGCGTGTCGCCTCTGGTGGCGGTTGCGACCGGCTCCAATCAGGTGGTCGCGAGCTCCGTCTCCGGCGCCATCGCCCAATGGCGGCGCGGCAATGTCGATATCAAGCTCGGTCTGTTCATGCTGGCTGGCGGCATCGTCGGCTCCATGCTCGGCGTCCAAGTGGTGAAGGAGCTGCGCCAGATGGGGCTCAGCGATCTCTTCATCGTGCTCTGCTACGTCACCTTCCTCGGCATCATCGGCACGCTGATGGTGATCGAGAGCGCCAATGCCATCCTGAAAGCCCGCTACGGCAAACCGGCACCCGCCCGCAAGACCTCGCAGCACAGCTGGATCCACGGCCTTCCCTTCAAGCAGCGCTTTCACCGCTCGAAGCTCTACATCTCGGCCATTCCCCCGGTGGCGCTCGGCGCCTTCGTCGGCCTGCTCTCGGCCATCATGGGGGTCGGGGGCGGCTTCGTCATCGTGCCGGCGATGATCTACCTGCTGCGCGTGCCCACCATGGTGGTGCTCGGGACTTCGCAATTCCAAACCGTTTTCGTCGCCGGTTTCTCGACCATCATGCACGCCTGGCAGAACCAGACGGTCGACGCCGTGCTGGCGCTGTTGCTCGTATTTGGCGGGGTCATCGGCGCGCAGATCGGCGTCCGGACCGGCCAGCGCCTCAAGGGCGAGCATCTCCGCATCATCCTGGGCGCCATCGTGCTGATCGTGGGCTTGAGGTTGGCGGTCGATCTCGTGGTCAGGCCGGTCGAGTACTTCTCGATCGTGCCGGTGGACGCCCAATGATCGGCCGCCTGGCGAGGGCAGTCGCCGCCTTCAAGCTGGCGAGTGTTGCGGGTTTGCTGCTCTCGCTGTCACCGCTCGCGGCCCAGACCACGGTGCCCGCTCCACCGAAGGAGACGATCGAGGCGGATGTTTCGACGCGGACCGTCGCCGTCGACACCGCCTTTGCGGGAACGCGGATCGTCGTCTTCGGCACGGTCGAGAACAGCCGCCAGCTCCGCCCCGACGAAGGGCTCTACGACGTCGCCATCGTGCTCGAAGGGCCCCGCGAGCCGCTGGTCGCGCGGCGGAAATCCAATATCGGCGGCATCTGGATCAACGCCACGAGCCATACCTTCAAGGAAGTGCCGAGCTTCTATGCCATCGTCACCACCCGGCCGGTGGCGGAGATCGCACCCAAGCCCGTGCTCTGGCAGAACGGCATCGGCTTCGAGCTGCTCAGGCTGACGGCCGAGACGAAGCTCGGGAGCAAGGAGCTCGACGAGTATCGCGACGCCATCGTGAGATTGAAAACCGATCAAAAACTCTATGTCGGCAGCGAGCGCGGCGTCGCCTTCATCGGCAAGAGCCTGTTCCGGGCGACCGTCGATCTGCCGGCCAATGTCTCGATTGGCGAGTTCAACGCCTGGATCTATCTCTTCCGCAAGGGTGAGCTGCTCTCGACCTACAAGACGCGGCTCGGTCTCCAGCGCGAAGGCCTCGAGCAGCAATTGCACAGCTTCGCCGTCGACCAGCCGCTCTGGTACGGCATCGCCGCGGTCTCGCTCGCCATCCTGGCCGGCCTCGCCGCCTCACTCGCGTTCCGGCGGAAGGATTGAGACCGGCCGACGCTCAATAGCCGCAGCGACCGCCGCTTGGCTCGAACCCTCCCCAACGTCATGGCCGCGCAGGCGGCCACCCAGCCATGTCGG
Organism: Hyphomicrobiaceae bacterium; assembly: GCA_031403155.1. Classification (GTDB taxonomy): domain Bacteria; phylum Pseudomonadota; class Alphaproteobacteria; order Rhizobiales; family Hyphomicrobiaceae; genus JANNSX01. Next base: position 5,185 of record JANNSX010000252.1, read on the forward strand.
ACCGGGCGCTGTGCCATGGTCAGGGACCAACTGGATGGTCCTGGCAACGTCGGCCTGTCCGGGAGGGAATGACCGAGAATTCCACCGGCTTGTCTGGGTGCCCGCCTGCGCGGGCATGACGGTGTGGGTGGGGTTCCTTGAAAATCCACCCCTTCGGAGCGGACAGAGAACACCGAGCAGGTTCTCTGCCGTTACTTGTCATGGCGTCCGCAGAGTTTTGCTGCGATAGGCAACAGGCAGCGCCGGGAACAGTGCTCGTATTAGGGTGTTTCCGTTTTTCGTTGAATCACTCCAACACCCTGATTCCTTGGTTTGCCGTGCTTCTTTTCGGAAAACCGCTTCGCATCCCGGCCTGCGCCGGGACAGGCTTTTTCCGGAAGCACTCTCTACTTGGTTTGTCGTGCTTCTTTTCGGAAAACCGCTTCGCACTTTTCCGGAAGCACTCTAGTCCGGCCGCAACTGATGCGTCGCGACGGGATAGATGCCCTCATGGCCGATGACCCAGACGCGCGTGGCGGTCTCGCCGAATAGCTGCACGAAGGCCTCGTCGAGGACGTTGAGGCCGCCGGTGTAAGCGCCAAAGGCCGGCATCACCAGGCGGCGGTTATCGGCGATGAAGCAGGGGCGCCTCAGCACATAGCCGTGCCGGGCGATGCGCGCGGCCGGATGCAAATGTCCGGCGATCTGCCGGCTCAAGGGACTGCCTGACGGCTCGTGGGTCAGATGAATGGTCCCGGCCTTGATCTCCGGCACGATCGCGCCGCCGAGGCTTTCGGGAATCTCGGGATCGTGATTGCCCGTCACCCAGAACCAGTCGCGTCCCCGTTGCAGACGGCGGATGGCTTCCAGGTCGTCCACGGCAAGACGCGCGCCCGCTCGGCGGTCGTGGAGGGAGTCGCCCAGGCAAACGACGGTCTGCGGGTTGTAGGTCTCGATCGTCCGCGCCAGGCGCCCGAGCGTCGTGCGCGTATCGTAGGGCGGCAAGAAGCTGCCGCGCTCGGCCAGCGCCGAGCCCTTCTCCAGGTGCATGTCGGCGACGATGAGGATCGATTGCGCCGGCCAGTAGAGCGCGCCCGAGCGGTCCGCCTGCATGGGTACGCCGGCGACGACGATGTCCTGGCGGGTGTAATCCCGCTCCTCGGGCCGCAAATTCACCTCAGCCATTCCCCATCGCCTCCCGGATCAGCTCTTCCGCCGCCTCGCGGAGCAGGGCATCGGGCCCCGCCCCCGGCACCGCCTCGCGCCCGATGTCGAGCAGCGCCGGCACGGCGAGCGGCGACACCCGCGCGAGAGCCTTATGCCTGATTCGCCCGCGGGCGCGTTTCAAGAACTCGCCGAGGCGGGCGACATCCAAGAGGCCGGACGCCGCGTCGGCCCAGGCGGCCTCGAGCAGGATATGTCCCGGCTCGTGCTCGCGCAGCACGTCGTAGATGAGGTCGGAGGAGAAGGTCACCTGCCGGCCGGTCTTTTCCTTCCCCGGATACCGGCGCTCGATCAGCCCGGCGATGATGGCGCAATTGCGGAACGTGCGCTTCATCAGGTTGGAGGAGGCGAGCCAGGCATCGAGATCGTCGCCCAGCATGTCCTCGTCGAACAGGCGGCCGAGATCGAGGCAGCCGTCGCCGATCATGCCTGAGAAATCACGCAGTGCCCAGATGGCGAGGGAATACTCGCTCGCCACGAAGCCGAGCGGGCGGGCGCCCAAGCGCTCGAGCCGCCGCGTCAGCAACATGCCAAGCGTTTGATGCGCGAGCCGGCCCTCGAAGGCGTAGCAGACCATGTAGAAGCGATCCGAGCGCGGGAAGGTTTCGACCAGCACCTCGTCGGCCTTCGGGATGACCGACCGGAGCCGCTGGATCTTCAGCCACTCGCGCACCTGCTCGGGTAGGTTACGCCAACGCTTGGGGTCGGCGATGAGCGCGCGCACGCGTTCCGCCAGATAAGTCGAGAGCGGGAACTTGCCACCGGCATAGGAGGGCACCTTGGCTTCGGCGCCCGGCGCGCGGCTGACATAGGCCGTCGTCTCACTCAAGCCTTCGAAGCGCACGATTTCGCCGGCGAAGACGAAGGTGTCGCCGATCTCGAGCTGCTCGATGAACCATTCCTCGATTTTGCCCAAGGTCCGCCCGCCACCGGCCCGCGGACGTCCGGCGCGCGCGCGAGCGAGGCGGACGTCCAGCATCGCCTCCTCGATGATGGTGCCGACATTGAGACGATACTGCTGCGCCAGCATGGGATGGGAGAGGCGCAGCCGCCCGTCGCCGTTGGGTTTCAGCCGCGCATACCGCTCGTAGGCCCGCAGCGCATAGCCCCCCGTCGAGACGAAATCGACGATGCGATCGAACTGTTTTCGGGTGAGGCTCTGATAGGCGGCGGCCGAGGAGATTTCCTCGAACAGCCGGTCTGGATGGAATGGCCCCGCCGCGGCGGTACCCCAGACATGCTGCGCCAGCACGTCGAGCCCACCCACCCGCATCGGCGGCGTATCCTGCGCGCCCTCCGTCGCCGCCTCCAGCGCCGAGCGGCATTCGAGCACCTCGAAGCGGTTCGACGGCACGAGCAACGCCTTCGAGGGTTCCTCCAACCGGTGATTGGCGCGGCCAATGCGTTGGGCGAGACGGCTCGCACCCTTGGGCGCCCCGACTTGGATGACGAGATCGACATCACCCCAGTCGATGCCAAGATCGAGGGTGGAGGTCGCGACCACCGCGCGCAGCTTGCCCGCCGCCATCGCCGCCTCGACCTTGCGGCGCTGGCCGACATCAAGCGAGCCATGATGCAGCGCGATCGGCAGGTGGTCGGCGTTCAGATGCCAGAGCTCCTGGAAGGCGAGCTCGGCCTGGCTCCGCGTATTGACGAAAATGAGCGCGAGCCGATGCCGCTTGATCGCTTCGTAGACTTCCGGGAAGGCGTAGCGCGAGGAGTGGCCGGACCAGGGGACGTCCGCTTCAGAGTCGAGAATATCGATCTCGGGTTCGGCGCCACCCTTGGCGATGACGACGTCGGCGAGCTTAGCCTGGAGACCGTCCGCCGGTTGCGGCACGAGAAAGGCGCGCAGCTCCGAGGGCCGGGCGACGGTTGCCGATAGGCCGATGGAGATGGCATCGGGTGCGAGCGTCCAAAGCCGCGCCAGGCCGAGCGAGAGAAGGTCACCGCGCTTCGACGTCACCAGCGCATGCAGCTCGTCGAGGACGATGGTGCGGAGGTTGCGGAACAGCCGCGCCGAGTCGGCATGCGAGATGAGGAGGGCCAGCTGCTCGGGCGTGGTGAGCAGAATTTCCGGCGGCCGGATGCGCTGGCGCTGACGGCGGCTCTGCGGCGTGTCGCCGGTGCGAGTCTCGATGCGGATGGAAAGGCCCATCTCCTCGACGGGGTTGAGCAGGTTGCGCTGCACGTCGACGGCGAGCGCCTTCAAGGGCGAGAGGTAGAGCGTGTGGATGCCATCGCCCGGCCAATCGCCCGAGGCCAGCTCGACGAGGCTCGGCAGAAATCCGGCCAACGTCTTGCCGGCGCCGGTCGGCGCGATGAG
>JANNSX010000253.1:0-17800 GCA_031403155.1 Hyphomicrobiaceae bacterium
CGGTAGGAAAGCGTAGTCACTGGCTGTCGCAGGACGCCCGGATGTCGCCGCACCGATTCCTCCCCCTTTTATTGCAGGGCAATCGCATATGGAGTGGTGTCAAGGTCCGAGAGTTCGCCACGAGCTTCCTCCCCCTTTCTAGGGGGGAGGACCGCGCGCCTTGGACTTAGATGCGCAGCAGCTAAGTCCTTAGGCGCGCCTAGGTGGGGGTGCTGGTTCGGTGACATGAGGCGTTGCGAGCCGACGGGGGCTTGCGCACGGCATCGGCAATGTCGTCTACGACGACGCGCAATTCATTCTACGGTGAAACGCATGCGCGAGCGTTGGGAACCGAACAGTCGATTGCATGAAGATCGCGGGACGAGCACCCCCACCTATGTTCGCCTAAGGGCTTAGCTGACGCTAAACCCAAGGCGAACCGTCCTCCCCCATAAGAAGGGGGAGGAAAGGGAGCAGCGAGCTCATGGTCTCTACAACAACGTCATGTGCGATTACTCTGCACCGCGAGGAGAAGAGATGCGGCGAGACTCTCGCCGTATCTACTGCAATCGAGTGCATAGCCTCAGCCGAGATACCGTCTCGCCACCTCCTGGTAGATGCACGTCGAGGTCGCGAGTTTCGCTAGATCGCAATGCTCGTCGACCGCGCCGCTCAAGCCCGTTTCGCCGGGGCCGATGATGACGAGGGGAATGCCGAGCGCTGGCGCCAGCACCGTGCCGTCCGAGTAGTAGCCGACGCCGCCGGGATTCGCCGGCTTCCCGCAAACCTCGCTGGTGACATCGAGGCAGAGCTTCACGAACGGATCATCATCGGGCGTGTCGACCGGTGGCTTGAAGCCGGTTTGCTCGACGCTGACATGCGGCCCGGCGAGGCTGCGGAATTGCGCGAGGACCGCGGCGGGCTCCAGGCCCGGCACCGTCCGGACGTCGATATCGGCGACGCAGCGATGGGCGATGATCGGCCGCGAGACGCCGCCGTTGATGAGGCCGACATTGATGGTGGGTGGTCCCAGATGCCGATGCTTCGGCGCGTCGATCTTGATATCGCGCATCCGGCCGAGGAACTCCGCCATGCGCAGAATGGCATTGCCGCGATCGCCGCGGCGGCCTTCCGAGAAGGCGTTGTGGCCGTAGTCGCCGGTCGCCGTCGCGCGCAGCCACAGCGCGCCTTTCTCGGCGACGAAGACATCGAGCGAGGAGGGTTCGCTGATGAGCAGCGCGCCGGCATCGCTGAGCTTGCCGCTCTCGACGAATTTCTCGGCGCCGAGGCAGTTCGAGTTTTCCGCCGCCGTCAGCGCCAGCACGAGATCGCCCGCGAGCGTTGCCCCCGAGCGCTTCAGTGCCACCGCCGCCATCACCATCGCCGCCATCCCGGCTTTCATGTCGGTGGCGCCGCGCCCATGCAGCTTGCCATCGGCCACTTCGCCGCCGAAGGGGGAGCGTTTCCATTCGGAGGGGTCAGCCGGGATAGTGTCGAAATGCGCGGAGTAGACGAGGGATTTGCGGCGGCCCACGCCCTTGACGCGCGCCAGCAGATTGGCGCGGCCCGGGCCGATCTCGATCAGCTCATAGGTGATGCCTTCGGCCTCGATCACGCGCGCGACAATCTCAGCCGCCGCCAACTCATTCCCCGGTGGATCGACCGTGTTGAGGCGGATGAGGGCTTGCGAAAGCGCGAGAGTCTCTTGGTCGATGCTTTGCATGCGATTACTCGGCAGCCTGCCGGTTGGAGAGATGAAGAGGTTTCGACATCAGCGCGCCATATCCCGCAATCGGCTCGCTCCAGCCGCCGAGTCGCGCCGCATGCCAGAAGGCCGCCTGATTGCTGGTGACGACCGGCAGACCGACGTGCGTCTCCAGCTCATCGATGATGTCGAGCGCTTTCGTCGCCGTGCAGGACACGAACACCGCGTCGGCACCCTTTCGCTCGGCGCTCATGGTGGCGTCGATGAAGGCCTCGGCCGGCACGCGGCCGATGTTCTCGTCCGTGTCGTGGCCGGTGCAGGTGACGGAGACGAGCTCGATGCCGTTCTTCTCGAAGAAGCGCACGACATTGCCGGTCATCTGCACGGTGTAGGGCGTGACGAGCACGATGCGCTTGGCGGCGAGCGCCTTCAAGGCTTCGACGGCGGCGCGCGCCGGGTTCGTGACCTTGACGCCCGGGCGCCGCGATTGCACGAGCGCCTCGACGCGCTCGGTGCCGATCAGCGTCGAGGCCGTCGTGCAGCCGAAGACGATGGCATCGAGGCGGATGTTGGGAACGAGGACGCTCGCGGCATCGGGAATGCGGTCGGCGAGCGCGAGAAACGTCTCATCCGTGTTCGGCCAGTCGAGGCGGATGCGCGTGGTGTAGAGGCCCATCCGGTCGTCCGGCACCATATGGCCGAAGTCGCGCTCGATGGCGATGTCGGTCGAGAGCGAGATGAGCCCGATGCGGGTCTTGGCGCCATAGGGCTCCTCGAGACCAGTGGGCGGCTCGAACAGGCGGATGTTTGGGCTGGTCATGGGTTCCCTCTCAACGGCCAAGCGCGTTCTCGACGCGGCGAACGAGGTCATCCGAATCCACGTAGGAGGCAACGAGCCGGTGCTGGCGGCCTTTTGGGTCTGGCCAGGCGCGGAACTTGAGACCCGCGGCTTCGATTGACTTGGTCACCTCGGGCGGCAGATCGACGAAGATTTGGTTGGTCTCGACCGGATGGAGCAGCGTCACTCCGGGTGTCGCGGTGAAGGCATCGGCGAGGCGGCGCGCCGTGGCGTTGGATTTGCGCGCATTTTTGAGCCAGAGATCGTCCTCGATGTAAGCGAGCAGCTGCGCCGAGAAGTAGCGCATCTTGGAGTGCAGGAAACCCGCGCGCTTGTGCTTGAAGCGGACGACCTCGGCCAGCGCTTTGTCGAACACGAGCACAGCCTCCGCCATCATGGCTCCGTTCTTCGTGGTGCCGAAGGAGACGATGTCGATGCCGGACTTCCAGGTCATTTCGGCGGGCGTTACGCCGAGGGCGACGAGCGCATTGGCGAAGCGCGCGCCGTCCATGTGGACCTTTAGGCCGCCGCGCCTGGCGGCATCCGTCAGTGTCTTGATCTCATCCAGGCCATAGAGCGTGCCGCGCTCGGTCGCCTGCGTCAGGGTCAAGGCCGAGGCGTGCATCTGTTGGACGAAGCCCGGACCGTAGCCGGCCAGTGCGCGCTCGATCGACGGCGCGGCGAGCTTACAGCCCTCACCCCCGAGAAGGACCAGCCGCCCGCCGCCCGAGTAGAATTCGACGGAGCCGCCTTCCGCGACGACGATGTGCGCCTGCTCGTGACAGAACACGGTGCCATAGGGCGGCATCGCGGAGCCGAGCGCCAGTCCGTTCGCCGCGGTGCCCGACGACACCGGAAACACGAAAGTCTCGCGCTCGAAAAGCTCCGAGTAGACGCGGTTCAACCGGCTCGAAAGCTCGTCCGCGCCATAGGGCGTCGCATAGCCTTCATTGGCGGCCGCGATCGCCGCCATGATCTTCGGGTGTACGCCGGCGGTGTTGTCGGAGTAGAAATCGAAGGCCAAGGCAATCTCCGCTCGGGAGTTGAAGCTGGAGTGCTTCCGGAAAAGTGTGAAGCGGTTTTCCGGTAAGAAGCACGGCAAACCAATTAGAGTGCTTCCGGAAAAAGCCTGTCCCGGCGAAGGCCGGGATGTGAAGCGGTTTTCCAATGAGAAGCACGACCAACCAAGACTCTAATCGTCGGCGAGCCCGCGGGCGAGGCGCTGCATGAGATCGGGGCTCGTCTCGTAGGCGTCGTCGGCAAGTTTTTCAGGCAGCGTGTCCGCAAGCTTCTGGAGGCGCACGATGGCAGCGGTCAGATGTGCGCGCATGTGGGTGCGGGCCGCCGCATCATCCCGCTTCTCGATCGCCGAGACGATCCGCTCGTGCTCCTCGTTGATCATGCGGTAGTAGGCGTGCTTCGACCGATCGTCGACGATGGCCGCGAGCTTCACCTTCGGCATGACGACGGGCGCCATGTATTTGAGAAGCTGATAGATGTGCGGGTTCTTGGAGGCTTTGGCGATCGCCAGGTGCAGTTGGTAGTCGTAGAGGACATTGGTGGATTTCAGATCCTCGGGTACGACGGCGAACTTCGCCATGCGGCGGCGAATGTCGGTGGCTTCGGCCTTGGTCCGCCGCAGCGCGCTGAGGCCGGCCGCCTCCGTCTCGATGGCGAGCCGGAGCTCGGTCACGGCCACGGTTTTGGGCAGCGTGCGGATGTCGCTCCAGTCGACCTCGAAGCGCGTGGTGCTCGCCTCGGCGACGAAAACACCGATGCCCTGGCGGGCAACCAGCACGCCCTCCGAGCGCAGTCCGATGATGGCCTCGCGGATGACGGTGCGGCTGACGCCGTAGATCTCGCAGAGCTCGGCTTCGGTCGGGATGCGGTCTCCGGGCTCGAGCTTCTCGCGCCGGATCATTTCCCTGAGCTTGCCGGCGACGACGGCCGAGAAGGATGGCCGCTTGCCGGCGCGCGCCCTCGTTTCTGTCTGACTCTGGCGCATGTCCGCTCGCTCGAAGTCTCTGGGCGCTGCCGCCAATCACACTTGGCAAGCCGCCTCGTCTATGGCAGTTGTATGATATCATAGCACTTGGGTAGGCTTGGGGTCAAAGCCACAGGCCACCGTCACAAAGGGTCGTGATGTCAGCCGTCAGCTACGCCGCACCAAAGGCCTCGAACTACGATGTCGTGATCGTGGGCGGCGCGGTGATGGGTTCGTCCACCGCCTACTGGCTGACGGACAGTGCCGGCTTCAAGGGCCGCGTCCTCGTCGTCGAGCGTGACAGCACCTACCACAACGCGCCGAGCGCCCGGGCCGCGAGCTGCATCCGCCAGCAGTTTTCACAGCCGATCAATGTGCTGATCAGCCAGTTCGGCGTCGAGTTCATCCGCGGCTTCGCCAAGCGCATGCAGAAGCACTATCCGGGCGAAGTGTCGCCGGACCTCGCCTTCAAGGAACACGGCTTCCTCTACTGCTGGACGCCGGAGCATGCCGAGAAGGCGCGCGCCAGGGCCGAGCTGCAACGCTCGCTCGGTGCCCACACGCTGTTCCTGACGCCCTCCGACATCAAGCAGCGCTTTCCCTGGGCCAATGTCGACGACCTCGGCGGGGCCTCCTGGGCGACCGAGGCCGAGGGCTGGTTCGACAATATCGGGCTGCTCAATGGATTGAGGCATGCCGCGAAAGCCCAAGGCGCCGAGTACATCGACAACGAGGTCGTGGGCGTCGAGCGCACGGGCGACCGCATCACGGCGGTGCAGCTCCAGACCGGCGAGCGGATCGGTCTCGGCACGCTCGTCAACACGGCGGGCGGGCGGGGCCGGATCATCTCCCGAATGGCCGGCCTCGACATTCCGATCGAGCGGCGCAAGCGCGATCTGTTTGTTTTCGCGGCAGCAAACCGCGTCGAGGGGCGGATGCCGCATGTCATCGACATCACCGGTTCCTTCTGCCGGCCGGAGGGGCAATTCTATTTGACCGGCAACGCCCCCGAGGAGGACCCGGAGGCCGATCTGGACGACTACGAGACCCGCCACGCCGACTTCGAGGAGCGCGTCTGGCCCACGATCGTCAACCGCATTCCGCAGTTCGATGCCATCAAACTGCAGCGCTTCTGGTCGTGCCACTACGACTACAACACGCTCGACTACAACGCGATCATCGGCCCGCACAGCGAGGTCGGGAACTTCATCTTCTGCAACGGCTTCTCGGGCCACGGCCTGCAGCAGTCGCCAGCGGTCGGGCGAGCCGTCGCCGAGCTCGTGCTCTTTGGTGCCTACAAAACGCTCGATCTCAGTGAGATGTCCTACGAGCGGGTGCCGTTGAAGCGGCCGTTTCTCGAGGAGGCGATCATCTGACGGGAGATCGCAAAGACGCGTTGTCAAGGGTGCACAGTCATCATATGATAACGATTACATGAGGCGTTTCGAGCGGTTTTTGCAGTCGACAATCACCCAAGGGAGGAACCAAGCATGACAAGACGCAACTGGACGCATGAGGATCTGAAGGCCGCCGCCGACGGCAATGCCGGGCACTTCGCCAGCATGGACCGGCGCGGCTTCATGAAGGGGAGCGTTGCGGCTGCCGCCGCCGCGGCCGGCCTCGTCACGATGCCGATGTTCCCCCGCTCCGCCAATGCGGCGGTCGGTGGCGAGATCATCACATTCACATGGGAAGGCTTCGACCAAATCGAATCCACCAAGGAATGGGCAACCAAGAACGGAGTGACGATCACGAACTCCTCGATGGCGACGCAGGACGACGTGCAGTCGAAGCTCGTCGGCGGCAGCCCCGTGCGGCTCGACGTGACCTCCTACAACCAGGCCTACGACAAGTTTTACGCCGACGAGCTGAAGATCCTGAACAAGCTCGATATGTCCAAGATCCCGAACTACAATCAGGCCGACATCTTCGATGCCTTCTACCAGAAGGATCGCTGGTACTGGGACGGCAACCAATGGGCGGTTCCCTTCTGCTGGGGCCTCGTCACCACGATCTACGATCCCTCCAAGATGCCGAAGCCCACGTCCTACACCGATCTCCTGAAACCCGAGTACAAGGGCAAGATCGTCATCTCCGACGACAACACCGGCACCTGGCCGACCTTCGCCGTGCTCGCCGGCGTCGACACCTACCCGAACGTGAGCAAGGACGATCTGAAGAAGATTTTCGAGAACGCCAAGCTCTACCGCGATCAGGCCAAGACCTTCGCCGCCTCCAACGGCGACATCGTCTCGCTCATCACCTCGGGCGATGTGTGGGCCTGCCTCACCTGTGGAACCGACAGCGTCGCGAACGTCAAGCGGCAGGGTGGTCAGTGCGAATATGTGATCCCCAAGGAGGGCGCATTCCTGTGGTGTGACGCGCTCTGCATCCCGACCTCCTCCGAGAACGTCGAGACGGGCCATGCCTTCATCAACGAGGCGATATCCCCCGGACCCCAGGCCGCTCTGGCCAAGCACACGGTCACCGGCACGCCGAGCCGCAAGGCCGTGGAAGTGATGGATGCCGAGACGAAGTCTGCCTATGGCTATGCCACGCTCGACGAGGATCTCAAGAACACGCCGCTCAAGGGCATCCCGCCGCGCGAGTCGACCGAGTTCGCGATCTACGACGAGTGGGTACAGGCCTATCAGGACTTGAAGTCGGGTATTTGATCGCCGAAAGTGACGTGGCGCCTCGGCGTTTCGCGAGCATGATGGCGCTGCGGGAGGGTCTCCTTGCCACCCGCAGCGCCGCTCTGTTTGGAGTGAGGCATGGCCGGCGGGATGAGCGCACGCGAGCGAACGGGCCTGGTGCTTGCCGCACCCGCCTTCCTCTACATGCTCGCCTTTTTTGTCGTGCCCACGCTCATCCTCCTCGTCTACAGCTTCTACCGATCGAAAGCCTTCATCCCGATCCCGGACTTCATCCTCGACAATTACTGGAAAGCCTTGTCGAGCGAAGGCTTCTGGCGCGTCATGTGGCTGAGCCTGAAGCTCGGCCTGGCAACGGCTGCGGTGTCGGTGCTCGCGAGCTTTCCCGTCGCCTGGTACATCGTCTACCGCGCGCGCTCCAACACGCTGCTCTACCTCATCATCGCCTCCTGGATCACCAGCTATCTCGTGCGCATCTACGGCTGGCGCATGATTCTCGGCTCCAATGGTTTCGTGAATTCCTCACTCATTCAGTTCGGCCTCATCGACCAGCCGCTCGAGTTCATTCTCTACAATCCCGTCGCGGTGGTGATCGCGCTCGTCCACATCTTCATGCCGTTGACGCTGCTGATGCTGCTCTCGGCACTGCGTGACGTGCGTCCCGAGTATCTGGAAGCCGCGCGGGACTTGGGTGCGAATTCCATCTCGACGCTCTTCCGCGTGACGATCCCGATGATCTATCGCGGCCTCGTCAGCGCCTTCATGTTCACGCTGGTGCTGGCATCAGGCGACTACGTCGCGCCGCAAGTGCTTGGCGGCACCAGTGGCATGACGGTTGGCCTCCTCATCTCCAACCAGTTCCGCGCGACCGGCAACTGGCCCTTCGGCGCGGCGATGGCCGTCATCTGCTTTTTCGTGTTCGTCGCGATCTATGTCGCCGTTGTCCTGCTGATGCGCGGGCTCAAGCTCGCGCCCAACCGTCGCTACCACTAGGGTGTTTCCGTTTTTCGTTGAATCACTTCAACACCCTAATTCCTTGGTTTGCCGTGCTTCTTTTCGGAAAACCGCTTCGCATCCCGGCCTGCGCCGGGACAGGCTTTTTCCGGAAGCACTAGCCTCTTGGTTTGCCGTGCTTCTTTTCGGAAAACCGCTTCACATCCCGGCCTTCGCCGGGACAGGTTTTTTCCGGAAGCACTCTAGGGAGAGCCATCGTGCTGCTGCGCGCATACGTCTGGCTCTACGTGGCCGTGCTGTTCGGGCCGCTGTTCCTGATCGTCCTCTTCAGCTTCCACTCGACTCCGGCTCAGTATTTCCCCATCCAGGGCTTCAGTCTCATCTGGTATCAGAAATTCTTCGAGAACCCGGTGCTGGTCGAGTCCATGCGACGCTCGATCATCGTCGCCGTGACGAGCACGATCGCGACGACCGTCATCGGATCGCTGGCGGCGCTGGCGCTCGCCCGTCTCCAGGGGCGCACCAAAGCCGTGTTCGGCTATCTGACCTTCGCGCCCGTCGCCCTGCCGGGCTTGTTCGTTGGCATTTCGCTGCTCACATTGTTCGGCCAGCTCGGCGTCAGCCGCTCGCTCGTGACGGTCGCGATCGCCCACGTGCTCGTCTGCCTGCCGTTCTTCATCGAGGCATCGCGATCACGGCTCGAGTATCTCGATCTCTCGCTCGAGGAGGCGGCGCGCGATCTGGGCGCTTCGGCCTGGGACAGTTTCCGGCTGGTGACGCTGCCGATCATCGCGCCGACTTTGGTCGGGGCGGCGATCCTGTGTTTTGCCATCTCCTTCGACGAGGTCATCGTCACGCTGTTCGCGGCGGGTTCGGAAACGACGTTGCCGATCGCCATCTGGTCGATGATGCGTCAGGCCATCACGCCGGCGATCAATGCGGCGTCCGTGCTGGCGCTGTCGTGCGTGGTCTTCGTGATTGGCATGTTCGCACTTGTCGGCTGGCTCAACCGCAGGCGGGCGCTCAGCCGCCGCCGATCGATGGGATTGGGAGCTTGAGATGGCCGACACGATCGTCAAACTCGCAGGCATCACCAAGGCCTTCGGCGCCGTGCAGGCCCTGCACGAGATCAATCTCGAGGTCCGCGACGGCGAGATCCTGACGCTGCTCGGACCCTCCGGCTGCGGCAAGACTACCCTCATGCGCATCGTTGCCGGCTTCGAGGAGCCGACGACGGGCAAGGTGTCGATCCGCGGCGAGGACATGGGCCGGACGCCGCCCGAGCGGCGGCCGGTCAACATGGTGTTCCAGCGCTATGCGCTGTTTCCCCATCTCGACGTCTTCGACAACATCGCCTTCGGGCTGCGTCTGAAGAAGAAACCGGCCGACGAGATCCGCACCGAGGTCAGGAAAATCCTCGAGCTGGTGCAGATGCAGGATCTGGCGGATCGCTGGATTACTCAGATTTCCGGCGGCCAGGCGCAGCGCGTGGCGCTCGCACGCGCGCTCATCAACCGCCCGGCCGTGCTGCTGCTCGACGAGCCGCTGGCAGCCCTCGACTTGAAAATCCGCCAGCACATGCTAGCCGAGCTGAAGCGCATCCACACCGAGACCGGCACGACCTTCATTTACGTCACGCACGACCAGGACGAGGCGATGATGCTGTCCGATCGTATCGTACTGATGAACAAGGGCCGGATCGAGCAGATCGGTACGCCCGACGAAATGTACGCTCAGCCGAAGAGCCTGTTCGCCGCGCAGTTTTTGGGAGACACGAACTTGTTCTCGGCGCGCGTCAAGTCCGCCGATGGCGGCTCCGCTATCTTCGACATCGGCGTGGGCGAGGTGCGCGTCACGGCGTCGGGGCTTGCGGCCGGCGAGGAGGTGAAGCTCTCGGTCCGGCCGGAGATCATCGCGCTCGCCGGTTCGGGAGCGGGCGGCATCGCCGGCACCGTCAAGGACCGCGCCTTCATCGGCAACCGCATCATCTACTGGGTGAGCCTGCCCGGCGGTTTCACGCTCCGCTGCCAGGAGGCCCGTGGCGTCGAGGGCATGCGCTTCGAGATCGGCAGCCCGGTGGTGGCCGCCTGGCCGAGCGAGGCCGGCGTGGTGCTGAGGGGGTGAGCAAGGCGCTTGGGATGGGGGGATACGAGATGGCCAAGCTGTTGCCACATCCTTTCCTCCCCCTTCCTATGGGGGAGGACTGTTCGCCTTGGGTTTAGCGTCAGCTAAACCCTTAGGCGAACATAGGTGGGGGTGCTCGTCCGGCAAGCTCGATGCAATTCTATTTCCGATGGCCTACAACCACGCACATGCTTCGCTGCAATATGGCTTGCGCGGCGCTGCCGACGAGGCCGTCGATAACTTCCGCGAGCGCCCCTCTTCTATCCACGCTTGCGACGCCGAACCAGCACCCCCACCTTGGCGCGCCTAAGGACTTACCGGCTGCGCCGCTAAGTCCAAGGCGCGCGGTCCTCCCCCATAGAAAGGGGGAGGAAGAGAAGCGGCGACCGATCGCAATATGCGGTTGCCCTACCCCATGAGGGAGGGCGGAATACCGGGACGTTTTTGCCATATCAAAGACGCGTAGGCGAAGGAGTCCAGACCGTACCTGCGGGCATCAACTCTTCACATAATTCCGCGCCTTGTCGCGGGCGGTGTCCTCGGGTGCGCGCTCGGATGGCGCACCGTAGCCGCCGCCGCCCGGTGCTTGGAGAATGAGGCGCCGGCTTTCGGGGACGTGCTGGCGGCCCTTGCCGTTGAGCTTTGTGCCGTCGTCGAGCGAGACGTTGCCCGGTGCGCCAGTCTCCCCGCCCGCCCGGCCGCGCGCGGGATTGTCGATGCGATCGAACATGGCATTGAAGTAGAATTCGTGACCCTTGGCCGGTGCGATCTCGACGATCTGGCCGAGGCCACCACGGAACTTGCCGGCGCCGCCCGAGCCGTCGCGCAGTTCCTTGCGCCAGAAGATCACGGGCCCGACATGCTCGGTGGCCTCGATCGACATCGTATGCACACCCGAGGGGAAGGCGGTCGCGCCCATGCCGTCCTGGTTGGGACGCGCGCCCGAGCCGCCGCTGTTGAACATCAGCACTTCGGCACGCTGCGCCGCCATGCCGGGCGGCAAGTTGCCGCCGCTCGGCCGCGCGGAGATGTGGATGTTCCAGAGCGCGCCCGAGCCTTCCGCCGGCACGTGGCCGGGCAGCATGGTGTGGATCGCGCCTAGGATCACATCCGGCACGAAATGGCCGAGCACGTGGCGCACGGCGACCGCCGCCGGCCGCTGCGCATTGAGGATGCAGCCGGGAGGCGCCGACACCTTGAAGGGTTCGAGGGAAGCCCAGTTGTTCGGAATCTCCGGCGCCAGCGCGACCTTCAGGCCGTAGGCCGCATAGGCCGTCGTATAGATCAACGGCACGTTGATGCCGCGTGGGCTCTGGCTCGACGTACCGTCGAAATCGACGAGAATCTCCTCGTCCTTGACCGTCATGGCAACCACCATGTCGATGGGCGAGCCGTAGCCGTCGACGCGCATGGAATTGCGGTAGGTGCCGTTCGGCAGCGCTTTGATCCTCTCGATGGTGGCCGCGAGGCTGCGCTCGAAGATGAACTCGGCCAGCGTATCGATATCGTCAATGCCGAACTCGTCCAGCATGTCGAACAGGCGGCGGTGGCCGGTCTCGTTGCAGGCGGCGAGCGAATAGATATCGCCGACCACCTGCTTGGACTCGCGGACATTGTTGTGCAGGATGTTGACGAGGTCGCGGTTGACCTTGCCGCGCTCGGCGAACTTCATGATCGGAATGCAGATGCCTTCCTCGTAGACCTCGTTGGCATCGGGCCCGAAGCCGCGCCCGCCGACATCGACGACGTGCGCCGTGCAGGCGAAGTAGCCGATGAGCTTGCCCTTGCGAAAGGACGGGCTCACCACCGTCAGGTCGTGCAGGTGGCCGGTGCCGAGCCAAGGATCGTTGGTGATGTAGGCGTCGCCCTCGAAGATGTTGTCCTCGCCGATCGCCTTGATGAAGTGGCCGACGGCTGCCGCCATCGCATTGACGTGGCCGGGCGTGCCGGTGACGGCTTGCGCGATCATGCGCCCCTTTCGGTCGAACACGCCGGCCGAGAGATCACCCGCCTCCCGCACGCTCGTCGAGAAGGCGGTGCGGACGAGCGCGACCGCCTGCTCCTCGACCACGGCGATGAGCCGGTTCCACATGACTTGAGCGCGGACGTTGGCGAGGGCTAGGCTCATGGGTCAGGCTCCCTTCGATTGTGCGGCGGCCGCGCGCGCACGCAACAGCAGACATCCGTCCGGCTGCATGACGGCCTCGTAGGTGGAGCTGACGATCGTCGTCGTCTCGGACTCGACGATCGCCGCGGGCCCGACGACACGATCGCCCGGTTTCAGAGCCGCACGCTCGTGGATCGCCGCGTCGGCGAAGCCGCTCTGGCGGGCCTCGAAGATCCGGCGCTTGAGCTTGCTCGTCACATCCTTTTTCGATGCGAGGAGACTCATCCGCTCGGCCTTGGCGGCAGGCGAGCTCGCGCGCAACGACCAGCTCACGATCTCGACGTCGAGATCGTCGATGGCGCGGCCGAACAGAGCCACATAGGCGTCCGTGAAGCGGCGCTGGAACTCTTCGGCGCCCTTGGCGCCATAGGTCTTGATCTCAACCGGCACCGGAATTTCCCAGCCCTGGCCGATGTAGCGCATGTAGGCCGTGCACTCGCGCACCGGCTCGACATCGGGGGCACCCGCCTTGACGAAGGAAGTCGCCTCCTCGGTAAGCTCGGCCAGCACCGCGTTGACTCGGGGGCCATCGAAACGGCTCAGCCGAACATAAGCACTGCGCACCGACTCGAAGCCAAACGGCGCGCGCAAGAAACCAATGGCCGAGCCGACGCCCGCGCCCGGCGGCACGATGATCTCGGAGATGCCGAGCTTCTCGCCCAAGCGCGCCGCATGCAACGGCGCCGCGCCGCCAAAGGCGATCATGGCATAGGTGCCGAGCTCCTTGCCGTTCTCGACCGCGTGCATGCGCGCCGCGTTCGACATGTTCTCGTCCACCACTTCCGACAGACCGAAGGCGGCGGCCGTGGTGTCGAGGCCGAGTTTCTCGCCAAAACCCGTGGTGAGTGCCTTCTCAGACTCCTTCGTCGCGAGCTTGATCGAGCCGCCGGCGAAGGCATCCGCGTCGATGCGGCCGAGGATGAGATCGGCATCGGTGACGGTCGGCTTGGTGCCGCCGCGGCCATAGCAGGCGGGGCCCGGCTCGGAGCCGGCGCTCTCGGGGCCGACCCGGATTTGCCGCATGCTGTCGACGGTCGCGATCGAGCCGCCGCCGGCGCCGATCTCCACCATCTCGATGACGGGGATCGAGATCGGCATGCCGCTGCCCTTCTTGAAGCGGTAGGTGCGCGCGACCTCGAAGGTCTTGGCGGTCTTGGGCGTCTGCTGCTCGATGAGGCAGATCTTCGCCGTCGTGCCGCCCATGTCGTAGGAGAGCACGCGATCGAGGCCGTAGCGGGCGGCGATGTCGGCCGCGAAGATGGCGCCGCCTGCCGGGCCCGACTCGAGCAGCCGGACGGGAAACGCGATGGCGCTCTCGACCGTGATGATGCCGCCGCCCGAATGCATGATGTAGACGGGGCAGCGAACGCCGGCCGATTCCAGCCCGCCCGTCAAGCGCTTCAGATAGGACGCCATCACCGGCTGCACATAGGCATTGGCCGAGACGGTGTTGAAGCGCTGGAACTCGCGCATCTGCGGGGAGACTTCCGAGGAGATCGACACCGGCAGCTCGGGGCGCTTCTTCTTGAGGATGTCGCGGATGAGCCGCTCGTGCGCATCGTTCGCGTAAGAATGGATGAGACCCACCGCAACGCTCTCGTAACCGGCGGCCAGGATGCGATCGATGAGCGCTTCGGCCTCTCTCGCATCGAGTGATTTCAGCACATTGCCGCCGGCATCGATCCGCTCGTCCAGCACGAAGCGATGCTCGCGTGAGATGAGGGGCGGCGGCAGCACGATGTTGAGATCGTAGAGCTCGAAGCGATTCTCGGTCCGCATCTCGACGACGTCGCGGAAGCCCTTGGTGGTGATAAGAGCCGTCTTGGCGCCGCGCCGCTCGATCAGCGCGTTGGTCGCGAGCGTCGTGCCGTGAATGACGGAGTCGATCTCGGACGGCAGCACGCCCGCCTGCTTCGCGACCTGGGTCACGCCCTCGACGATCGCCTGCTCGGGCGCGCCGTGCGTCGTCAGCAGTTTCGTCGAATGGAGATTACCTCCGGTTTCCAGCACGACATCGGTGAAGGTGCCGCCGATATCCGCGCCGACCCTGACCTGCTGACCCTTATGCGCCATCGCGCCACGCTCCTGAAGGTTCTTTGCTTGGCGCACGTTCTACGGCGACCCGGCTTCCACTTCGCCTGAACGTGCGCGGTCGTGCCGAATTCAGTGGCTGGATTGAATTGTATGATGACATATGACAAGGTTGCCGAGAGGGTCAAGATAGCCATTCCGGCCGCGTCGAAACAGCCGCAGCCCGGCTGCCAAGCTCCGGCACAATCAAACCGTTGGAAACATCACCATGAGCCACTTCAACCGCGTCCTCATCACCGGCGCCGCCGGTGCGCTCGGCAAGGAGCTGCGCAAGTCGGGGCAGGCGCTCGCCAAGCATGTCCGCCTCACCGATCGTATCGCTTCGACGGGTCTCGCCGCGCACGAGGAGGACCGGCCTTGCGATCTCGACGACATGCCGGCGGTTTCCTCGGCGGTGCAGGGCTGCGATTGCATCGTGCATCTGGGCGCCAAGGCCAACGAGGGCACCTGGGACGAGGTGCTCCACTCCAACATCATGGGCACCTACAATATCTATGAGGCGGCGCGGCGCCACGGCGTCAAACGCATCGTCTATGCGAGCTCGATCCACGCCGTCGGCTACTACGATCGCAACCACACGATCGACGCCAAGGTGCCAACGCGGCCCGATACGCTCTACGGCGTCTCCAAGACTTTCGGCGAAAATCTGGCGAGCCTCTACTTCGACAAGTTCGGCATCGAGAGCGTGTGCCTGCGCATCGGCTCCTGCTTTCCCGAGCCGGCGGACCGCCGCCATCTCATCACCTGGCTCAGCTACGCCGACATGCGCCAGCTCGTCGAGCGCAGCCTGTCGGCGCCGCGCGTCGGCTTCCTAGTCTCCTACGCCACCTCGAACAACCGCCAGTCCTTCTGGGACAACAAGGCGGCCTCGATCCTCGGCTACCGGCCCGAGGACTCGGCCGACGGCTATGCCGAGAAGATCTTCGCCAAGACCGAGCAGGGCGATCCTAACGACCCGGCCGTCAAGTACCAAGGCGGCATCTACTGCAAATGGGGCCACTGGGAAGATCAGCAGCAGAGCTGAGGCCCGATGAAAACCCACACCATCGCAGCGATCCCCGGTGATGGCATCGGCCAGGAGGTGATCGCCGCCGGGCTCGAGGTGCTGGCGGAGCTCAGCCTGCGCGATGGCGGCTTCAGGCTCGATGTCCGGCAATTCGACTGGGGCTCGGACTACTACAAACGCCACGGCGTCATGATGCCGGCCGATGGGCTCGCACAAATCCGCGACGTTGACGCGATCTACTTCGGCGCGGTCGGCGCTCCCGACGTGCCGGATCATGTGACACTCTGGGGCTTGCGGCTCGCCATCTGCCAGCCCTTCGATCAATACGCCAATGTCCGCCCGACGCGCATTCTGCCGGGCATCGAGAGCCCGCTTCGCGGCGTCACGGCGAAAGACCTCGACTGGGTGATCGTGCGCGAGAACTCGGAAGGCGAGTATGCCGGCCAGGGCGGGCGGTCGCATCGCGGGCTGCCCGAAGAGGTCGCGACCGACGTTTCGATTTTCACGCGGGCGGGCGTTGCGCGCATCATGCGCTTCGCCTTTGCCCTGGCGCGCGCGCGGCCGCGCAAACGGCTCACCGTCGTCACCAAGTCGAATGCGCAGCGCCATGGCATGGTGCTCTGGGATGAGATCGCGGCCGAGGTCGCAGCCGAATTCCCGGATGTGCGCTGGGACAAGATGCTCGTCGATGCCATGACGGTCCGCATGACGCTGAAGCCGGCATCCCTCGACACCATCGTCGCGACGAACCTGCACGCGGACATCCTCTCGGATCTCGCTTCCGCGCTCGGCGGCTCGATCGGGTTGGCCCCGACGGCCAATCTCAACCCGGAGCGCAGGTTTCCCTCGATGTTCGAGCCGATCCACGGCTCGGCCTTCGACATCATGGGCAAAGGTATCGCCAATCCGATCGGCTGCTTCTGGTCGGCGGCGATGATGCTCGAGCATCTTGGCGAAGCGGGCGCCGCGGCGCGCCTCATGCGCGCCATCGAGCGCGTCACGGCGGAGAGCCGCAACCACACCCCCGACCTCGGCGGCATCGCGACGACGCGCACAGTGACGGAGGCCGTGTGCGAGGCGATTCGCGCGGACAATGCTTAGCCGATAAGAATTGAAGTCAGCGACAAATTCACTATCCTGGACCCAAACAAGTCGCGCCTCTTTCGCCTTCTCCCAAGGGGAGAAGGTGGCCCACCATGCCGGAGGCATGCCTTCGGCATGAAGGGCCGGATGAGGGGGTATGAATTATCATATGGAAACAGGTCCAACGTCACGACCCTGTGGGCAGACCTTTTTCATTTCGAGAGTCCTTACCCCCTCTCCCGGGACTCTTGGCTTCGCGTGCCTTCGGCACGACCGGCACCCTCCCCCATGGGGGAGGGCGGTTCCAACCAGCACTGTGCTCCGAGCAGGATACTCCCCATGCGCATCGACGTCGTCCTCGACATCAAGACACCGCTCGGCGAAGGCCCGGTCTGGGACGTCGGGCAGCAGCGGCTCTACTTCCTCGATATCCCGACGGGCATCGTTTACCGCTGCACCGCCGACGGTGCTGAGCTGCGCGCCTGGGACCTGCCGGGCAAGGTCGGCTCGATGGCGATCCGCAAGGACGGCGACGGCGCCATCGTCGCGCTGTCGAGCGGCTTTGCCGCGCTCGACTTTAGGACCGGCGAGGTCACCCACATTCACGATCCGGAACCCGATATGCCGACGACGCGATTGAACGACGGCAAGGTCGACCGGCGCGGGCGCTTTCTCGCCGGCACCATGGACATGTCGGAAGAAGGGCCGATCGGCTCGCTCTACAGGCTCGATCCCGACTTCAAGGTGGTGAAGCTCGACACCGGCATCAAAGTCTCCAATGGCCCCTGCTGGAGTCCGGACGATAAGACCTTCTACTTCCAGGACAGTTGGGCCGGCGAAATCTGGGCCTACGACTACGACATCGAAACCGGCACGCCGTCGAACCGGCGGGTTTTCGCCAAGCTCGATACGAAATCGGGCGCGGCCGATGGCTCGACGGTCGATGCGGAAGGGTGCCTGTGGAACGCGCAGGTGTTCGACGGCAAGCTCGTGCGCTATCGGCCGGACGGCTCGGTCGACCGCGTCATCGACATGCCGGTCAAGAAGGTGTCGAGCGTCATGTTCGGCGGTCCCGACCTCGATGTCCTATTTGTCACGACCATGGCCAAGCCCCCGCTACCGCATCACCCGGGCGACGGCGTGCTGCGGGGGAGTCTGTTCGCGATTCACGGGTTGGGGGTGCGTGGCGTGCCGGAGCCGCGGTTTGGGGGGTAG
>JANNSX010000254.1:0-4180 GCA_031403155.1 Hyphomicrobiaceae bacterium
AGGCATGGGCGAAGTGTTTCGCGCCCGGGATACGAAGCTCAATCGCGACGTAGCGATCAAGGTTCTGCCCACGGCGTTCGCGGATGATCCGGAGCGGCTGGCGCGGTTCACCCGCGAGGCTCAGACCCTCGCTTCGCTGAACCATCCCAACATCGCGGCCATCTATGGACTGGAGAACGTAGGGGCACCCCTCGTGGGTGCCCTTCACGCTCCCCTGGGCGCCCTTACCGAAGACCGCGAAAGGGCGGGCACAAGGCCCGCCTCTACAGGGCCAACCATCGCCTTGATCATGGAACTGGTCGAGGGCGAAGATCTCTCCGCGCACATCGCGCGCGGCCCAATCCCGATCGCCGAGGCGCTTCCCATCGCGCGACAGATCGCGGAAGCGCTCGAAGCCGCGCACGAACACGGCATCGTGCACCGTGACCTCAAGCCCGCCAACATCAAGGTCCGCGCCGACGGGACGGTGAAGATCCTCGACTTCGGTCTCGCCAAGGCCATGGAGCCCGCGGGCACTTCGTCGCATCCGAACGTCTCCCATTCGCCCACGCTGACCCATCAGGGCACGTCCGCGGGGATGATCGTCGGCACCGCGGCTTACATGTCGCCCGAGCAGGCCAAGGGCAAGGCGGTCGACAAGCGCACCGACATCTGGGCCTTCGGTGTCGTGCTGTACGAAATGCTGACGGGCCGCCGCCTGTTCGCCGCCGAAGATGTCTCCGAAACCCTCGCGGCCGTGCTGACCCGGGATGTGAATGCCACCTCCCTGCCGAAGGATGCGCCGCCGCGGCTTAAAGCACTCGTGCGCGACTGTCTCATTCGCGACTCGAAGCAGCGCCTGCGCGACATCGGCGACGCGCGCCGGCTGCTCGAGCAGATCATCGTCGGCGCACCCGACGACCGGGTCGCACCCGAGGGAACCGAAACTCGGTCCCGGTCGCGCCTCGGCGTAGCACTGCCCTGGATCATCTCGATCCTTGCGGTTGTGGCGGCGGTCTCCGCTCGCTGGCCCGGCCGCGTAGATCCAAAGACCAGGCCGCGCGTGCCGCTTCACGTCGAGGTGGCCTTCCCCCAAGACCTCGAACCCGTCTCGTCACTCGAACAGAGCTTCATCCTCTCTCCGGACGGACGCTTGGTGGGGATCACCGCGTTCAAGAAGGGCGCGCGGCGGTTGCACGTGCGCAGGCTCTCCAGCAGCGAGACGGTCGAGATCGGGGAATCCGACGGCGTCAACCTCGCCGCGTTTTCTCCCGACAGCCAGAGCCTTGCGTTTGTCACCAACAGCGGTGCTTTGTCTCGCACGTCTCTGGCCGACCAGCAGCGGGTGCGTCTGACCGAAGGGGTCGATCTGACCGGCGGGATCAGCTGGGGACCCAAAGGCATTGCCTTCGTACGCAGTGGCGCCCTCTGGATTCAGCCCGTCGAGGGCGGCGCCCCGCGCCAGCTCACGGAGCTCGACTCCGGGCGCGGCGAGGTCGCTCACGCCAACCCGCAGTTCCTCCCGGGCGCCGACGTGCTGTTGTTCTCGAGCCTGACCGGAGACCCGGGAGCCCAGCGGATCGAGGCCGTCTCGGCGCAGGACGGCAAGCGCGTCGTGGTCCTGGACGGCGCGGCGACGCCCCTTTTTTCGCCCACGGGCCACCTCCTATTCGCGCGGGCTGGAGGGCTCTTCGCCGCCCCCTTCGATCCGATCGGTCTTAAAGTCACGGGTACGGCCACGGCGGTAATCCCAAAAGGACAGATCGCAACGACGATAATGGGTGGCTTGGCCGTGAGGCTGTCCCAGACGGGTGACCTCATCTACGTTCCGACCGGCTACCGGGCGGCGCGCGTCGTTTCCGTCGGCCGGGACGGCTCGGCGGCCGTCCTGCCCTTCCCGACAGAGCGCTTCATGAATCCGCGCGTCTCGCCCTCAGGTCGAATCGTGACCGTCGAAGTCCAGTCGTCTCGGGTCGACGCGTACGACCTCGACAGGCAGACCGTGTCGAGGTTGACCCCCGAGGCGCCGGGAACGGTGTTCAGTCTCTGGACGCGCGACGGGAGAGCCCTCGCCTACAAGCGATTCAACGTTCCGTACTGGTCGGCGTCGGACGGGAGCGGGCGCGCCGGGGCCATCCCGAACGGCGTCACAAACGACTTCACGTCGGGGGCCGGGCCCGACCCGGACACTGTGCTCAGCACGCGCGTCTCGCCCAAGACCTCGGGGGACATCGTGCTGCTGTCGATCTCGGGGAAGTTCAAGCCAAAGCCGTTGATCGCCGGGCCCACCTACGAGGGCGGCGCGCAACTCTCGAAGGACGGCCGCTGGCTCCTCTACGTGTCGTCGGAATCCGGGCGGCTCGAAACGCAGGTGCGCCGCTATCCGTCCCTCGATCGCAGCTGGCGCATTTCGTCCGGCCTCGGTACCCAGCCGAGATGGCGACCTGACGGCCGCGAGATTTACTACCGCGACGGCGAGAATCTGGTCGCGGTCGCATTTGACGGATTGGGCGAGGAGCCCGTGATCGGGAAGCCGACGCCGCTGTTCAAGGATGAATACGACCTCGGGCAGGGCGTCACCATCGCGGCCTACGACGTGACGCCGGACGGAAGGTTCATCATGCTGAGCCGCGACGCCAAGGGCGAAGGCCTGAGGCTGGTCCTCAACTGGACCGAGGAGCTCCTGGAGATCATCGCGCGTGGGGGAATTCAGTGAGCGATTCACTGGTGAGCGGACGCCGCATCGGCCCCTACGAAGTGATCTCCGCCATCGGCGCGGGTGGCATGGGCGAGGTATTCCGCGCGCGCGCCCATATCAACACGCCCCTCCATGGTCGCCGAACCCATATGTGGCAGGATGACGACCTTGCCCTTCTCCGCGAGCTTCAGCAGTTTCGGGCTGACGGCCGGCTCATGCTCGAACACGTCAAGGCCCGCACCGGCGATGCGGCCGTCATTAATGAGCTTGATGAGCGCCGCCTCGTCAATGATGTCGCCGCGCGCCGTGTTGACGATATAGGCGCTCGGCTGGATCAGCCCGAGGCGGCGGGCGGAGAGAAGATGGAAACTCGCCGGCGTCGAAGGGCAGTTGACCGAGATAATATCCATGCGGGCCAGCATCTGGTCAAGACTGTCCCAATAGGTCGCTTCCAGCGCCTCTTCGGTCTTGGCGTCGACACGGTGGCGGTTGTGATAATGTATCGAGAGGCCAAATGCCTTGGCGCGGCGGGCGACGGCGGTGCCGATGCGGCCCATGCCGATGATGCCAAGCCGCTTGCCCCATATGCGGCGGCCGAGCATCCAGGTTGGCGACCAGCCCTGCCATTTGCCGTTGGCTTTGAGAAGGCTTGCGCCCTCCGTCAGGCGGCGCGGCACCGCGAGAATCAGCGCCATGGTCATGTCCGCTGTGTCTTCGTTCAGAACATTCGGCGTGTTCGTCACGGTAATGCCGCGCTTGGCGGCGGCGGAGACATCAATATGATCGACGCCGTTAGAGAAGGAGGCAATGAGCTTAAGCCGGTCGCCGCTCCCGTTCAGCAGCGCCTCGTCAATCCGGTCGGTCAGCGTCGGCACAAGCACATCCGCTTCCCGCATCGCTGCGGCAAGTTCGTCCGGCGGCATCGGATGGTCATCGACATTCAGCCGCGCGTCGAACAACTCGCGCATCCGGGTTTCGACCGGCTCCGGCAGTTTGCGGGTGATGACGACAACGGGCTTCTTTTTGGATGACATGTGATGACTTTTAACGATCCCGTTGAGACCTCTTTAACCAAAACGGCGCAAAGATTGAATCCGGTTCGGAGCAGGGCTTTGTAACAAGCCGGAGCGCCGAACTCAAAGGAAAACGGCGCGTGCCGGTCCTTGTGTGCCGAGCAGCGTAGTTCAGAGTTTGGGGTTCCATTGTGTTGTGCGTAAAAACATTTCGTTTCGCGGGCATCGCCTGCGCATTTTCAGCATTTTTTGGCGGTCTGCCCGGCCTTCCCGTGACAAGCGCCCACTCGACTGAAGCACTGGCGGCGGTCGTGGGTCCAAGCGGACTCCCGTTGCCGAGGTTCGTCAGTCTCAAGTCAGGCCGGGTCAATCTGCGCATCGGACCGGGCCGCGACTATCCTGTGCAATGGCTTTACCTGAAGCCGGGGCTCCCGGTCGAAATCGTGCAGGAGTATGACAATTGGCGGCGCATCCGCGATGCGGACGGGAC
>JANNSX010000255.1:0-3418 GCA_031403155.1 Hyphomicrobiaceae bacterium
CCAACCCGAAGTCGATCACCCAACACTTGCCGGACTTTTCCGCCATCAAATTCGACGGCTTCACGTCTCGGTGCAGCACGTTCGCCCGGTGCGCTGCGTCGAGCGCATCGGCAATATCCGCGAGCGACGCCGCCACCGAGCTGCAGTATTCGTCCGTTAAAATTGGGTGGATGTCGGGAACGTGAGCCGCGTCGGACTCGGCCTGCGGTTGCGAGACCGTCGGGCTATTCGCAGCGACCTCCGGATGGTGCGGCTCCACCACGCTCTCGACCAACTTCGCCAGGCTCGGGGTCGGGCTCGTGTCCAGCTTGCGATGCAGGTTCGCTTGCAAGAACTTTACCACGTGGCCCAGCGTCGTCCCGTCGATGTACTGCATGGCGAAGTACTGCAATTCATCCCGTTCCCCGGCCGCGAACACCGGAACGATGTTCGTCTGGTGCAGTTTCGCCAGGGACTCTTGCTCGCGCAAGAAGCGGGCGCGGGCGTCGGGTGACACCTTCCCGTGCCGGATCACTTTCAGGGCCACGCGCCGGCGGCTCAGGCAGACTTGCTCGGCCTCGTAGATTTCGCCCATCCCGCCGTGATCGAGATACCGCACGACGCGGAAATCACCGAGCATTTCACCCGGAGCAAGCCGCGGCGTATCTTCGACCGGTTCCGGGGCCGCCGCGTTCATCCGCCAGACCCTGCACCGCTATTCGGCCTTCCCCTTCGTGCAGCGCACCTTGTCCTACGCCGATCTCATCATCGGCGCCGCTTTGTGGAACGCCAGGCAGACCGGCCTCGACAAGCAGCAGGCGGTGCAGGAGAAGCTCGCCGAGCTCGCGGTCTGGCGGGAAGGCATCAACGCGCATCTGACAGCGGCCATTGCCGTTTCAGAGAAGAGCCCGAACGGCCTCGTCATGCCGAACCAGTCGCTGCTCTTCACCGGCCGCGTGCACGCGATGACCAACCTGCCCCGCATGATGCACATCGCGCGTGAGCTGTGCGGCGGGCAGATCTGCGTCACGCCGGACGCCGCGACCTTCGAGGCGCCGGAGACGAAGCCATGGCTCGACAAATACTACACCATCAACGAGGAGTGGGTGGCCGACGACCGCCGCAAGCTCTTGGCCTTCGCGCGCGATCTGGTGAACTCCGACTACGCCGGTCACCGGCTGACCTTCCAGCTGTTCGCCCAGTCGCCGCCGTTTGCGCATCTGGCGGCGGTCTACCGGACATTCGATTGGAGCAATGCGCTGAAGTTCACGCAGAAGGCGGCGGGCTTGAGTGATCGCGTGTGGGGGGCGCCGAAATAGGGGCGACCGCCGGTCGCTCGCTCATTTTGGCTATCCCAATCGTCGCGCGTAAGGTTAGCCGGGCGACCACCGGTCGCCCATTTGATTGCGTTCTCTGGAGCCCGGCCATGTCAGACCCCACCGCCCTCCGCCAATCCTTCCTCGAAGGCATGAGCCAGGCCGCCTGCACGGTGAACATCGTCACCACCGATGGCCCGGCCGGGCGGTTCGGCGTGACGGTCTCGGCGATGTCGTCGGTGTCGGCCGACTCGGCCAAGCCCTCGCTGCTCGTTTGCGTGCATCACAAGAGCAACGCTGCCGAGGCGATCCAGCGCAACGGCGTCTTCTGCGTGAACGTGTTGCGGGATGATCAGGCGGACGTGTCCGACACCTTCGCCGGCCGGATCAAGACGGCGGATGGCGACAAGTTCTCCTCGGCTCAATGGGTCACGCAAGCGACCGGAGCGCCGCGCATCGTCGATCCGCTCGTTGCTTTCGACTGCAGGCTCGCGCAAAGCCTGCGCTATGGCTCGCATCACGTGTTCTTCGGAGAGGTCGAGGATATGTTCGTTGCCAGCGGCAGCCATCCGCTCATCTACGCCAACCGCGCCTATGGGCGGCCGGCCCGGATCGAGCCGCGCAAGGTTTCAGCGAGCGGCGCAAGCCCGACGCTGACGATCGGTGCTCTCGTGACGCTCGCGCCCTATGTCGTGCCCGAGCTCGTCCGCCGTCTGCTCGACGCCATGCCCGGGCTCGAGGTGAAGCTCGTCGAGGCGCCTCAGACGGCGCTGGTCGATGCCCTCAGGAGCGGCGAAGTCGATGTTGCACTGAGCTACGGCTACCAGCTCGACCCCGCCTTCGAAATTGAAGCGCTGACCGAGATGCCGGCCTATGTGCTGCTGCCCGAGGCCCATCCGCTGGCGCACCAGCGCAGCATATCCCTTGCCGAACTCGCCGCCGAGCCGATGATCCTCCTCGACCTGCCGATGAGCCGCGACTATTTCCTCGGCCTCTTCACGGCCGCCGGCGTCGAGCCGAGGATTGCGTTGCGCTCGACGAGCTTCGAGACGGTGCGCGGCCTCGTCGGCCAGGGCCTCGGCTTCGCGCTGCTCGGCACGAAGCCCGCCACCGGCGTCACCTACGACGGCATGGCGGTGGCGGCCCGGCCGCTCGCCGGTGGCTCGCCGGCAAGCGAGATCGTCATGGCGCGCGCGCCCGGCCGGCCGGAAGGCGAGGCCGTGACCGTTTTCAAGCGGGTCTGCCGGGCGTGGTTGTCGGAAACGGACTAGGCTTCGCCGCTTGAGGGCACGCCCGCCCCGATTCCGCCGCTCGGCGTTAGCAACAACCCCAATCGTGCTTTTCTTTTTCCACGCCCCGGCCTAAGTTCTGGTCCAAGGATAACGTTCCGGAATGTTATCCATAAACAAACCTAGACGGGAGAGTAGGTATGAAAACTGTTTTGAAACAACTGCTTGGCGCAACGGCAGTGTCGGCTCTGATGGCCGGCCCGGCGATGGCTGGCGAGGACATCAAGCTCGGCGTTCTGCTCGGCTACACGGGCCCGATCGAGAGTATCGCGCCGATCATGGCGCAGGCGGCCGACATGGCCATGAAGGAGGTCACCGACTCGGGCAAGCTGCTCGACGGCTCGAAGGTCACGGGCATCCGGGGTGACTCGACCTGCGTCGACGCCGCCGCCGCGACGGCCGCCGCCGAGCGCCTCATCACCTCCGACAAGGTCAACGCCATCATCGGCGGCGACTGCTCGGGCGTGACCGGGGCGGTGCTGCAGAACGTGGGCCGTCCGAACGGCCTCGTCATGATCTCGCCCTCGGCGACCTCGCCGGCGCTGTCCACGGCCGAGGATGACGGCCTGTTCTTCCGCACCGCGCCGTCTGACGCGCGCGAGGGCGAAGTGGCCGCCGACATCATGCTGGCTCGTGGCATCAAGACCGCGGCGCTAACCTACACCAACACCGACTACGGCAAGGGCCTCGCGGAATCGATCGCGGCCTCGTTCATCGCCAAGGGCGGCACCATCACGCTGTCGGCGGCGCATGAAGACGGCAAGGCCGACTACTCGGCCGAGGTTGGCGCACTGGCGGCGGCCGGCGGCGACCTGCTCGTCGTTGCGGGCTACG
>JANNSX010000256.1:0-4678 GCA_031403155.1 Hyphomicrobiaceae bacterium
TGGGCCTCGCCGCGGGCCATGGCATCGATCAGCCGCTTGGCGCCCGCTTCCCCACCTTCGAGGGCAACGGCGATGCGGATCAGTTGCAGGTCCAAGTTGGCGGCGGCGGCGCGGATCAGATCGTCCATGGCTTATCTCCAACGAAGGAGAAGCCTCGCTGATTCCCGGTTAACAAAAAGTTGTCGCAACACGGATTGCAATGCTCACGGGTAGGAGAAACCGAAAACGAAGCGGACGAGCTTGTCCTGCTCGAAGGCGTATTCGGCATAGTAGAGCGGCATGTTCTGGGCCTTGAGCAGGTCCGAGCCGGCGATGTCCGTAATCTCGTAGCGGATGACGTCGGCACCGCCTTCGGTGCTGCCGGTGGCGGCGCAGGGGCCAAATCGATCGACGACCTCCTTGCGGCTGAGCCCAAGTTTGATGCCCCGGCCGGATCGGAATTGGGGGGTGTCGAGGACGGTGGCGTCGACATCCGAATCGAGGTCCCCGGTTGCCAGCACCTCGACCTCCCGGAACGACCCAGACTTGTCGCCGTGGTGCTTGTAGAGCTTCAGCACCTCGCTCTCGGCGGCGTTCGTGAAGACGGCATGGGGCAGGCCGCTCTCGTCCTCGACGAGCTCATAGCTCGAGCCCAGTTGAAGCGCCGCGCTCAAGGGATCGCCGAGTTCGACGCCGTAGATGGCAATGTCGGGGTTGGTGGGGAGGCAAGCGGCGGAGGTGGAGTGCGGCGTCGCCGCAACCATGAACAGCGCCACCATCGGACAAAAAACTCGCATCTTCCCATTGGCCATACTGGCCACCAGCAACCGCATCTGTCGTCCGCTTGCCGGCGACCCGCTCGCCATTCAGGCGGCATCCGCTGGACTATGCCCTAACTGCGGCAATTGCGGGAGGCTGGGTGTGGAGAAACGGCGGAGCAGCCGTAGCGGTGGATAGGCATCACGACGGGTCGGCTGCACAACGGCGCGGTTGGGTTTGCGCAAATCCAACCCCACCGTCATTCCCGCGAAGGCGGGAACCCAGACATCTCTCCGGCAGGCATCGCTTTGGAAGCTCGAGTGCTTCCGGAAAAGTGCGAAGCGGTTTTCCGAAAAGAAGCACGACAGACCAAGGAATTAGAGTGCTTCCGGAAAAGTGCGAAGCGGTTTTCCGAAAAGACGCACGACAAACCAAGGAATTAGGGTGTTGAAGTGATTCAACGAAAAACGGCAACACCCTAATGCGCCGCCTCCCAGTTGTCGGCGGCCTTGGCGTCGACCTTGAGCGGCACCGAGAGCTTCAGCAACGGCTCCGGGCTCTTCTCCATGACCTTGGCGACGGCCGGCAGTGTCTTTTCCACCTCACCCTCCGGCACTTCGAAGACCAGCTCGTCGTGCACCTGGAGGAGCATCTTGGCCTTGAGGCGCATTGCCTCGAGTGCGCCCGGCATCCTCACCATCGCCCGGCGGATGATATCGGCGGCGGAACCCTGGATCGGCGCGTTGATCGAGGCGCGCTCCAGGAACCCGCGCATGGACGGGTTCTTCGTGTTGATCTCGGGAAAGTGGACCTTGCGGCCAAACAACGTCGTAACGAAGCCCTGCTCGTGGGCGAGCTTCTTCGTCGCCTCCATGTAGTCGCGGATGCCTGGGAAGCGCTTGAAGTAGGTGGTGATGTAGTCGCTGGCCTCCTGCTTGGAGATGCCGAGCTGGTTCGCCAGCCCGAAGGCGGAGATGCCGTAGATGATGCCGAAATTGATCGCCTTGGCGCGACGGCGCACTTCCGGCGGCATGCCCGCGATGGCGACGCCGAACATTTCCGACGCCGTCATGGCGTGGATGTCGAGGCCGTCGTCGAAGGCTTTCCGCAATTGCGGAATGTCGGCCATGTGGGCGAGCACGCGCAGCTCGATCTGCGAATAATCGGCCGAGACGAGCTTCATTCCCTTTTCCGCGATGAAGGCGGTGCGGATCTCGCGCCCTTCCTTCGTGCGGATGGGAATGTTCTGCAGGTTGGGATCGGTCGAGGCGAGGCGGCCGGTCGAGGTCGAAGCCATGGCGTAGGAGGTGTGGATGCGGCCCGTCTCGGGATGGATGTAGGTGGGCAGCGCATCCGTGTAGGTCGAGCGTAGCTTCGTCAGCTGCCGCCATTCGAGCATGGTGTTGACGAGGCGGCGCGCGTCGTCCGGCAGCTCCTCGTTGGAGGCGAGATCGTCGAGCAGCCCGGCGCGGGTCTCCCACTGGCCGGTCTTCGTCCGCTTGCCGCCGGGGAGCTGCAATTTGTCGAACAGCAATTCGCCGAGCTGCTTGGGCGATCCGAGGTTGAAACCCTGGTCGCCGATCAGCTCCTTCACCTCGGCTTCCAGCGCGGCGCTCCTTTGCGCGAAGGAGCCCGAGAGGCGCGAGAGAATGTTGCGATCGACCTTGATGCCTCGAGCCTCCATGTCGACCAGCACCTGGACCAACGGCCGCTCGAGCGTCTCGTAGACGGTCGTCATGCGCTCGGCGGCGAGGCGGGGTTTGAGGACTTGCCAGAGCCGGTAAGTGACGTCGGCGTCCTCGGCGGAGTACTCGGTCGCCGCATCGAGCGGCACCTCGGCGAAGGTCTTATCCGATTTCTTCGCCCCGCCCGGCACCTTGGCGATCACCTCCTTGAAGGCGATCGGCACATACTGGAGGTGGCGCTCGGAAAGCTCGTCCATGCCGTTGCCGCCCTTGCCGGCGTCGAGCACGTAGGAGAGCAGCATGGTGTCGTCGATCGGCGCGATGCCAATGCCGTACCGGCGCATCACGAGGGCGTCGTATTTGAGGTTCTGCCCGATTTTCAGCGTCGCCGGATTTTCGAGCATAGGCTTTAGGACAACCAACGCCTCCTCGAGCGGGATCTGCTGCAGCCCGGCAGCCGTGCCGCCGAAATCGAAGCCGTCGCCCGCGCGATGGCCGAGCGGCACGTAGCAGGCGCGGCCCGGTCCGAGCGCCAGCGCCACGCCGACGAGGTTGGCCTGCATGGCGTCGAGGCGATCCGTCTCGGTGTCGAAGGCTATGCGGCCTTGCTCCTCGGCCTCGGCGATCCATTCGGCAAGTCGGGCGGCGGTCGTGACCGTCTCATATTTCGTGCGATCGACCGGAACCGACTTCGCTTGCCTCAGGCCATAGGCGACGGCGGCATCCGGTGTGCCCACGCCGCCGTCGCGGCTCTTCGCCGGTACGCTGTCGCCGGCCGGCTTTTCCAACGGCGGTGGCACGTCGGCGCCGAGCGCCTCCGCCACGCGCCGCGTCAGCGTGTTGAACTCCATCTCGCGCATGAAGCCGACGAGCTTTTCGGGATCGGGGTCCGTCACCGCGATCTCACCCAACCCGACCTCGACGGGCACGTCATCTTTCAATCGCACCAGCTCCCGGCTCATGCGCGCCTGGTCGGCGAACTCGATGAGCTTTTCCCGCCGCTTCGGCTGCTTGATCTCGGAGGCGCGCGCCAACAGCGTGTCGAGATCGCCATATTCCTTGATGAGCTCGGCCGCCGTCTTGACGCCGATGCCGGGAACCCCCGGCACATTGTCGGCGGAATCGCCCGCGAGCGATTGCACGTCCACGACCTTGTCCGGCCGGACGCCGAACTTCTCGATCACCTCGTCGGTGCCGATGCGGCGGTTCTTCATGGTGTCGAACATGCCGATGCCGGGCTTCACCAGCTGCATCAGGTCCTTGTCGGAGGAGACGATGGTGACGTCGCCGCCGGCTTCGACCGCATGCTTGGCGTAGGTGGCGATCAGATCGTCGGCCTCGAAGCCGTCCTGCTCGATGCAGGCGACGTTGAAGGCTTTGACGGCATCGCGGATCAGCGGGAACTGCGGGACGAGCTCCTCCGGCGCCGGCGGCCGATGCGCCTTGTACTCCTTGTAGATCTCGTTGCGAAAGGTCTCGCGCGCGGCATCGAAGATGACGGCGATGTGGGTCGGCTTGTCGGCTTCGCGGCTATCCTTGAGCAGCTTCCAGAGCATCTGGCAGAAGCCGTGCACGGCCCCGACGGGAAGGCCGTCCGAAGGCCGCGACAGGGGGGGAAGCGCATGAAAAGCGCGGAAAATGTAGCCCGAGCCGTCGATCAGGAACACATGGCTCCCCTTGCCGACCGGATCATCGATCGAGGAGCGGTGATTGACGATGGGGCGTTTCTCGCGCTTGGCGGTGTCGGTCATGGGCTGAGTATAGGGCGGAGGCTTGGCCTACGCCAATCCATCGCTTTTCAGGCCAGCGATCGCCACACATCCCAACAACCACAACCCCCGCACCTCAAGATAGCCGGAGGCCCGGCAGGTCGCCCTTCGGCGATGGCTTTGGCAACGACCTCCCTTGTGGCCGCCGCTCACCCCCCCCTCTCCCCGTACGCTGCGCTACGGGGAGAGGAAGGTAGCGCCGCGCTTGCCTCACAAGTCAGGGACGCACCACGCTTCTTCCTCTCCCCGCTTGCGGGGAGAGGGGAGGGTGAGGGGCGGCGGCAGGCGAGGTGCACGCCACGTTCAACATCGCACGGAGCAGGAGGGGCGACCGCAGGTCGCCCCATGCATGATGGTTTTGACCCGAATCGCTTCAGTGTGCGGGTTGGTCCGGGGAGGACGGCCGTCCTCCCCGGGTCGGGATGGCCGGGACCGTGTCGCCCCTCGGTGAGAACCGTGACGTAGCCTGGTCCGGTCGTCCCTTCT
>JANNSX010000257.1:0-7069 GCA_031403155.1 Hyphomicrobiaceae bacterium
CGGCTCTTGGAAAAGTCCGGCGGGCGCTCGGGCGTGTGGCGCGCGACTTCGGGGACTTCCGACCGTGGCGGCTGAAGTGGGCGGGCTCCTGGCCGTCGAGGCCGCGTTGCAGCGCATCCTCGCCGATGCGGCGCCGCTCGAACCTGAGAACGTACCGTTTCACGCCGCGGCCGGACGCGTGCTCGCCGCACCCGTCGTCGCGCGCCTGACGCAGCCGCCGTTCAACGCGTCCGCCATGGATGGCTATGCGGTCCGGGCCGCCGATGCGGCGGTGGGTGCGACACTCAAGGTGATCGGCCAGTCGGCGGCGGGGCATGCGTTCGAGGGCACCGTCGAGCCCGGCACAGCTGTCCGCATCTTCACCGGCGCGCCAGTGCCCGGGGGTGCCGATGCCGTGCTCATCCAGGAGAATTCCGCGCGAGATGGCGAGATGGTCTCGGCCACCGAGCCCGTCCGTGCCGGACAGAATGTGCGGCCTGCCGGCTTCGACTTCACGGCGGGCGATGCGCTGATCGCGCCCGGCGCGCTCATCACCTACCGCCACATTGCGTTGGCCGCCGCGAGCGGACGCGCCTCCCTCGATGTCGTCCGGCGGCCAAAGGTGGCGATCCTGGCCACCGGCGACGAGCTGGTGCCGCCGGGCACGACGCCCGCGCCCTCGCAGATCGTCTCCTCGACGCCGCCGGCGCTCGCCGCGATGGTGACGGCGGCGGGCGGCGCGCCTGGGCTCATCGGCATCGCAAAGGACACCGTCGAGGATCTCAACCGCCATCTCGCCAAGGCGCGCGACGCCGATATCGTCGTCACCATCGGTGGCGCCTCCGTCGGCGATCACGACCTCGTGCACAAGGCGCTCAGCGCGCAGGGCGTCACTCTGGATTTCTGGAAGATCGCCATGCGGCCGGGCAAGCCCATGATGTTCGGGCGGAAAGGCCGCCAGCGCTTCATCGGCCTGCCGGGCAATCCGGTCTCGGCGCTGATCTGCGCGGAGGTGTTCTTGCTGCCGCTGGTCCGGCGGCTGGCGGGTGGCACGGCGGAGACGGCCATGCGCCGTGTGGTGCTCGGAGGGCCAATCGAGGCCAACGGCCCCCGCAAGCATTTCATGCGCGCGAGGCTCGGGCGAACGGACGATGGCATCGAGACCGTCACCGCGCTGCCCTCGCAGGATAGTTCCCTCCTTTTCACCCTCGCCACCGCCGATGCGCTGATCGTGCGGGAGCCCGGCGCGCCGGCGGTAGAGGCCGCCGAAGAGGTGGATGTGATGGGGTTTGGGGTTTGAGGGACTTGCCGGCCGGCCCCATGCCGGGTTGCCGAGCCTCGATCATTGACTGCCGATCACGGTTCCCGGCTTGGACGCCGGAACGACGGCGGGGAGGGGAATTGCACAATCCCCAAGCGGGCGACCCGCCGGTCGCCCCTGCGGTCGTGAGGCCGTGCGTCCCTGACGTCCGGTAGGCAAGGCGCATGTTTTGTAGGGGCGACCGGCAGGTCGACCGTCTTCGGTCAA
This sequence comes from Hyphomicrobiaceae bacterium, assembly GCA_031403155.1. Taxonomy (GTDB): domain Bacteria; phylum Pseudomonadota; class Alphaproteobacteria; order Rhizobiales; family Hyphomicrobiaceae; genus JANNSX01. The sequence goes on from JANNSX010000257.1 coordinate 1,508, forward strand.
AGGCGACAGTGGCGCGATGACCTCACGCCGCTCGCCGGCGTCCTCATATTCACACGGCAAGCAGCCCTTGCAGAACATCCCGCGAACATGCTAGGGTGTTCCCGGTTTGTACGGCGTCACTCGTGTCCCGCATCGCAATTGCCCACCCATTTGCGGCAAACGCAGTGGCAATTGCGATGCGAAGAGGACACGAGCGAATCATTGGCTTGGTGTGGCGCTCATCCCGCGATTGCCGGCTGGAATCCAGCCGCAGGGTTACCCGGCAATCGCGGGGCGCCACACTGCAACAACCCGGAGCCCGACATGCTGACGTCCAAACAAAAAGAGCTGCTGCTGTACATCAACAGCCGGCTGCAGGAGACCGGCGTGCCGCCCTCGTTCGACGAGATGAAAGAGGCGCTCGAGCTCAAGTCGAAATCCGGAATTCATCGGCTGATCATGGCCTTGGAGGAGCGCGGCTTCATCCGGCGCTTGCCCCACCGGGCCCGCGCGCTGGAGGTCATCCGCTTGCCCGAAGGCCTCACCGAGGCCCAGCGCGATAATGTCCGCGGCTTCGTGCCGAGCGTCATTGAGGGCGGCGGGCGCAAGGCTCAGCCAAGTGTGTCGAGCACGGTCGATTCGGTGGCCGGTTTCATGAGCGTGCCGATGATGGGGCGCATTGCCGCCGGTGTGCCGATCTCGGCTATCCAGGATCACACCGAGAACATTCCGGTGCCTTCGAGCTATGTCGACGGCGGCGACCATTTCGCGCTCGAGGTCAAGGGCGACTCGATGATCGAGGCCGGCATCTACGATGGCGACACGGTCGTCATCAAACGCAGCGACAGCGCCGACAACGGCGACATCATCGTCGCCCTCGTCGACAACGAGGAGGCGACCTTGAAGCGGCTGCGCCGTCGCGGCGCGTCCATCGCGCTCGAAGCCGCCAACCCCGCCTACGAGACGCGGATCTTCGGCCCCGACCGCGTGGCGATCCAAGGCAAGCTCGTGGCGCTGCTGAGGAGGTATTGAAACGACGCTGTCGACCCAAACCACGCAGACCCAACAAGATCCACACTGGCGAACGAAGGATTTAGGCCGCAAAGGCTGGTTGATGCTCGCGCCAACATCGGCGGTAGCGGTCGATCGCCTCAGCGCCACGAGTGCTTGGCCAAGCGTGGCTCGACGGCCCCGGCCGGAGTGGCCGGCGAGCGACCGCCCAGAATCCCGCTTCCTCAGCCCCACACGTCTACACTAGAGTGCTTCCGGAAAGGTGCGAAGCGGTTTTCCGAAAAGAAGCACGACAAACCAAGGATCTAGGGTGTTGAAGTGATTCAACGAAAATCGGAAACACCCAAGTCCGCAGCCGTCGTGCCGGCAGCACGAAGCAACCCGATCGGAAGTGCACAAGATTTGTTCGATGTCTGGAGGCCGTGCTGACGATCGCGGCGCCTCAGGCCGCCCGCAACCCCAGAATCCCCCGCGCCTCTGTGGCCGTCGCTGGGCGCCGCCCGTACTCCGCCGTCAGCGCCGCGAGCCGCGCCACCAACGCCGCATCCGAAGGCGCGAGCGTATCGCGGTCCATCCGCACATTATCTTCCAGGCCCGTGCGGCAATGGCCGCCCATCTCGAGCGACCAGCGGTTGACCTCGAGCTGCGTCCGGCCGATCCCCGCCGCCGTCCAGGTGGCCTCAGGCATCAGGCGTTTCAACTCGGCCACCTGGAAGTCGAGCACTTGCCGGATCGCCGGCATCGCATTCTTCACGCCGAACACGAACTGCACGTGCAGCGGCGCCTTCAGCAGCCCCTCCTCGGCCAAACGGATCGCCTGGTAGAGAATCGACAGATCGAACACCTCGATCTCCGGTTTGATGTCGTGCTCCAGCATGCTCGACGCGAGAGCGCGAATGAGATCGGGCGTGTTCTCGTAGACGGTGACCGGGAAATTCACCGTGCCCGTCGTCAGCGAGGCCATGTCGGGCTTGTGGAACAGCATGCCGCCGCGCTCGGCCGCGCCCTTGCCGGAGCGCCCGCCGGTCGAGAACTGAACGATCATGCCGGGGCAGTGCTTCTCGATGCCTTCCTTCAAGCGCCCGAAACGATCGGAATCGGAGGTCGGCGTCTCGTCGTCGTTGCGGACATGCAGATGGGCGAGGGTCGCCCCCGCCTCGAACGAGGCGTGCGTTGATTCAATCTGCTCGGTGACCGTGATCGGCACCGCCGGATTGTCCTTTTTCCGCGGCAGCGAGCCGGTGATCGCGACGGTGATGATGCAGGGGGTTTTCGACACGGGCAGCCTCCGGCGGATCTGAAAGACGGAGTTGTAAGCGCCCGGCGCCAACCCCTCAACGCCAGCGCGCGCCGGTCAGCTCCGCGGGGCGTATGAAGACTGGTGGAGAGGGCTGGATTCGAACTAGCGTAGGCGAAGCCAGCGGATTTACAGTCCGCCCCCTTTAGCCACTCGGGCACCTCTCCATGCCGCTCGTGTCCCGTCCCGCAAATGCCGATGAACTCTCAGCAAGCACTTTCGGCATTTGCGGGACATAAGGGACACGAGAAACCATAGGTATCCTCGTGCGACTCAAGTTCGCAAATGCCGTCATCGCCCGCTGAGGTGCCTGTCGGCATTTGCGAACCGTCGCACGAGGCGGCAGACGCTGGTTATGGGAATGGAGCTACCGGGTGTCAACCCTTTGGCCCAGGCGTTACGTGCATTTGGTTTGCGACATGCTAGAGAGAGCCCCCAAGCCCTCCCCGGAGTTGATGACCGTGAGCCGACCACCCGACCGATCCCGTGACAAGCCGCGCCGCCAGAACGACCGCGGCGACCGCGAGGCACCTCGCACCGGCGGCCCCCGGACCAGCAGTGACCGCCCGGGCAAGCCCTGGCGGGAGAAACGTGCCGACGGGGAGCGGAAATCCGGCCCGGACGAGCATCCGAAAGGTCCCCGCTCCGACGCCGGCCGGGGCCCGCGCCGCCCCGGGCAAAAGGATCGGCCCGAGGATCGCGGTCCCGGCCGCAAGGATCATGGTGAACAGCCCAGTCGCGACCGTCGAGACGCCAGGCCTGAGCGTCCCAGCGACGGCCCTCGCCCTGCGCGCCACCAACCCTGGAAGCGCCGCCCGGAGTCCGAGGACGAGAAAAGGAGCCAAGACCGCCCTACCGGCGATCACCGCGATCGCGACCACCGTGGCCCCCGGCCAGAGCGGACCAGCGACGCGCCCCGCCCCGAGCGCCGCCAACCCTGGAAACGCCGCCCGGAGTCCGAGGACGAGAATAAGAGCCAAGACCGCAAGCCTCAGGGCGAACGGCCTGATCGCGACCACCGTGGCCCCCGGCCAGAGCGGACCAGCGACGCCCCCCGTCCCGAGCGCCGCCAAGCCTGGAAACGCCGGCCAGAACCAACCGACGAGGATCAGAGCCAAGATCGCAAGCCTCAGGGCGAACGGCCTGATCGCGACCACCGTGGCCCCCGGCCAGAGCGGACCAGCGACGCCCCGCGCCCCGATCGCCGGCTGCACTGGAAACGTCACGCCGAGCCCGAGGACGAGGACCGGATTCTCATCTGGGGCATCCACGCCGTCGAAGCCGCGCTGCGCAATCCCAAGCGCGAGGTGAAACGTCTGCTATTGACCGACAATGCGTCCCACCGTCTGGGCGATGCCTTGCACGTCCGCCCCCTCACGCCAGAGGCCGTCGCCCCGCGCGATCTCGACCGCGAACTCGGCAACGATACCGTGCATCAAGGTGCGCTGCTTGAGACCTCACCGCTCGAAGAGCCCTCGATCGACGAAATCCTCGGCGCATCGCCAAACCCCCTCATCGTCGTACTCGATCAGGTGACCGATCCGCACAATGTCGGCGCGATCCTGCGCTCGGCGGCAGCCTTCGGTGTCGCCGCCATCATCATGACGCGGCGGCACAGCCCGCCCTCCTCCGGCGCGCTGGCCAAGAGCGCATCAGGGGCCTTGGAGCTGGTGCCGGTCCTGCATGTCCCGAACCTGGCGCAAGCGCTCGCCGAGCTCGGCGAAAAGCACGTTCTGAGGCTGGGCCTCGATGGAGATGCGCCCGACGCGCTCGAGGATGTGGTGACGTCCAGTGCCGCCCCTGCGGGCCCGATCGCACTCGTGCTCGGCGCCGAGGAGCGGGGGCTCAGACGGCTCTCCAAGGAGCATTGCGACCGCCTCGTGTGCCTGACGACGCCGGGCGCGCTCGCCAGCCTCAACGTTTCCAACGCCGCGGCCATCTCGATGCATCACATCGCGATCGCCCGTCGCGAACTTTGAAATGCAAACGGCGCCGTGCGGGGGCACGACGCCGATCTAGCTTTCGTGTGGAACGCTCGGAGCTATTCGCAGATCAGCGGGCGCCGGCAAGACACCTGCTTCTCGCAGACCTCGTTGCCGTTGTAGTTCACCCAACAATTCCAGCGGCTGTGGCACTGCTTCGGCCCGCGATAGCAGACCTCCTCGTCGTAGCCCGGCGAATAGGTGTAGGTGACGCCCGGCCCGCGATGGCGTGGACGGGTCGCGTTGTAGAGGATCGCGCCGGTGACGAGGCCGACACCGATGCCAACGGCGAGGTTCCGGCCGGAATTGTCGTGGTTGTAATGGCGCTTATGGCGGCGGCTGCCGGCATCGGCCGTTGCAATGGTGGTCGCGGCCATGGTCAGAGCCAGGACGACGACGCTCAAGGATTTCCAGAAGCTCATCGGCTTCCCCCATGTTAGTGCGAGGCCCATGCCGCGCTTAACCCTCGCGCGGTATATTGGCCCCTCATGTCCGGCCGCCCCGGACCCATTGGCCCGCCACTATGCCGGCCGAGTTGGGCCAAGCTAAGGCCGCGAAGCTGAACCCTGGATGAACGGCTCTGTCGCGCATCATGCCAACAACGGCAAAGGGCGATCCGCGCCCAAAGCGCGCGGATCGCCCTCGCGTTGCAACTCAACCAGACGGCGGGCCGTCTGAAAACTCAGCCGATCGGCTCAGTAGCTGCCGCCGCTGCCGCCGTAGCTGTCGCAGTAGCCTTGGTACTTGTGGCCCCACTTCCGGCAGTACTTGTTGCCGTAGCCGTCGTAGCCCCAGCGCTTGCAGTAGTGAATGTAGTACTTGCCGTAGGAGCAGTAGTTGTGCACCTGGATGAGGCTGGAATCGGCAGCCGGCGTGGACGTCGCCGGGATGCTGGCGGCCTGGGCACCGGTCATCGCCAGGGCCGCGAGGGCACCGGCGGCGAGCGCGGACCGGAGGAAGCGAACATTAAGCATTGGGTCTTCTCCTTGGTCGAACCATTTCCCCGCCATGTGAGGCCCGGGCGGATCGGCCTCAGTATCGCTAAAGTCGGGCTGTGGCACAATGACATCCGTGTTTCAGCCATGGAGGAAAATGGTAACAGGCCTAACGGCATGAAAAAGTTCGGATTTGCCTGCCGAGTGGACGTCCCGGCTCGGCGATGGCATATGGATTATTGCCGTCGGGCTGCCGGCTTAGCTCAGTTGGTAGAGCACCTGATTTGTAATCAGGGGGTCACAGGTTCGAGTCCTGTAGCCGGCACCAATGATTTCAAAGACTTCAAGTCCTAGAACG
>JANNSX010000258.1:0-12598 GCA_031403155.1 Hyphomicrobiaceae bacterium
CTCGTGCGGCTCTAGCGAGTCTATCCACACCTTGCGACGCCGGACTAACACCCCCACCTAGGCGCGCCTAAGGACTTACGCGCTGCGCACGTAAGTCCAAGGCGCGCGGTCCTCCCCCATAGGAAGGGGGAGGAAAAGGAGCGGTGATCTTTCGGACGGAATCTGTTCTACATCTGCGATAGTCATGCCGCCCTCTGAGAGTGTTGCTGTTCCTAGCTCAGGGTCTGCTGGCCCGACAGCCCGTGCCGCGTCCTGATCCAACGCACCGTCTTCGTCGCCGAGCGCATGACGACGGTCTCGGTCTCGATGCTATCGCGGCGAAACTTCACGCCATCGAGCATGTTGCCGTCGGTGACGCCGGTCGCGGAGAAGAACACGTCGCCGGAGGCCAGGTCCATCATCGTATACTTGCGCTTGATGTCCTTGATGCCAACGGCTTCCGCGCGCTGGTAGTCGGCATCCTTCATGGGAAAGAGCCGCACCTGGATCTGCCCGCCGACACAGCGCAGGGCCGCCGCCGCGAGCACGCCTTCGGGCGCGCCGCCGACACCGAAATAGATGTCGATGCCGGTTTCCTCAGGGTCGGTCGTGTGGATGACACCGGCGATGTCGCCGTCGCCGATCAGGCGCAAGGCGGCGCCGGTCTTGCGGACGGCATTGATGATCTTCTCGTGCCGCGGCCGGTCGAGAATGCAGGCGGTGATCTCGGCGATCCTGACGCCCTTGGCCTTGGCGAGGCTGGCGATATTCTCGTCGGGCGAGGCATCGAGATCAACGGTGCCTTCCGCGTAGCCCGGACCGATGGCGATCTTGTCCATGTAGATGTCGGGGGCATGCAGCAGCGTGCCCTGCTCGGCCATGGCGAGCACGGCGAGCGAGTTCGGCAGGTTCTTGGCGCAGACGGTCGTGCACTCCAAGGGATCGACGGCGATGTCGACCTTGGGTCCTTTACCACTACCGATCTCCTCGCCGATGAAGAGCATCGGCGCTTCGTCGCGCTCGCCCTCGCCGATGACGACGCGGCCCTGGATGTCGATGCGGCCGAGCTCGCGGCGCATGGCATCGACGGCGGCCTGGTCGGCGGCTTTTTCATCGCCCCGGCCTCTAAGGCGCGCGGCGGCAATGGCGGCCTGCTCGGTGACGCGCACCACCTCGAGCGTCAGCGCCCGGTCGAGCACACCGACCATCAGCTTCTTGGACATCTTGTTCCCTCGGCGAGATTTCCTCGACCGCCTCTTTTACAGCTTCTCGATTCGGATCATCTGCGGCTTCTCGGTGACGAGGCCGCTCTTCACAGCCTCATCGAGGGCAGCGCGAATGGCGGCCTCGGTCGTCTCATGGGTGATGAGGAAAACCGGCATCGGCTCGCCGGAGGCAACCTCGCGCCGGCCGGGCGGCGGCTTCTGCACGATGCTCTCGAGCGAGACTTTCTGCTTCGCCATGGCGGTGGCAATGGCGGCGAACGCGCCGTGGCGATCGGGCACGGACATCCGGATGTAGTAGCCGCCGGCATGGGCCCTGAGCGCCGCGCGCTTGAGCTTTTGAAGCTTGCCCGAGGGCGTGATGAAGGCCGGCGACACATCGCCCTTGGCGAGATCGGCGATATCGCTGACGACGGAAGAAGCCGTCGCCCGTTGCCCGGCGCCGGGGCCGACGAGCGTCAGCGCGCCGACATAGTCCGCATCGATGGCGACGCAATTGGTGACGCCACCGACCGCCGCAATCGCCGAATGCACCGGCACCATCGCCGGATGCACGCGCTGCTCGATGCCGCTGTCGGTCGCCTGCGCAACACCCAGCAGCTTGATCCGGTAGCCCAGCTCCTCCGCCGCCTCGATGTCGGCGGCCGTGATGGTCTCAATGCCCTCGATGTCGATCTCCTCGGGCGCGACGCGCGTCGAATAGGCAAGCGAGGTGAGGATCGCGAGCTTGTGCGCCGTGTCGAAGCCGCCGATGTCGAAAGTGGGATCGGCCTCCGCATAGCCGAGCTTCTGGGCTTCGGCCAGCACGTCGGCGAAGGCGCGGCGCTCGGAGAACATTTTCGTCAGGATGAAGTTGCAGGTGCCGTTGAGAATGCCATAGACGCGCGAGATACGGTTGGCGAGCAGGCTCTCGCGCAGCGTCTTGATGACCGGGATGCCACCCGCGACCGCCGCCTCGAATTTGAGGCCGACGCCTTGTCTCTCGGCGAGCTCGGCGAGCGCCACGCCATGGGCGGCGATCAGCGCCTTGTTGGCGGTAACGACGTGCTTGCCGGCGGCAAGCGCCCGCTCGACGGTGGCCTTGGCCGCGCCTTCGGCACCACCCATCAACTCGACCAGCACATCGATCCGGTCATCGCCGGCGAGCTCGAGGGGATCGTCGAGCCATTCGACATCCTTGAGCACCACCGCCCGTTGCTTGTTGCGGTTGCGGGCGCTGACGGCCACGACCTCGACGCCGCGACCGAGCCGGGAGGCCATATGCGCGGCATGCTCGCGAAGCAGCATCACGACACCGCCACCAACGGTGCCAAGACCCGCGATGCCGACGCGAAGCGGTTTTGTCATGGATTGAGTCTCACGGGAGTTTATCGGCTGATTTGGCGGCCGTTATGCCCCGTTTCGCGCATGAGCGCGAGACTCATTTCGTAGCAGTCCACCGGCGACGTAGCTGGGCAATCGCATTTGTCACGATTGGCAGCCTCGCCTTCGCCGCGAGAGCGAGCCGTGCTGCTAGGATCGATGTCGAGTAAAACCGCACTGCTCCCTTTCCTCCCCCTTCTTACGGGGGAGGACTGTTCGCCTTGGGTTTAGCCTCAGCTAAACCTTTAGGCGCACCTTCCGGCGAAGTGGTCACCGGTTCGCCGAAAGAAGGTGCGCAAAGCCAAAAGGCTTCCGAACATAGGTGGGGGTGCTCGTGCGGCAATCTCGGCGAGATTGTCGACCCGGTGCCGGCACCCGGGCGCGCTTCGCCTCAGAGTGACTTTGGTAGCGTAGTTGACGAGATTTCCGACGCGTAACGCGAATCCCCGTCGATGCGCCATGTCTTGGAGCGCAGAACCAGCACCCCCACCTTGGCGCGCCAAAGGACTTATCTGCTTCGCATCTAAGCCCAAGGCGCGCGGTCCTCCGCCATAAAAAGGGGGAGGATTCCCGGCGGCAACCGCTCGGAAAATTGTGACTTCACCATATGCGATTGCCCTGGGTCCCGCAGGGTTGGGCTACTCGGTTTCGCTCACAGAGGCGGGAATGTACTTCGGAGTCTTGGCGGACGGCTCGGCCTCGGCCGTGTTCTGAGCCTGCGCGTCGGTCAGGTCCTTGATTTCGGCATCCTGTTGCTTGGGCGTCAGGGTCGTCTGGCCGATGACGTCTCCTTCTGGCAACGTCGGATAGCCCGGCGTCTGCGAGCAGCCGCCCACGAGCAGGCCAACCGCCAGCACGCCTGCGGCGAGCGTCAACTCGATGATCCGGACGTTTCCAGGCTTCATGCGCCTCGCCTCACGACTTCGGCTCAACGCCTGCTTTACCAGATTCCCTGGTGCCGGCGCGCTTTGTCACGGTGCCATGCCATAAGTTTCTACACTATGAGCGGCGAATATGTCATTTATGGTGCGGCGCAGCAAAATGCGCTGCACCATGGCCGATGCTGGCCTCCTCTCAGAAGATAGGTCGCCCCATGCAGAAATCAACCGACCAGAACCCGAATGGCGCTTGGCGTGTCGCCGATCCCACCCTGCTGACCCAGAACCTCCTCAAGGTCTTCGAGGAAGGCAACAAAGCCATGGCCGGCTACATGGCGAAGCCCAACGGCGCGGGCCCGATGAGCCTCGCCAAGGACACCCAGGAAGCCGGACGGGTTTTCGGCGAGGTGATGCAGCAATGGATGCGCGAGCCGCACAAGCTCGCCCAGGCCCAGACCGAGCTGATGCAGGGCTATATGGAGCTCTGGAGCCGGTCGATGCGCAAGATGATGGGCGAGACCGTCGAGCCCATAGCTACGCCCGAGCCCGGCGACAATCGCTTCAAGGATGCCGACTGGTCGGAGAACCCGTTCTTCGACTTCTGGAAACAGGTCTATCTGCTGACCTCCAAATGGGCCGAGAAACTGGTCGATGAGACCGAGGGGCTGGATCCCAAAACCAAGCACAAGGCCGAGTTCTTCATCCGCCAGATCGTCACCGCGACCTCGCCCTCGAACTTCCCGATGACCAATCCGGAGGTCATGCGCGAGACGTTTCAATCAAACGGCGAAAATCTCCTGCGCGGTATGCAGAACCTCTCGACCGACATGGCGAAGTCGAACGGGTCCTTGCAGATCAGCCAGACCGACACGACCGCCTTCGAGGTCGGCCGGAACGTCGCCACGACGCCGGGCAAGGTGGTGTTCCAGAACGAGCTTCTGCAGCTCATCCAGTACACGCCGACGACGCCCAAGGTGCACGAGGTGCCGCTGCTCATCGTGCCGCCGTGGATCAACAAGTTCTACATTCTCGATCTGCAGCCGGCGAAGTCGTTCGTGAAATACGCGGTCGACCAGGGCTTCACGGTCTTCATCGTCTCCTGGGTCAACCCGGACGGCCGGCTCTCGCACAAATCCTTCGAAGACTACATGCGCGAGGGCATCCTCGCGGCTTCCGATGCCGTGACGAAGGCGACCGGCGTTGAGAAGATCAATATCCTCGGCTATTGCGTCGGCGGCACGTTGCTCGGCACCACGCTCGCCTATCTCGCCGGCAAGGGCATCGATCGCTACACTTCAGCAACCTTCCTTGCCGCGCAGATGGATTTCTCCAAGGCTGGCGATCTCCTCGTCTTCATCGACGACGCGCAACTGAAGGCGATGGAAGAGATGATGACCGAGCGCGGCTATCTCGACGGCTCGGCGATGGCCAATGTCTTCAACATGCTGCGGCCGCGCGACCTCATCTGGCCCTACATCGTCAACAACTACATGCTGGGCAAGAAACCCTTCCCCTTCGATCTCCTGTTCTGGAACCAGGACTCGACGCGGATGCCGGCCGCCAATCACAATTTCTATCTCCGCGAGTTTTACCACGAGAACAAATTCTCGCGCGGGCTGATGGAGTTGGGCGGCGTGCGGCTGGATCTCAAACGCGTGAAGATCCCGGTTTACGAATTGGCGACGCGAGAGGATCATATCGCGCCGGCGAAGTCGGTGCTGGTCGGCGCGCAGCTTTTCGGCGGTCCGGTGCGCTACGTGATGGCGGGCTCGGGCCACATCGCCGGCGTCGTCAATCCGCCGGAGAAGGTCAAGTACCAGCACTGGACCAATGAGCGGCTCGCCCCGACGCTCGAGCGCTGGCTCGAGACGGCCCAAGAGCATCCGGGCTCCTGGTGGCCGGATTGGGTCAAGTGGCTCTCGGCGCAGTCGGGCGACAAGGTGGGGCCGCGAATTCCCGGCGATGGCGACTTGAGCGTCATCGAGGATGCGCCGGGGAGTTATGTGAAGGTGAGTTCCTAGGGTGTTTCCGTGATTGATCTCAATCACTCCAACACCCTAGCTCTTTGGTTTGTCGTGCTTCTTTTCGGAAAACCGCGTTGCATCCCGGCCTTCGCCGGGACAAGCTTTTCCGGAAGCACTCTAGAGCGGGCGAGCCCGCTCTAGGTTTTTGTTTGAGCACGTCCTCGGCGAACCGGCATCCATCCCAGCCTTCGCTGGGACAAGCTTTTGCCTGAACGTGCTCTGGAGGACCTGACATGCCGCCCCGCATCGTCCTCGACCACATCGCCATCAACTGCGCCACGCTTAGCGAAGGCATCGACTGGGTCGAGGAGCGGCTCGGCGTGCGGGTGCCGCTCGGCGGCAAGCATCCGGTCATGAACACGCACAACGCCGTCATGAGCCTGGGCGACGGCGTTTATCTGGAAATCATCGCCACCGATCGGCAAGCGGGTCCAGCGGAGAGGCCGCGCTGGTTCGGGCTCGATGATCCTGAAGTGAAGGCGCGACTGGCGGCGAGCGGACCCTATCTCTCCGCTTACGTCTGCCGCTCGGACGATGTCGCGGAAACCGTCAAGCTGGCCAAGACCGATCTCGGCCAAGTCCACACCATGCGGCGCGGCGATCTCGTCTGGCAGATCGCCATCCGCGACGACGGCGCAGCACCCATGGGCGGGCTCCACCCGATCATCATCCAATGGCCGCCGGGCCCGCATGTCTCGACGCGCATGGCCGATCTCGGTTGCCGTCTGAAGGAAATCATCGTCCGCCCACCGAAGGTCGGGCCGCTACAGGCCGCGCTCGACGCAATCGGCGCTGGCAGCCTGGTGAGGATCAATTCGCCCAAGCGCGGCGCGGAGTTGCTCGAAGCCACCCTCACCCGCCCCGACGGCCGCGAGGTAACACTCTCCGGCGGCATGCCGGCGGCTCGGACGGATGGGTGCGGGGTGTAGAGACGGTGGGGTTAACGTCTCCGTAACCACGTCGAGGTTTACCGCTCACTCGGATTGCACAGGCGGCTCGTCGCCACCATATCTAACGGTCATGGGCAATCGACCGCGATACCGTCTTTGGCTCGCCGACCTCTCTCTCCTCGTTGATCGGTTCTGGGTGGCCGCCGCTGTCTGCGTCGTTGCATTGGCGCTTGGGCTTGCGGTCACCTATGCCCCGGGGGCAGCTTTCAAGAATGTCTCGGACATTGTGGGACGCGAAACGGTAACTGGCGTGGTCCTGTACGCGGGGTTGCCAAACCCCAAGTTGCTGCACGCCCACAGGCGATACACGCTCGTCGTTCGGCTCGACGACGGGCGCGTGATCTCGGCGTCGATCTTTTCACACCGAATACCCAATCGCGGCGCCCGCGTGGCACTCACACGCTTCGATCATGCGATTGGCGCGCCCGTGTACAACATTGTGAGCAACACTCCCTGACGTCAACGAGCGCACTACTCCTTCAACTCAGCGCCCGCATCCACGCCTTCCAGCCGCGTTTCTTCCACACGACGTGCATAGAATGCCGTCTCCGATATCGTGGCAACAACTGCCTCGATACGCGCCAAGACATCGCTGTTCCAAAATCTCAACACGAGAAATCCTGCCGCTTCGAGGGTCTGCGTTCGTCTTGCGTCGGCCTCCTCTTGCTCGGCGTGTTGTCCACCATCCACCTCGACAATGAGCTTCGCGTCAAAGCAAACGAAGTCAACGATGTGATCATCGATCGGCAACTGGCGTTTGAACTTGAGGCCATCGAGCCGCCGTGCGCGGAGCCGCTCCCATAGCCGCTTTTCGGCATCCGTCGAGCGGGGTCGAAGGTTCCTTGCCAGCTGGAGATTCCGCGTCACGGCTCAACCCCTCTCCCGCCTATCGGCACCCTCCCCCCAAAGGGGAGGGCCGATGGAAGCGAGGCATCATCGATGACGCTCATCTGTTTTGCCCATGCCGGAAAATGATGTTAGCAAGCCATCTTCTTTGCAGTCTCCAAGAGAGTGAGCCCGCGAACATCCTACGTTTCAGGCCCAGCAAAGTATTGGACCGGCATAGATGACATTCCGTTTTGCCGGCCCTCTCCCTTGGGGAGAGGGTGCCGATAGGCGGGAGAGGGGTTGAACAACGGACAAACCATCGTACATCTCGTTCCCGGCCAGAAACAACTCCCTCGCATGTGGGCTTCGGGCCGCCTTGCGATCCTCAGCGCCAACCCCATCCGCCCCCTACTCCGCTGCCTCCTGGTACGCCTCGATCGGCGGGCAGGTGCAGACGAGGTGGCGGTCGCCGGCGACGTTGTCGACGCGGCCGACGGGGGGCCAGTATTTGTCGTGCTTGATTTCCTTGAGGGGGAAGTAGGCTTTCTCCTTAGAGTAGGGATGCTTCCAGTCGCCGAGCAGGAGTCCGTGCGTGTGCGGAGCGTTCTTCAAGACGTTGTCCGTCTTGTCGACCTTGCCCTCCTCGACCTCGGCGATCTCGCGACGGATCGCGATCATCGCGTCACAAAAACGATCGAGCTCCCGCTTGCCCTCGCTCTCCGTCGGCTCGATCATCATGGTGTCGGGAACCGGGAAGGACATGGTCGGCGCGTGATAGCCGTAGTCGACGAGGCGCTTGGCCACGTCTTCCACGGAAATACCGCAGCGATCCTTCATCCAGCGCATGTCGATGATGCACTCGTGCGCCACGAAGCCGTTCGGTCCCGTGAAGACGACAGGGAAATGCGGCGTCAGGCGCTTGGCGATGTAGTTGGCGTTGAGGATGGCCATCTTGGTCGCCTGCGTCAGGCCTTCGGAACCCATCATGGCGATGTAGGACCATGAGATCGGCAGGATCGATGCCGAGCCCCACGGCGCGGCCGAGACCTGGCCCTGCGCCTGCTCGCGTCCCGCCGCCGGATTGACGCCGTTGACGACGCGATGCCCCGGCAGATAGGGGGCCAGATGCGCTCTTACGCCAATCGGCCCCATGCCCGGACCGCCGCCGCCATGGGGAATGCAGAAGGTTTTGTGCAGGTTCATGTGACAGACATCGGCGCCGATCTCGGCCGGGCGCACGAGGCCGACGAGCGCGTTCAAGTTCGCGCCGTCGAGATAGACCTGGCCGCCGTGCGCGTGGATGATCTCGCAGATCTCGCGGATCGCTCCCTCGAACACGCCGTAGGTGGAGGGATAGGTGATCATCAACGCGGAGAGCTTGTCCCTGTGCGCCGCCGCCTTCTTCTTCAAGTCCTCGACATCGACATTCCCAGCGGCATCGCAAGCGACGACCACGACCTCAAGCCCGACCATCACGGCGGACGCCGGGTTCGTGCCGTGCGCGGACTGCGGAATGAGGCAGACCTTGCGATTCCCCTCACCTCGCGACTCGTGATAGCCGCGAATGGCGAGCAGCCCCGCATACTCGCCCTGGCTGCCGGCATTGGGCTGCAGTGAGACCGCATCGAAGCCGGTGATGTCGGCGAGCATGGCCTCCAGCTCGTCGAAGAGTTGCTGATAGCCCTGCGCCTGCTCGAGCGGCGCGAAGGGATGCATCATCGCGAACTCGCGCCAGGTGACGGGGATCATCTCGGTCGTGCCGTTGAGCTTCATGGTGCAGGAGCCGAGCGCGATCATCGAGCGATCGAGCGCCACGTCCTTGGCTTGCAGATAGCGCAAGTAGCGCAGCATCTCCGTTTCCGAGTGGTACATCTCGAAAACTGGATGGGTGAGATAAGCGGACTTGCGCTGAAGCGCCTTCGGGATGACGTCCTCGAGGCCTGAATCGATCTCGTCGATCAGTGCGTCCAAATCGATCGGCGTGCGGCCATCCTGGCGGACGAAACAAGAGAGGATTTTCGTCAGCTCCGTCCGGCGCGTCGACTGGTCGAAGGCGATGCCGAGCCGGTCCGCGTCGACGAAGCGGACGTTGATCTCCTTCTCTTTCGCCTTGGCAAGGAGCGCGTGCGCGCGGCCCGGCACATGCAGCGTTACCGTATCGAAGAAAGCCTTCGTCTCGACCTCGAAGCCGAAGCGCTTCACGGCGGCCGCGAAAATCTCGGCCATCCGATGCGTGCGCGCCGCCATCTTAGCGATGCCCTTGGGGCCGTTGTAGACGGCGAACATCGAGGCGATGACGGCGAGCAGCACTTGCGCGGTGCAGATGTTGCTCGTCGCCTTCTCGCGGCGGATGTGCTGCTCGCGGGTTTGCAGCGCCATGCGGAGCGCCGGCTGGCCATTGCTATCGACGGAGACGCCGATGACGCGGCCGGGCATGGAACGCTTGTAGGCGTCTTTCGTCGCGAAGAAGGCCGCGTGCGGGCCGCCGTAGCCCATGGGCACGCCGAAGCGCTGCGCGGAGCCGATGGCAATGTCGGCGCCGAGCTCGCCCGGCGGCGTCAGCATGGCGAGCGCCAGCAGGTCGGTCGCCAGAACCGCGAGCGCGCCGGCGGCGTGGAGCTTGTCGATGGTCTTGCGGTAGTCGCGAATCTCGCCCGACGATCCCGGATAGGACAGCAGCGCGCCGAACACTTTCGACGCATCGAGATCCTTGTCCGGATCGCCGACGGCGACATCCCAGCCGAAGGCCTTCGCCCGCGTCTCGACCACGCCGATGGTCTGGGGATGGGTGTCGCGATCGACGAAAAAGAGATTGGCTTGGGATTTCGCGACGCGCTTGGCCATCGCCATGGCTTCGGCGGCGGCCGTGCCTTCGTCGAGCAGCGACGCATTGGCGATCTCGAGGCCGGTGAGATCGATGATCATCTGCTGGTAGTTGAGCAACGCTTCCAGCCGGCCTTGGGAGACTTCCGCCTGATAAGGCGTGTAGGCCGTATACCAGCCGGGGTTCTCCAAGATGTTCCTGAGGATCACCTTCGGCGTGACGGTGCCATAGTATCCCATGCCGATCATCGAGGTGAAGACGACGTTGCGCGAAGCGATTTCGCGCAGATCGGAGAGCGCGGTGCGCTCGGCGCGCGCTTCCGGCAGCGCGAGCGGCGTCTTGGTGCGGATGCCCGCGGGCACCACCTTGTCGATGAAGTCGTCGAGCGACTTGGCGCCAACCGCCTTCAGCATCGCTGCCGTCTCGGCGTCATTGGGGCCGATGTGCCGGCGGATGAAGTTCGCTCCGGGCTCGAGGTCCTTGAGGCTGGTCCGCTTGGCGGGCATGGGTGTGCTCGTGGGTTGAGGTTGTTCTATGGGTCGATGGAGCAGGCAGAGTGCGCCGCTCTCACAGGAAAACTCGCCGACGCGAGGGCTTTCGCCGCAATCGCAAACCTATCCGTTTCCTTCCTCCCCCTTCGATGGGGGAGGACCGCGCGCCTTGGACTTAGGCGCGAAGCGCGTAAGTCCTTAGGCGCGCCTAGGTGGGGGTGTTGTTCAGTGGAGAGGCTAGCACAGAGATTCCATTTGAATTGCGACCACCCCCACCTAGGATCGCCTAAGGGTTTAGCTGACGCTAAACCCAAGGCGATCCGTCCTCCCCCATTGACAGGGGGAGGAAAGGGTGCGGCGACACCTCGGGCAATCTCGGGATTATTGATCATCGCGAGCGTTGCATCTTACCCGTTCGCCAGAAACGCGTCGTAGCCGGCTTTGTCCATAAGGCCGTCGAGCTCGGATTTGTTGGCGAGCTTCACCTTCATGAACCAGGCGCCGCCCTCGGCCTCCTGATTGACCTTCGCCGGCTCGGAGACGATCGCATCGTTGACGGCAACGACCTCGCCCGTCAGTGGCGCATAGACATCGCTCGCCGCCTTGACGCTCTCGACAACGGCGGCTGGGCCGCCTTTCGTCACCTGCTTGCCGACCACTGGCAGCTCGACGAAGACGACGTCGCCCAATTGCTCCTGGGCGTGCTCGGTGATGCCGATGGTGGCGACATCGCCCGCGACCTCGACCCATTCATGGTCCTTCGAGTAGCGCTTCGTCATGGGATGCATGTCCTCTGTGGCGTTGTACCAGTTACTTCTTGTAGCGATGCGGGAAGAAAGTGGTTTCGGCGATCGCTGCCTCGAGCCGCTTGTCGCGGACGATCAATCCGACCGGCGTGCCGATCGCGGCATAGGCCTTCTCGACATAGCCCATGGCCACGGGTGCGTTGATGGACGGACCGAAGCCGCCGGAAGTAACGCGGCCGATCTCGCGGCCTTGGGCGTCGTGGATGATGGTGCCCTCGCGCGCCGGCTGCCGGCCCTCCGGCTTGAGACCGACGCGCTTGCGGGCCGGACCCTCGGCGATCTCAGCTGCGATGCGCGCGTGCCCGGGAAACCCGCCCTCGACCCGCCGCCGCTTGCCGATCGACCAGGTGAGGGCCGCTTCGACCGGCGAGGTCGTCTCGTCGATGTCGTGACCCCAGAGGCAGAGTCCTGCTTCGAGGCGAAGACTGTCGCGCGCGCCGAGACCGATCGGCTGGACGTCCGGATCGGCGCACAACGTCTGCCAAATCGTCGCGGCATGCGTCCCGGCGACGGAAATCTCGAACCCGTCCTCACCCGTGTAACCCGAGCGGCTGACATGACAGTCGATGCCGTCGAACTCGGCGCTGGTCGCAGCCATGAAAGCGAGTGCGGTGGCCTTCGGGCAGTGCTTTGCGAGAACAGCTTCCGCCGCCGGACCCTGCAGCGCCAGGAGCGCGCGCCCAGGCATCGGCATCAGCTGGAATGGCGGGCCCAGATGCGCCTCGATATGCGCGAAGTCGATCGCCTTGCGCGACGCATTCACCACGAGCATCAGATTGCCGTCGTCATCGGCCGAGGGCGAGCGCGTCACCATCAGGTCATCGATGATGCCGCCGTCTTTGGTCAGCAACTGGGTGTAGCGAATGCGGCCGGGCGCCAGGCCAAGCACCTCCCCCGGTACGAGCGCCTCGATTGCCGCCGCGGTCGCTTCGTGGGTGGGGCCGGCGAGCATCGCCTGCCCCATATGCGAGACATCGAACAGCCCCGCCTTCTCCCGCGTCCACAGATGCTCTTTCAGAACCCCAAGCGGATACTGCACCGGCATCTCGTAGCCGGCGAAGGGCACGAGTTTGGCGCCGAGCTTGACGTGCTCGGCGTAAAGCGGCGTGCGCAAGAGTTGAGCGGCTGGATCGACGGCGCCGGTCCCCATGACGGTCTCCACAACAGCTCTCGACGCCCGCCCAATGCCGGCGTCATGAGCCCCCTCTGTCGTGGAACCTGAGAGATTTCACG
>JANNSX010000259.1:0-2436 GCA_031403155.1 Hyphomicrobiaceae bacterium
CGCCCGACGCGCAATTGAGCAGCGCATTGAGCAGCGGCCAGTCGGCGACCGCGTCCGAGCCGTCCAGCATCGCCTCCGTCTCGCGGTTCGGCGAGGCGACCGAGCCTGAATCCAGATGATCGCGGCCGATGACAACGGGTGACTGCTACGAATCGTCGGTAGCAGTATAGGCCTGATTCGGGCGGTTTGGCTGATCGGGGTAGCGCAGGCGCAGCTGCCCCGAACGCGTCAGGGGCGTCAGGTACGCGCTACGGAGGTTGGGGGCCGAACGGAAAAGGAGCGCAGCCAACTCAGCCGGCGTTAGGAATCGCCCTTGGCATAGCTTGATGATCACAGTCTCCATGACCGCCTTCGGAACCTTTCCCTTGCCGGCAACACGGCCTGCAGCTGCCTTCCACTCCTCTTCTTTGGGTGTCAAAGCAGAGGAGTCCCCTGCCAAACCAGAGGAGTCTGCGGGCAAACCAGTGGAGTCTCCGGCCAAACCAGAGGAGTCTGCGGGCAAACCAGAGGAGTCCTGCCCTGTATGAAGGATTCCAGCCCCTCCACTCTCCCCCGTCACCGCCGAAAACAGATCCGGTCGGGGTGCGACTGACGCGGGCAGTCGATATCGCGTCCAGCGTCGCTGGTTGTCGGTTTCTAGTAAGCCCTTCGCCACTAGCCCGCGCAGCAACTTGGTGATGTCAGACGAGTGATCGGAGACGAGATCCTGCATGCGGGCGTTGGTCACGTCCTCTTCCAGCAATGCGGTGGCCAGCACAACGCGCTCGCGGTCATTGAGACCATCGAACACCGAGCCGATCTTCTGGCGCAGAAAGTCGAAAGCCCATTCCGGCATGAGGCTGACCATGGGCATATCGAGCCGCACGCGGTCGGGGCCGTGTTGCGTAAGATACCGCGGCGCACGCCAGTGCTGGCTTTTCCAGCCCTCCTGGATACGGGCATAGCCTGAGCCTGCCACGTCGCCGCCGCCGATAAACATGAACATCCGCTGCAGCGATCTGTTGCGGCACTCGGAAACACCGCCCTGTCTTAGCTGGGCCTCGGAGACGAGGAGCGTGCCGGGGTTGGCAAATTGATAGCGGTCATCATAGCGTTCGATCACGATGCCGCCGCCGACCGTGTAGTCGGTATGGATCATGGCATTGACCAGAGCCTCGCGCAACGCAACGTTGACGGGCGGGTCGTCGATGCGCTGGCCGTCCTGCATCGCGAAGGGGACCTTGAGATCGGCAACAAGCTTCGGCCAACAGCGCTGGTAGAACTGGAAGAGGTTGGCTTCCCAGGTGCCGTCCGGGAACAGGCGGTCGGTCCAGCGATCCTCCGGCCGGCGCTGTCCGCGAAAATCGCGGAAATCGACCATGTAGTTTGGCGCAGCGCCGGGCGTGATAATTGCCTGGTGCTTGCCGAACATAACGAGGCCAGCGAGCGTGATGCCCTCCTTGCCGTTCTCGCGATCCTTCCGCCAGCCGCCAAGCTGCTCCAGCAATTGCTTGTCATCGAGCGCAAGCCAGGAATGGTTCGGCCTCGAGGCAGCAAAGCGATTGCGGAACCCGGAAATCGAGGCACCGTCAAGGTCGTTGAGCCCGAAACCATCGAGCACGCGCGCATCGGCTGGCACATCGCTCGCGTCGGCAAACATGCGCCGGACTTCCTCGTCCGAGCAGCGGTAGTCGCCCTCGTGGCGGCGCTTGAAAGTTCCGCCGAACGGATTCTGGCCGACATAGATCGGGCGTTCGCGGCGCTCGGCCGGCCTGACATCGATGGCCACCAGCCAAGCACCATCGACATTGAACTCATGGACCTCACTGCTGGCGAGGATATTTCGATTAACTTTCTGTCGGTTGTTGAGCTGGTCCCAGAGGCTCTTCTTGAGCTTGTTGAGCTGCGTGCGTGTTACCCCGTCTAACGCTGCCGTGCCATCGCTTTCCGATGCACCGAGCACAATTGTACCACCGGCGAAGTTCGCCATGGCGCTGTAGGTCTCCCACAACGTGCCCGGCAATCCGCCCTTCGCCGACTTGAACTCCCAATCGCCGTTCTCCCCGATTTGCGCGGCAGAACGGATTTCTTCGAGGGTCCGTAAGTCGAACTTTTCCACCACGAGCTCACCCCATCCCCGGCAGCTTGAGCTTGTGCTTCCTCGCACAGTCCTTCGCGATCTCATAGCCGGCATCGGCATGGCGCATGACGCCGGTCGCGGGGTCATTCCAGAGCACGCGCTCGATGCGCCGGTCGGCATCCTTCGAACCGTCGCAGACGATCACCTGGCCAGCGTGGATCGAGTAGCCCATGCCGACGCCGCCGCCGTGATGGATCGAGACCCAGGTGGCGCCCGACGCGCAATTGAGCAGCGCATTGAGCAGCGGCCAGTCGGCGACCGCGTCCGAGCCGTCCAGCATCGCCTCCGTCTCGCGGTTCGGCGAGGCGACCGAGCCT
>JANNSX010000260.1:0-10569 GCA_031403155.1 Hyphomicrobiaceae bacterium
GGTCTATGTCCGCAACAAAGCCAAACAGACGGTGGAGACCGGCATGGCCTCCTGGGAGCACAAGCTCGACGCGGCGACGCCGGAGAGCGAGCTGCTCGCGCTGGTCGACAAGCTCAACCGCGATCCGGCGGTGCACGGCATTCTGGTCCAGCTGCCGCTGCCTAAACATATCGACAGTGGGAAGGTTCTGAACCTCATCGATCCGGCGAAAGACGTCGACGGGTTCCATCCGATCAATGTCGGCAAGCTCGCGACCGGCGAGGCGGCGCTGGTTCCCTGCACGCCGCTCGGCAGCGTCATCCTCGCCAAGAAAGTGACGAAAGACCTTTCGGGGCTCGAGGCCGTCGTGATCGGCCGGTCCAACATTGTAGGCAAGCCGGTGGCGCAATTGTTGCTCGCCGAGAATTGCACCGTGACCATCGCCCATTCCAAATCGCGCGATTTGCCCGCCATCTGCCGCCGCGCGGATCTGCTCATTGCCGCCGTCGGACGGCCGGAGATGGTCAAGGGCGATTGGGTCAAACCCGGTGCCATCGTCGTCGATGTCGGCATCAACCGCGTCGATCGCGGCGGCAAAAGCGTCATCGTCGGCGATGTCGCCTATGAGGAGGCGGCGAAGGTGGCGGGCGCCATCACGCCGGTGCCGGGCGGGGTCGGGCCGATGACGATAGCATGCCTCTTACGGAACACGGTGCAGGCGGCGTGTGCCAGTCGTGGGCTGGCGATGCCATCAATCTAGAGTGCTTCCGGAAAAGTGCGAAGCGGTTTTCCGAAAAGAAGTACGACAAACCAAGGAGAGTGCTTCCGGAAAAGTGCGAAGCGGTTTTCCGAAAAGAAGCACTACAAACCAAGGAATTAGGGTGTTGGAGTGATTCAAAGAAAAACGGAAACACTCTAAGCCGCGCTCGAGGCGAGCGGCTCGGTCAGGATCGAGTAGAGCGCCGCCTTCTTCTTCGAGGAACGGAGCTTCTCGATGGTCGAGGGCTCGCGCAACAGGCGCGAGATGCGTGCCAGCGCCTTCAGGTGGTCGGCGCCAGCGGCCTCCGGCGCCAGCAGCAGGAAGACGAGATCAACCGGCTCGCGATCGCTCGACTCGAAGTCGATTGCCTCCTCCAAGTGTGCGAACAGGCAATACATCCGCTCGAGGCCCGACAGGCGGACATGCGGAATGGCAACGCCCTTGCCGATACCCGTCGAGCCGAGGCTCTCGCGCTGCAACAACATCTCGAAGACGAGTTGTTGACCAGTGCCGACATGCTGAGCGGCGCGGGTTGAAAGCTCCTGGAGCAGTTGCTTCTTATTCTTGGCGCGCAGCGCCGGGATGATCTGGTCCGGCTTGATGAGATCGCCCAAATCCATGATTCGAAAACCTTCAATCGAGTGGCGCGGCGCGGTGCGCCGGAGCATCTGGCAAGAAGATCAGGCCGTCTCGCCGGCCGCCGGATCGATCCAGCCGATGTTGCCGTCGGCCCGGCGGTAGACCACGTTGATGCCGCCATGCCCGGCATTGCGGAACACCACGACCGGCGTATCGGCGAGGTCGAGCGCCATGACGGCTTCCGACACCGAGAGGCGCCGGACGGGCGTACTCGTCTCCGCAATCGTGACGGGCGTATGACCGTCCGGCGCATCATCGACTGCCGCCGCTTCCTCGATGGTGTAGTCCACGCCGGGCGTCGCCTCGGAGACCCGGCCGGCGGTAGCGGCATGATGATCCCTGAGCCGGCGCTTGTAGCGTCTCAAGCGCTTCTCAAGCCGCTCGAAGGCGGCCTCGGCACTCTGATAGGCGTCTGCTGCCTCCGCCTCCGACTGCAACATCATGCCCGAGCGATGATGCAGAGAGCAGCGCGTGACGAACGCTCCCTTGAACTTCTCGACGACGACATGGCCGGACACTGTGCCGCCGCCGTACTTGCCGCCGATCTCATCGATGCGTGTGGCGATATGTGTGCGAAGCGACTCGCCGATGTCGACGTTCTTGCCGGTGATCTGTGTGCTCATTCCCAACTCACCTCGCCGATGGCGCACACCGGAGCATGGCCCCGGTGCGGAAACAGCCGCTGTTGAGAGGGTCTACAACGCAACGCCGCAACGATTATGACGCGGCCTGCAGGATACATGGACCCTAGTCCAGCGACCTCCAGGTGTCAAACGCCACGGCCATAGCGTGCCTCACCTTCAGGCAATGACCCGGGCGGGCGCGCTCATGCGTTTGGCGCGCCGGCGCTGCACGGAGGACGCAATGTGCATCGCCTCCCGGTACTTGGCGACGGTTCGGCGGGCGATGTCGACACCGTCCGCCTTGAGCTTCTCGACGATCCGGTCGTCGCTCAATACGTCGCTGGCCGTTTCAGCCTCGATCATCCGGCGGATGCGGTGACGAACGGCTTCGGAGGAATGCGCCTCCCCCTCGCTTGCCGATGCAATCGCTGACGTGAAGAAGAATTTCAGCTCGAAGATGCCGCGCGACGTCGCCATGTATTTGTTCGAGGTGACACGGCTCACCGTGCTCTCGTGCATGCCGATGGCGTCGGCGATGGATTTCAAGTTGAGTGGACGCAAGTGCTGGATGCCGTAGGTGAGGAAGGCATCCTGCTGGCGTACGATCTCCTCGGCGACCTTGAGGATCGTGCGCGCGCGCTGGTCGAGGCTACGCACGAGCCAGTTCGCGGTTTGCAGGCAATCCTGCAGGTAAGTCTTGTCCTTCGGCGAGGCGGCGACTTTGCTGACCGATGTCAGGTAGCTTTGATTGACGAGCACCTTGGGCAGCGTCTCGCTATTGAGCTCGATATGCCAGCTGCCGTCGCTGCGCGGCCGGACGATGACGTCGGGCACGACCGTCTGCACCTCGACCGTGCCGAAGGCGAGGCCCGGCTTCGGATTGAGCGCGCGCAACTCGCCGATCATGTCGGCGAGCTCGTCGGCATCGACACCGCACAAGCGGCGGAGCGCCGGCAGATTGTGCTGGGCGAGCAGATCCAGATTGCCGATCAGCTTGGCGATGATGGGATCGTAGCGATTGCGGTCCTTGAGCTGGAGCACGAGGCATTCGGCGAGATCGCGCGCCATGACGCCGGCGGGCTCGAAGCTTTGCATGACCGCGAGGACGCGCTCGGACTCGGCAAGCGTCGTGCCGAGGCGATCCGCCAGATCGGCGATGTCGCCGCGAACGTATCCTGCCTCGTCGACCATGTCGATGAGACCGATGCCGATCAGGTGCGAGGCCTGGTCGGTGAAGGCACAGGCCAGCTGCTCCTTCAGGTGATCGGCGAGCGAAACCTGGCTCGCGACGAACTCCTCGAAGTTGACGTCCTCTTCCCCGCTATGGCCGCCACTCGTGGAGGACCAGGTCGTGGACGCCGCGTAGACTTGGGGCTCGTCGTCGGTGCGCTGACCTTCGTTCGGACCATTGTCGAGATCGGTGCCGGAGCCTTCGTCGGGCCGCGTCGTGCCTTCCCAGTCTTCGTCGCCGCCGCCGTGCTCGAGCGAGGCGAGGCCATCGTCGTCTTTCGTAGATGCGGCCGGCTCTGGCGCTTCATTGTCCGCGCCGTCGCGCTCGAGCAGCGGATTGCGCTCGATTTCGGCCTCGACGAAAACATTGAGTTCGAGATTGGAGAGCTGCAGCAGCTTGATCGCCTGCTGCAACTGCGGGGTCATGACGAGGGCTTGACCCTGCCTCAGCTCGAGCTTTGTGGATAACGCCATACCAGTGTCCTCGAATTCCTTTCGAAGCCTATTCTGGTGGCCTTACGGTTGACTTAACCCCGTGCGTTTTCAGCGAAATCGGCACTAAAGCTGCATGTCGCCGAGATACACGCGGCGGACGTCCGGATTGGCGACGATCTCCTCCGGCGTCCCCTGTGTCAGAACGTTACCTTCGTAAATGATGTAGGCACGATCAATGAGGTTCAGCGTCTCGCGGACATTGTGGTCCGTGATGAGCACGCCGATGCCGCGTTGGGTCAGGTGCCGCACCAACTCCTGAATGTCACCGACCGCGATCGGATCGATGCCGGCGAAGGGCTCGTCGAGCAGCATGAAGCTCGGATCGGAGGCCAGCGCGCGCGCAATTTCGCAGCGCCGCCGCTCGCCGCCTGAGAGGCGCAGAGAGGGATATGATCTCAGCCGTGTGATGCGGAATTCCTCGAGCAGGCTGTCGAGCTTGGCCTTGCGCTTCTTCCGGTTAGGCTCGACGAGCTCGAGCACCGCCATGATATTCTGCTCCACCGTCAAGCCACGGAAGATCGAGGCTTCCTGCGGCAGGTAGCCGACACCGAGCCGGGCGCGGCGATACATCGGATAGCGCGTGACGTCGTGACCATCGATGAAAATGCGGCCTTTGTCGGCGGCGACGAGGCCGGTGATCATGTAGAATACGGTCGTCTTGCCGGCACCATTGGGCCCGAGCAGCCCCACGGCCTCGCCCCGGCGCAGCGCCAGGCTCACGCCCTTGACCACCTGCCGGTTCTTGTAGGCCTTCATCACCTGCTCGACCGAAAGCCAGCCCTCGCCCCGGGGCTGCGGCGCTGCCGGGCGGGCGCCTTGTGCTGCCAAATCGCCCTCGCCGAGCGCCATTGGTCGCTCGCGCCTGCCCTGGACGGGCGCGGGACGTTGGGGTCCGCGTGGTGGTTTGAACAGCGAGTTCACGGCAAAATCATTCCCCTGGCGCCGCGGCAGGCGGGCCGGATGATACTACGCCCTGCCCGTATGGCCGCCAATACGGGAGAAAGTGCGACAGGGTCGCCCCCGGAGAACTGATCCAGATCAGAGACGATCGCCTGCCGGTGCCGTTGGATTACGCCAGACTTGCAGCCAATGGAGGTCAATCATGCCAGTCAATGTCGGAACCATCGATCGGGGCGCCCGCATCGTTCTGGGCCTCGCGCTCGTACTATGGGCCATCGGATTGATACCCGGTGTGCAGCCCTCGATCTGGGGTTGGATAGGGGTGGTCCCTCTCGCAACCGCCTTTTTTGGCTCCTGCCCGCTTTATTCCCTTATTGGTGTGAGCACCTGCGACAAGCAAGTTTAGGCACTCGGGCTACCAGACGCCACCGGTTCCGAACTGAGCGCGTCAATCTCTGACGCGCTCCAGCCCAGCACCGAGGCGAGGACGTCCTCCGTATCGGCGCCAAGCAGTGGCGGCGGCCGGCGGTAGCTGACGGGCGTCTCCGACAGCCGCATCGGGTTGCCGACCAGTGCAATCTCGTCGGCAACGGGATGCGGCATGGTGATCTTGAGGCCGCGGTCCACGACCTGCCGGTCCGTGAACACTTGATCAATCCCGTTGATCGGCCCGACGGGGACACCAGCATCCTCAAGCGCCGAAAGCCACCAGGCGCTCGGTTTTCCAGCGATCACGGCCTCGAGAATCGGCACGATCACCGCCCGGTTGGCGACGCGATCGCTGTTTTTCTTGAAACGCGGATCAGCGGCGAGCTCGGAGCGCCCGGCGGCGCGGCAGAAGTTTTCAAACTGGCGGTCGTTGCCGACGGCCACGATGATATGGCCGTCACTTGTCTTGAAGGTCTGATAGGGAACGATGTTCTGGTGGGCATTGCCCATCCGGCCGGGAACGCGGCCGGAGACGAGATAGTTCGCATTGAGGTTGGCGATCATCGCCACCTGGGTGTCGAGCAGCGCCATGTCGATGTGCTGGCCCTTGCCAGTTTCGCGCTTGTGGAGAAGTGCTGCCAGGATCGCCGTCGATGCGTACATGCCGGTCATCAGATCTGAAACCGCAACGCCAACCTTCTGCGGGCCGCCGCCGGGAAGATCGTCCCGCTCTCCCGTCACCGACATGAGGCCACCGAGGCCCTGGATCATGAAATCGTAGCCGGGCCGGTGAGCGTAAGGACCGGTCTGGCCGAAGCCGGTGATGGAGCAGTAGACGAGGCCGGGGTTGAGCTTGGCAAGGCTCTGATAGTCGAGGCCGTAGCGCGCGAGGCCGCCCACTTTGTGGTTCTCCACCAGCACGTCGGCCTTTGCGGCGAGTTCCTTCACCGCGCGTTGTCCGAGCGGCTTCGACAGATCGAGCGCCACCGAGTGCTTGTTGCGGTTGCAGGCGAGGAAGTAAGCGGAATCGCCGCGCGATCCATCGGGCATTTCGAGGAACGGCGGGCCCCAGTCGCGCGTGTCGTCGCCCGCGCCCGGTCGCTCGATCTTGACGACATCGGCGCCGAGATCCGCCAGCACCTGAGTGCACCAGGGTCCGGCGAGCACCCGCGTCAAGTCGAGCACGAGGATCGAGGTGAGCGGGCCGGGCTCTGCGGACATGAAGGATGGGCTCAATTCGTGGTGCGCGGCACTTCGTCGGGGTCGATCAGCATCTTGACGCGCTTTCTGACCTGCTGGACTCCCTCGGCGACGGTGTCTGGCGCGGTGTCGAACGCGCTCTCGCCGGTTTCGAGATTGACCACCAGCTTGTCGCCCTTGATGACGTTCTTGCCCTGCGAAGTCGTGACATTGCCGGTGATGGTAATGATCTGGTTTTTGGCATCGTAGACGAGCTTGTCACCGGTGACGACCTGATCGTCCGGCGCCGAGACGACGACATTGCCCGTGGCGGTGATGCTGCGGATGTTGTCTTGGCCCTCGGGGAGTTTCGCAGTATCTCCCGAGACATAACTCACATCGAGCGCCTCGGCCTTGATCTGCTGCCCACTGCGATTGGCGATGACGTTGCCGCGAAAATAGGCGAGACCCTTTGCATCATGCACCTCGAGGCTGTTGGACTCGATTTTCGTCGGCCCACCCTCGCCGGCCGAGAAGCTCGTGATGTCGCCGATCGCACCTTGCTGTTGCGCGGGTTTTTTCTTCGGTCTCTTGGTTTTGCCCGCCGCCTGGCCCGTGCCGAACTGGCCCCGCACCCTGCCGCCCGCCGGAAATCTGCTGATGCTTTTTTCGAGGTCGACGACGAGCTTCTCGCCTTCGATGCGGTTCCCCTCGGAAACGAGCAGCACACCGCCACCGAGTGTCACGGTCTGCGCCAGCCGGTCATAGAGGCTCCACTCGCTCTTGGCGCTGCGCTTGTCGTCGGTGACGATGACGACGCCACCCTTCGATTCGATCTTCGATATCTCGGTGCCGGTGGTGGCTCCGGCATCGCCGCCGCCGAGACCGGAGTTGCCCGAATAGGTCACGTGCATGGTCGGCGCCGTGAAGGTCGAGCCTGATTGACGGCCGCGGACATTGCCGCTGAAGAGCGCCGTCTTCTCGGTGTCCTTGATGTCGAGGAGGTCGGATTGGATGAGGATCGGCCCGTCACCGAAGGCGGCGGCGGAGGCGAAGCCTGTTGTCGCCTTGGGTTTCTCGGCCGCCGCCTTCTTTGGCGGCACGAGGTTTGTCACCACTTTGTTCTTGAAAAGGATGCGCTTCTCCTCGGTGAAAATCTCGAGCTGGCGCGATTTGACCGTGCCGTTCGGCATCTCGACCGCCACCGGATCTTTCGAGAGTATGCGCTTCTTTCTCAGATAGAGCGTGGCGGTCTTGAGCTTCGCCTTGAGGCCGTCGCTCGACTTCACATCGATGCCGCCGCCGAGTTGGAGGATTTCCTTCTTGGTGTCGATTTCGCCGGTTGCCGCCGCCATCTCGGCAGTGCCGCCGTCGGCTTCCGTCAACTTCGCGGTGACCGTCCTGAGCCCGACGAGATCCGGCTTGGCGAGCTGCTGGATGGCGCTCACAGCCTTGACGACGTACTTTCCGTTGTCGTCCGTGAACCCTTCGTAGACTGGGTTTGCCATCGTCAGGTTCTTGGGGTCGATCTTGATCTCCTCGAAACCGAGCTTACCGTCGCCGATCGACAGCGACATCGGCCCACCTAAGACGTAGAGGCCGAGGGCGGCGACCGCGCCCAGCGGCATCAACAGCCGGAGCAGGCGCACCCAATGGCTGTGGCGGCGGGCCTTCTGGAATGCACGCATGCGCGCACGATCAGGCCCGGCCTTCCGACGGGGCTGGGTTCTCGGCACGTCGAAATCGCTCGTGACCGTCGCCATGGCTCACATGATAGTCGAGAGGCAGCCTCTCTCGCCAGCGACACACGCGTCGCACGGCGAATCGTCAATGACCGTGGCAGGTTAGGTCCGGAAAATGGCCGGAAAGCGTTGGCCTTGAGCCGCCGGGTCAGTGCTCCAGGATATCCGGATCAGTAAAGCCGAGAAGGTCGAGTTCCGCCCGCGCTGGCAGGAAGCGGAAGCAGGCCTCGGCCAGACCCGCACGGCCCTCGCGATCGAGCAGCTTGTCGAGCACGGCCTTCAGCTTGTGGAGATGGAGGACATCGGCGGCGGCGTAGCCCAGCTGCTCACTGGAGAGGTTGGGCGCACCCCAGTCCGAGGACTGCTGCTCCTTCGACAGCTCGACGCCGATCAGCTCCTTGCAAAGGTCCTTGAGACCATGCCGGTCGGTGTAGGTGCGGACGAGCTTGGAGGCGATTTTCGTGCAATAGAGCGGCCGCGGCATGACACCCAGATAATGGGAGAGCGCGGCGAGGTCGAAGCGGGCGAAGTGGAAAATCTTGAGCACGCTTTCGTCCGCGAGCAGCGCCTTGAGGCGCGGGGCTTCGGTTTGCCCCTGACGAATCTGCACCAGGTGCGCGCTACCGTCGCCGGCGGAGAGCTGGACGAGGCAGAGCCTGTCGCGATGCGGGTTGAGGCCGAGCGTCTCGGAGTCTATGGCGACAGAGCCACTGAAGGCGAGGCCGGCGGGCAGGTCGTCTTTGTGGAGCTTGACGCTCATCGGCCGGGTCCCTGCCGCTCGATTGTCAACCACGGCGGTTGCGCTGAAAAAAAGAGATGGTGCCAGAAGAGGACTCGTTTTCGTTCTTAATCCGTTGATATTCCACGATTAAATGTGCGACAATTTGTCCGTACCCAGCACGTGTCCGGAGTCCCGGCCCATTGCTGGGTTCGAGTCCTTAACGAGGACTCGTCGCGACGCCTGCGACTCCATCCTGCACAGTTTGCACCGTTTTTGACAGCACATTTTTTGTAAGAATCGGGCATCGAGGTGAGTACTGGAAACTTCCAACTCTGGCGACCCGACGATTGCCGATCCGACTGCCGTGTTTTTTGATCGCGCACGATCCGAGCTCGGTCGATGGGGATAACACTGCTGAACATCGTTCGCTAATGCTACAGTTCCAGCATGAATGGCACGCCCGGCCTCGGCCGGCCACAGCAGGACGACGACCAGCTCCGTCACACTTTGACAGTGCATCAAGTGAGCGAGCGGCTCGCCGCTGCCGGTGTGCCTCGGTCCGAACGCCAGATCAAACGCTACTGCGAGAGCCAATTTCTCGATGCGAAGAAAGTTCCCGGCCCAACCGGCGATCAGTGGTTCGTCGCTCCGGTGGCACTTCCGAAATTGATCGGCGATCTCATGCAGTGGCAGATGCAACGAGCGGGACGCGGCGAGACACGGCCGGTCGTGACCGAGCATGTCACACCGGAAAAACCCTTCAGCGAAAATACGGACACACCCGGCCCCGGCCGGCCACAGCAGGCCACGACCGGCAAGGAAAATGAACCTCCTCGGCAGGCGAGCGAGGTCCCGTCCGGCTACGTCACGCAACTGGAAAAGCGCATCGACGAGAAGGATGAGGTGATCGGTTTGTTGAAAGGGCAGCTCAGCGCCAAGGATCAACAGATCACCGATCTCTCGACCCGTTTCGGCAATCTTTCGGATCGTTTCGCCGACACGCAAAAACTGCTGGGAGCGATGCAGCGGATGTTCGCGCCGCTGCTTGGGCAGGGAGACCCCTACTCGACGACCGAAAAACCGGACGTATCGAACCCGCCAAGCCCGCGCACTGTTGATAACAACCAGATCGCCATCTAGCCGTATTACAATACGCTCATGGAGCACATCGTCGGCCATCTTGAGAAGATCGAACAGAACATGAAGCTCAACACCGCCGATCCAATCGCGCGGTATGGCTTCACCCAACTTCCGAATTTCATTCTGCGCAACCCTGACCTTACCGCGAACGCCAAGACGGTCTATTCGCTCCTCCTGAGCTACGCCTGGCACAACAACCTGTGCTTCCCGGGCCAGGAGCGCCTCGCTCAGCACATGGGTGCTCACGTCTCTACCGTGAGTCTTGCCATCACAGAGCTTGAGGGTTGCTCACTCATCGAAATTGAGCGCCGAGGTCAGGGAAAAACTAACTTCTACACAATCAATTTCGTGGTGAAGAAGAGGCCCCGCAAGGCCTGACTTGCACGGGCGCAAGTCTAGAATTGCACGGGTTGAATTCTAGAATTGCACCAGTGCAATTCTTTCAATATAAGAATATGCATTTAATAATACTAAGAAAGAAGAATACTCAGATAGGAATGCACTTTGAAAAAGGGCAGGGAATGCAAACCTGGAAGGTGGCCGAGACCTTGGCTATTGTGTCGCAATATGAAACATTAAAAAAATTTATGCATATCCTATCTGATACTCTATGGGTATGAACGAGCTGATCGAGGATGCTGTGAATGTCTTGCGCCAACTTCCCGAGGATGTGCAGGAGACGGCGGCTCGCGCCATAATCAACTTCAGCGCCGGGGAGGACAATGACCTGCG
>JANNSX010000261.1:0-3442 GCA_031403155.1 Hyphomicrobiaceae bacterium
CGCACCATGCTGGTGAAGCCGCCAACGGGTCGCGGTCGCGTGCGCCTGGTCGAGATCGCCGATTGCGATCTCCAGCCCTGTGGCGGCACGCATGTGCGCTCAACGGCGGAGATCGGCACGGCCATCGTCGAGAAGATCGAGAAGAAAGGCGCCATCAACCGGCGCGTGAGATTGCGGCTGGTTTAGTGAAGGCAATAGGGAGTGGGGAATTGGGAGTAGGGCAGAGGAGTTGCGGTTAGGGCCAGATCGCCCCAACTCCCTATTCCCAACTCCCTACTCCCTCCCTCGAGAGGGATCATGCACAACGACCGCAACCGCTGGCTCGTCGGAACGGACTGGCTCGCCGCCAATCTCGCAGCTCCCGATCTCGTCGTCGTCGACGGCTCCTGGCATATGCCGGCGACGGAGCGCAACGCGCGCGCCGAGCATCAGGAGAAGCGCATCCCGGGCGCCGTCTTCTTCGACATCGACGAGATCAGCGACGAGACGAGCGCGTTCCCGCACATGCTGCCATCGACGGTCAAGTTCTCCTCCCGCATGAGGAAGCTCGGCATCGGCGACGGCGCCCGCATCGTCGTCTACGATTCAATCGGCCTCTACAGCGCGCCGAGGGTCTGGTGGATGTTCCGCGCCATGGGGAAAGAGGATGTTGCCGTTCTCGACGGCGGCCTGCCGAAATGGATCGCGGAAGGTCGCGCCACCCAGGACGGCCCGCCCATCCGCCGGGTCGAGCGGCATTTCACCGCCCGCCTCAACCGCGAATATTTACGCGACCGTGACGATGTCGCCACCGCCTTGAAGACCGGTGCCGAGCAGATCGTCGACGCGCGTTCGGCCGGCCGCTTCGAGGGCCGGGAGCCGGAGCCGCGCGCCGGGCTGCGAAGCGGTCACATGCCGCGCGCCAAGAACGTCCCCTTCAGCGAGCTTGTCTCAGCCGACGGCACGCTGAAGCCGATCGACGACTTGCGTCGTGCGTTTTCAGCGCGGGGCATCGATCTCTCGCGCCCCATCACCACGACCTGCGGCTCCGGCGTCACCGCCGCCGTCGATCTCCTCGCCTTGGCCGTGCTCGGCCACAAGCAGTGGGCGCTCTACGACGGCTCGTGGTCCGAATGGGGCGCCGATCCCGCGCTGCCCGTCGCGACCGGGCCGGCGTGATTGCTAGCCAACTATCCCGTTACCGGCGATTGGCCAGGTTCTTGAGACGGCGTGTAACGGTATGATTGGGCGAGGGTTTTCACGATTTATCTATCGTCGACTGTCTCGTTCAGAGGCATTTATGGGACTGTTGAGAGGATAGCATGAGCCGGGTCGAGGTCGCCATTTCAATAGAGACGCGAGTGCGACTTGCTGGGCGGTCAAGCGAATGCATAGCCAACTACCTGGACGGTCCAGAGCACGAACTCGCAGGCTGCAACACTTCGTGTCATTTCGGCCGCCGACTTCAGACAGGTTATTGTGGCTGGTTCTTCTCAGAGCTAGCATTGCCCGCGATGTCGTCGTCTCGGTTTGGTTGAAGCAGCGGGGGCATGGATCGTGTCCGATAAACCGAGAAAGCCCGGCGATAGGCTCCGGGTCTTCATTTCCTATTCAAGGCGCAACAGCACCATCGCAGACGTACTTGTCGAGGCGCTATCGCAGCGCCAGTGTGACGTAACCATTGACCGCCGTGATCTCCCATTTGGGGAAAAATGGCAGACCGAACTATCCGAGTTCATTCGGAAGTCGGACACGGTCATTTGGCTCGTCAGCGCGCCCTCGATCCAATCGAAATGGGTGAATTGGGAGCTCGATGAAGTAGCTAAGCGCAACAAGCGACTCATCCCAGTGATTGTCGACGAAGTCGAGCGGGCGACGCTGCCTCGCCAACTCGGCGAGATTCACATTCTGCCGACCGAGGGCGTGTTCGACCTCGCGCGCGATCTCGACACTCTGGCCAAGGTGCTCGAGACGGACCACGCCTGGCTGAAGGAGGCTTCGCGGCTTTCTGATCGTGCACATGAGTGGCTGACCAAGTCGCGGAACAGCGCGCTCATGCTTCGCGGCGGCGCGCTGGCCTCGGCGGAGCGTTGGAAATCCGCGCACCCCGCCAAGGCACCGCCGCCGTCCCAAGAGGTCCTCGACTTGATCCTAGCCAGTCGCCAGGCCACGACGCGAAGGCAGAGGTGGTGGATTGCAGGCGCATTGGCTGTCGCGGTCGGGGCGACGGGGTTGGCAGGGGCAGCAGTCTGGCAGGCGAAAAAAGCAGAAGAGCGGCGGCAGGAAACGGTGAAGCTCCGGATGGAGACGCAGCGCACCGAGTCGGGCCTGCTTTCTCGGGCGGCAGCGGAGGTTGTCAATACGGACCCTGCAACCGCGATGTTACTCGGACTCGAGGGAATGCCAGACACGTCGACAGACGTCGCCCGACCTTGGGTGAGCGAGACACATCTTCAGCTTGATCGTGCGCTACGCGCCAACAAGGAGTTACTCCGCCTAACTCCTGGCGGCGCGGTTACGGCAGTAACTTTCTCGCCTGACGGAAAGCTTCTGGTGACGGCGTCTCAGGACTACACAGCGCGGCTTTTCGAGGCGGTAACCGGCAAGGAACTACGGCGCCTTGACCATGATGGCCCGGTCTCAGCGGTCAGTATCTCGCCCGATGGCAAGCTGCTAGCGACGGCGTCCGTCGTCTGGGATACCCGCGATGGATACATCGGCCGGTTATACGAGGTGGATACCGGCAAGGAGCTGCAGCGTCTGACATTTCGCAGCGAGATCTTGGCGATTACCTTCTCGCCGGACAGCGTTCTCTTGGCGATAGCGTCCGCAGATAACACCGCGGGGCTCTTCGAGGTGGCGACGGGCAATTATCTCCAGAACCTCGCGCATGACGGATGGGTCCAATCAGTCGTTTTCTCGCCCGACGGCAAGCTTCTGGCGACGGCGTCAAACGACATGACAGCGCGGCTTTTCGAGATAGCGACCGGCAAAGAGCTTCAGCGTTTCGGTCATGAAGACCAGGTCAATGCGGTCGCCTTCTCGCCGGATGGCACGCTCCTGGCGACCGCGTCAACTGATGGAACGGCGCGGCTTTTCGAGGTGGCAACGGGCAATCAGCTTCATAGCCTCGCGCAAAACGGAAGAGTCCAATCAGTCGTTTTCTCACCCGACGGAAAGTTTTTGGCGACGGGGTCCCAAGAAAACACAGCTCGGCTTTTCGAGGTGGCAACTGGTAGAGAACTCGAGCGCATAGACCATGGTGGCTCCGTTAATGACGTGGCCTTTTCACCCGACGGCAAGCTCCTGGCGACGGCGTCAGACGATAGCACAGCTCGCCTCTTCGAGGTGGCAACTGGGAAAGAACTCCAGCACTTCACCCATGACAGCTCGGTATCTGGGATCGCCTTCTCGCCCGATGGCAAGCTCCTAGCGACAGCGCCTGGTGCCGGGGGCGCCCGAC
>JANNSX010000262.1:0-2942 GCA_031403155.1 Hyphomicrobiaceae bacterium
CGGCCTTCTCCCTTGGGGAGAAGGTGGCGCGGTCCATGCGGAGCATGGCTCCGCCATGACTGCGCCGGATGAGGGGTTGAGTGGGGCAGAATCCGTCAACCATATCGTTGCCAAATCTGAGTGTGAAGATAGTTCTGTGACAGGCTCAACCCCTCTCCCGCCTGCCGGCACCCTCTCCCCAAAGGAGAGGGCCTAAAACATGCGAACCTCGCTCGCATCGGGCATTTTTTTCGAGGGTCGGCTGGGATTTGCGACCAAGGGCAAACTGGAGTAACGGAGATACTCAGTAATAGTTGATCCCGAACGAGAGCTTCGGGTCGTAGTGGGCGTCCCAATAGCCCTTCCAAATCTCTTTCGTGACCGGGCCGACCTCGCCACTGCCAATCGGTGCGCCATCGAGCTTCGTCACCGGCATGACGCCGCCGGCCGTCGTCACGAACATGATCTCGTCCGCCTCGTAGGCGAGGCTCACCGGCACATCGTCGAGATGCGGCTTGTAGCCGAGCTTGTCCGCGACCTCGAACACGGTCTTACGCGTCACGCCCTCGAGCACGCCCTTTTTCGGTGAGTAGAGCTGGCGATCCTTCACGAGTACGACGTTGAAGCCCGAGCCCTCGGTGATGTTGGTGTCGCCGTCGGTCAGGATCGGATACATGGCGCCACGATCGCGCGCTTCCAGCAGACCGCGCGTGAAGTCGCCCCATTGCAGGTTCTTGACGGTCGGATCAAAGGCGCCGGGCGGTGTGCGGCGCACGGTGCGGGTGACCACCGCTTCGCCACCGGTCTTTTGCGTCGCCTCGTCCATCACCCAGACATAGGGGATCACGAAGAGATAGGTGGCATTCGGGCAGTCCTCGGGCGCGTACTGCCGCAGATACTTGAGGCCGCGCGTGACGATCATCATCACGAAGGCGTCGCGGATGCCGCTCATGGCCACCATCTCGACCAGCCGGTCGCGCAGCTCCTGGCGCGGCATACGGCTCGTGTAGCGCATCTTGCCGCAGCTCGCGTCGAAACGGTCGAGGTGATCGTCAAGCCGGAAGTAACGGCCGTCCCAGACCGCCGGCACGTCATAGGTGAGGTCGCCCTTGAGGAACCCCTGGTCCATCATGGGAATGCGCGCCTCGTCGACCGGCACATACTCGCCCGCGATGTAGGCGACGCCGTGGTTGAGCGGATTGCCGCTCGCCTCGAGCTCGGCGAGGCGGCGGTGATAGCCGGTGAAGATGTGGTCGGTAAAGGTCATAGGGCGCGCCTCCGCTTCCGATTGCGCCGCAAGACTATCGTCTCAATCGCGGCCGGGCCATTGGAAATCGCGCGGTGCCATGCTTTGAATCAGGCACAGATATGCGCAACGGACCGGGTGATGGCTGACCGCTGGGTCCGATAGGGTGGGGTCGCGATCGGCTAGGCGTGCGGGAACACAGGCTCCGGCACGCGCCGCGCCACGAGGTAATCCGCATGATGAGCTTCTGGCTGAAGCAGGTGCTGGCGGAGGAGAGGGGCGCGCCGCTCAGCCCCCTCGACGGCGACCGGCGTGCCGATGTGGCGATTGTCGGCGGCGGCTATACGGGCCTGTGGACGGCAATCGAACTCAAGTCTCGCGATCCTTCGCTCGACATCATCGTGATCGAGAAGGACATCTGCGGGGCGGGCGCGAGCGGCGCCAATGCCGGCATGCTGGTGTCGCTCTGGGTGGGCTTCAGCATGCTGGAGCGGCTCGCTGGCACCGAGGAAGCGTTGAGGCTGTGCCACGCCTCGACCGGGACAATCGAGGACATCCGCCGGTTCGCCGAAGCCAATCGCATCGACATCGCCTGGCAGGGCGGCGGCTCGATCTGGGGGGCGACTTGCG
The DNA here is from genome assembly GCA_031403155.1 of Hyphomicrobiaceae bacterium. GTDB lineage: Bacteria > Pseudomonadota > Alphaproteobacteria > Rhizobiales > Hyphomicrobiaceae > JANNSX01. Next base: position 1,856 of record JANNSX010000262.1, read on the forward strand.
AAGCACAGTCCGGTCATTGGCATGCCGCCATCGATGCCTTGGTGAAGCACAATGTCGATCTCTACGACGTGCTGACGGGCAACGACATCGAGCAGATGACCGGCAGCCCCGCCTTCGTCGCCGGGGTGCGCGACCGCTCGAACGCGCTGATCCAACCGGCCCGTCTGGCGCGAGGCCTCCGGCGCGTTGCGCTCGAAAAGGGCGTTGTGATCCACGAGGGAACGCGGATGACGCGGCTTGGCCGTGGCAAGCCGCCATCGGTCGTGACGCCAACGGGAACGATTACCGCCCGCAAGGTTATCCTTGCCACCTATGCGTGGTCGATGTCCATCCCGGAATTGGCGCCGGCCGCGATGATCATGTGCACCGACGGCCTCGTCACCGAACCGGCGCCCGAGGCGATCGCAGCGGCGGGCTTCACGGAAGTACCCGCCATGGTTGACTCACGTGTCTTCATCGCGAGCTGCCGGACGACGGTGGACGGCCGGATCGGTATCACGAGATCGGGCGGCCGGCTGCCCTACGGCGACCGGATCGATGCAGCGCGAAAAGGTCCGCGGCGGCCGCTCGCCGAGTTGCGCGGTGTGCTCAGGCAGTTCCAGCCGAAACTCGCTGATTTACCGGTCGCCGGCACCTGGGCCGGGCCGATCGATCGCTCGAAGGACGGCTTGCCGATGTTCGGCCGCCTGCCTGGTCATGCGGATATTCTCTATGGCTTCGGCTATTCGGGCTCGGGCGTGGTGTTGTCGCGGATGGGAGCAAGAATGCTGGCTTCGCTTGCACTGGATGCAAAGGATGAATGGTCCACCGCCGCGCTCGTCCGGCCGCCAGCCCGCGGCTTTCCGCCCGAGCCGTTCCGTTACCTCGGAGCGCACGTAGTGCGCGCGGCGATCGAGCGGCAGGATCGGCTGGATCACCTCGGACGCAAAGCGGGCCCCATCACACGCGCGCTCGTCGCTCTGAAGCCCGCGAGCTACAAGCCGGCGTGATGCCAGCGGTCACAAGTTCCGATCGACCCTCAAGCGCCTTACCAATCCGGGCGAAGCGGGCCAATATTCGGCCCTCTCCTTTGGGGAGAGGGTGCCGG
>JANNSX010000263.1:0-3032 GCA_031403155.1 Hyphomicrobiaceae bacterium
TAGCCTTTGAGCTCATCGCCTGCATAGGCGACGACCCCGTTCTCGGCCGCCTTCACATCGGTGCCGAGCGGCACGGCGACGTTGATGCCATCGTTACGGCCGCTGTCGAGGTTGTCGCCGTACTTGGCGATGATGCGGCCCTTGACCGGCCAGCGGAAGGCCTGATCGGTGCGCGCCTCGGGCTCGCTGTCCTCGTCGGTGCTCTTGGCCGCGACCTCATCCGTCGAGCCCTGGCCATCGTCGGTGCTCTCGTCCGAGGACGACGGAGTGGCGGCCTCGGGTTCGTAGCCCTGATCCTGATCGCTGTAGGAGGTGTCCGAACCGCCATCGTTGTCATCGGTGACCGTCTCGGTCTTGCGCACGGCGGCAATCCGCTTCCTCGGCGCAGGCTCCTCGGCATCGGCCGTGATTGCGCCGCCCGAGCCGCCGGGAATGCGGAGCTCCTGGCCGAGCTTCAGCTTGGCGGGATCATCAATGCCATTGGCATCGGCCAGATCCTCGGCGCGAACATTGAAGCGCCGGGCGATGCCGTAGAGACTGTCACCACTTTGAACCCGATAGGTCTCGCCGTCACTAGCCGCACTGTACTCGGCCTCCGGCGCGCGCGTGGCACGAGCCGGTTTCTTTGACGACTTGTAGAGGTTGCGCGCCGTCTGCTTCGAGGCAGACGACGGAATCTTGATGCGCTGACCCGGCCGGATCGACGGGCTCGGCATGCCGTTGACCCGCATCAGCTCGGTCATGGAGACGTTGAAGTCGCGGGCGATCTTGTAGAGGCTGTCGCCAGGGCGCGCGATGACGGTCTTGCCGTTGTCCGCCATCTCGTAGCCGCCGCCGGAGGACGAGTCGCTGGTGTCGTAGCCGCCAGCATCCCCGTAGCCGCCATCGGTGCCCGTCTGGCCAGCAGGAACGTCCGGCAATCGCGCCATCTCGACATTGCGAGACGGCGATCCGCTATACGGCCCACCCTGATAGGTATCGTAGCCGCCGCCGGTTGCGGGAGCAGCACTGCTGCCGTCGAACACGGTTGGACCGCGATAGTTGTAGCCGTCCTCGCCCGACGCATAGGGATCGTTCGAAGGCGCGGCAGGCGCCTGCGCGCCAACGGGTGTGCTCGGCACCGGCGTCGTCGAGTTCGTCAATCCGAAAGCGGGAAAGTCGAACCGCGACACGTCCGAGCTGCAGCCCGCAAGCGTGGCGGTAAGAAGGATCGGCGCCACAAGCCCGATGCGGGCGGTGTGGGGCCAGGCGAATGCGATTAGACGCACGGTACTACCCATCGACATGAACCTCGCGACCTCGCTCATTAGAAGTCCATAAAGGTTAAGGAGGGATGAACGGACGTGCGCTTCACCGACGTAGGGAGCACACGTAAGGGACGAGTTCGGTGTCGAGATCGATCAGCGCTCGCTGCCCGTTTGCAAAGGCACGAAGCGCACTGCCAAGAGCCGCTCGTCATCGACCACTCCACCCCGTTTCGTCAGCCGGTGGATGTGCTGGTCCGCGTCCGTTGCGCCTATCGGCAGCACCATGATGCCTTCGGGGGAAAGCTGCTCGAGAAGCGCGTTCGGCGTCTCTGTGGCTCCAGCCGTCACCAGAATGCGTTTCGATGGTCGCCGCTTCAGGCCAACCCGCGTACCCGTCACCCCACTTCGCTGGCCTGTTGCCGCGGCCACAATGGGCCAAGCACCAAACCCGCTCGTGATGCAGGCCTAGACGCCGATTGTGCGAACTTGACGGCAGAGATGCGACAACTTGACGGCTTCAAGAGTGCGGCCCCTCAGCCTCGCCGTTCCCCCATCGCGGCGTCGACCGTCACCACGGCGAGCCCGATCCAGGCCAGCACGAAGGTCGCGAGCTTGGCGAGCGAAAGCGGCTCGCCGAAGGCCCAAATCGCCATCAGGAAATGCCCGGTCGGCACGATGTACTGCAGGAGGCCGAGGGTGACGAGCGGAAGCCGCTGAGCCACCGTCGCAAAGATGATGAGCGGCACAACGGTGATCGGCCCGGCGAGCATCAAGAGGCCGAGCGTTCGCGCATCCGTGAAGGCATGGCCGGTGCCTTGCGACCAGACATAGAGGATGTAGGGCACAGCGATGACGAGCGAGAAGGCAGTCTCGATCAGCATGCCTTGAACAGCGGGCACCGGCGTCTGCTTCTTGACGAAGCCGTAGGCTGCAAAGGTCGCGGCCATGATGAGCGAGAGCCAGGGAAAGCGGCCGAGCAAGGCGCCTTGCGCGAAAATCGCGAGGACGACGAGGCCGACGCCCGCCCACTGCGCGCGCGACATCCGCTCGCCGAGGAGCACGAGCCCCAGCAGCACCGACAGGATCGGATTGATGAAGTAGGCGAAGCTCGAGTCGAGCACGCGTCCCGCGCTGACCGCGTAAACGAAGACGCCCCAATTGAGATAAAGGAGCGCCGCCGAGGCGATGAGGCGAAGGAGCGCTCCACGGTCGGCGAGGATCGCAGGCAACGCCCTTAGACCGCTTTCCGATCCTTGGCTGTCGGAAAGCCGGTCTAAGTTATTGGCTTTGAGCGCTTTCTTTCGGCCAACCGGCATCCACTTGGCCGGCAAGCGCTCCAGCTCGCGGCGGAAGACCAATATGAGAGCCACGAGTGCGAAGGACCAGATCGCGCGATGGGCAATGATCTCGGTGACAGGCACGTTGCTCAGCAGCTTGAAGTAGCCAACGATAACGCCCCAGAACGTGTAAATACCAACCGCCATGACGAGCGCCTGGCGCGTGTCGGCGCTCGCCGCCGGTCGTTGTCGGGTGGTCTCGGTCATGATCGCGGCGAGCTATGCGCTCAACCACGCTAGCCGATCAAGTGTTGCACAGCGCAGGGGGCGCATGCGCCGCCAGCATGCGACCCCAGTGCTCGACCGCCTTACTCGAACGCCGGACCGAACTGGTTCGAGCGCGGGAAGCCCTTGGGCGCGATGAGGCCCGATTGCGCGCGCTGGCCGGCCCAGTCCTTCACGTCAGCCCAGGAGAGCGTGAAGGTGCGGCCGGCCGCGTCGAGCCAGG
>JANNSX010000264.1:0-49958 GCA_031403155.1 Hyphomicrobiaceae bacterium
GCATCCGGCACGGCAGGCTCCAGGCGAACCATTCCCACAGCCGACCTCAGTGAGGCTCCAGCCACGAGACGACCGGTTTCGCCATCCAGCATCGCCTGCCACGCGCCCGACAGCGCATAGGCGATGAGCGTGACGCCCGCGCCGCCGGATAGCGCGACAGCGCCCTCGGCCAGAATGAGCGATCCCGCGAACTTTCCGCGCCGGGCCGTGACGTTAAAGTCCCGGACAGGGCCGTCGATAAGGCGCCCTTCGATGGCAAGACCGCCGTCATAGGTGAAGGGCATGCCGGGTTTGAGGGTTTGCCGCGCCCCACCCGCCAATGTCAGCTCCATCCCCGCACCCTCGATCACGGCGATGGTCCGCTCGATGCCGGGAAAAACCGAGAAAGCGCCGTCCGCCACGACCGGCGCGACGCTGACGCGCCAATCGAAGGCGTCGAGGGATTGGCCCTCCGGCGAACGCGCCACCTCCAGCGTCTCGCCAAGCCCGTTCTTCCACGGCATGACGCGATGCGCGCCGGGCGGGGTCCAGATTGTTCGCGGCGTGGTCATCAGCCGAGCATCCGCCGCCGGTAGACGCGGGGGGACTGGCCGGTCCAGCGCTTCACGGCCCGGCTCAACGCCGACAGCTCGGAATAGCCGACGAGCAGGGCAACCTCCGTCAGCGGTAGGTCGCGACGCTTCAGATAGTCGAGTGTGAGCGTGCGGCGTGTGTCCTCGACCAACTCCTTGAAGACGAGGCCGGACGTCGCGACCTCACGCTGCACCGCGCCGGGCGTGACGCGGAGAGCTGCCGCGATCTCCTCCAGCACCGGCGTGCCATCGGCCAGCGCCGACCGGATGGCGAGCCGGATGCGATCGTGCAAAGTTTCCTTCAGCGCGGCCCCGCCTGCCAGCCGCTCGAGGCAAGTTCGCATCACTTCGCGGAGCTTGGGATCGCGCCTCGGCATCGTTTTCGACAATCCGTCGCGGCGGAACAGCAGCGCATTGACCGGCTGCGAGAAGTAGACCGGCGCACCGAAGGCCTGCCGGTGCGGGCGCCACTCCTCGGGCCGCGCGTGCTCGAAGTGCACCTCCTCGATGGCGGTCCAGGTGCCGAGGCCTTCTCGCATGACGTTCTGGAACATGCCGAGCGAGAGCTCCGCGTCCTGGCGGCACGCGCCGATATCGGCCGCTTCGATGCGGTACTCGAGGCGGACGAGCCCGCTCTCGTCATCGACGAGCCGCATCCGGCTCTTGTCCTGGTGCAACGGGAACAGCTCGACGAGCGTGTGAAGCGCATCGCCAAGGGTCGCGGAAGACAGGGCGGCATAGCCCCAAAGCCCCAGATCCTGCGGTTTGAACTGGTGGCCGAACCAGAGGCCGAAATTATCGTTGCCGGTCTCACGGGCTGACTCCTCGAACAGCCGGCAATAACTCGAAAGGCTCAAACGCAGCGTCGGCGAGCCGGCCATCGCGGGCGCAAGTCCGGCGCGCCCGAAGATGCGGTCGACATCGCCGCCATCGCGCTCGATGGCCGGGACAATTCCGGTGGCCGCCGCGGCCAGCACCAGTGGCTCCCGGCCCGCCTCGCAGGATTGGCTCCCAGTCTCCATCAGCCCGCCCGCCACCTCTTCGATCACGCATATGCAACACCGGAAGACTGGCATGCGATACCCGGCGCGGCAAGGCATCTGCCCAGGGGGATACGAGAGAGAAGTTTGGCTCAAGCTTCCTGATTGGTCGCATTTCCGTCGACGAACCGGAATGCCACTTCGTCGGAAAATGCTCTGTTTGCTTGGTCGCATTTCACACGACGAACCGGAATGCCACTTCGTCGGAAAATGCTCCAGTGTGCCCCCGGCTCATCACCGGAGAAGGTCTTGAATGTGCTAAACTGGCTGGCGCTTCAACTTCACGAGGGGGATTCCCATGAAGAAGCTCGTTCTTGCCGTGGCACTCCTGGCCGTCGCCAGTCCCGCAATCGCCGCCGAACCCGATCCGATCGGTGACGTGGCCGCAGCGGTCGAGGGGATCGTCATGATCCCGGTCAACATCGTCGATGAGATGATGAAGTAGGCGACGGGTCTCGGACCTTCAAAGCGAGATGGCCGGTGTTTGCGCACCGGCCATTTTCGTTTCTTGCGATGGACCGCCGGCTACAGAATGAAATCCGCCGCCGTCAGCGCCACCAGGGGGTCGATCCGGATCGACATCTCGGCCGCCGCATCGTTGTCGGTGTTGAAGAGAGCGATGGTGTCCTGCGTCGCCGCATCGAGCGTGAACCGCACCTGACCGGCGGCCGAGAAGGCGGCATTGCCGATGAAGGTGAAGGCCTGGTTGCCGGCCACCGTCGCCTTGGCGTCGATGTCGCGGACATCGATCTTGTCCTGCAGGTGGACGAAATCGGCGATGAGGTCCTGGGTCGCGGCGGTGAGGCCAGATTCGTTGAGCGCCCGGTAGGCGAACTTGTCGGCGTTGAGGCCACCGATCAGCGTGTCCTTGCCGGTGCCGCCGACGAGAATGTCGGTGCCCTTCTCGCCGTTCAGGGTGTCGAGGCCAGCTTCGCCATAAAGGATGTCGGCATCTTCGCCGCCATTGAGCATGTCGCCTTGCGTGCCGCCGAACAGAACGTCACGACCGCGATCGCCATAGAGCGTGTCGCTTCCGGCTTGACCGCGCAGGAGATCGTCGCCGTTGTAGCCGGTGAGGCGGTTGGCGAGTGCATCGCCGTAGAGATAGTCGGACATGCCCGTGCCGACGGCATTCTCGATGCCATTGATGAGGGAGGTCGCGAGCGACGCGCGATCGCGGGCAATGCCGAGCGCGAGGTCGACGTAGACGCCGTTGCCGTTCGGGATGCAGTTGAGCGTGTCGATGCCGGCCTCGCCGTAGTACTCGTTGCCGGCACCGTCGAGGCTGGTGACGATGAGATCGTCGCCCTCGCCGCCGAATACCCTGTCCATGCCGGAATAACCGCCATTGTAGGCACGAACGTCGAAGATGTAATCGTTGCCGCCCATGGCGACGACCGTATTGTCGCCGGCGTAGATGTTGATGGTGTCGTCCGTCGCCGTGCCGGTGACGAGCTCCGGCGCGTTGAAGTCGAATGTAATACCGAGAATCACGTGCAGGTCGCTGAGGTAAGCCATGATCGTTCTCCCTGGTTTTGCTGCGCGGCATTGGTTGCCGTCGATGCGAGGGAGAATGGGACAGTCCGGAGATTTCGGCAGTTCCCGGAGGAACGCGGATCAGTAAATGGCGAGAATTCGCGGGTTTTCCGCCGATGTTCCGAAGATGTTGGATAATAAATCGTAAACAAATCCTCCGTGCGGGGGAGGAGAACCGCATATGGCGATCTCATGTGGTCCGAGAGGTCACCGCCCCCTTTCGTCCCCCTTTTTATGGGGGAGGACCGCGCGCCTTGGGCTTAGACGCGCCAAGGTGGGGGTGCTGGTTCGGCGCTGCAAGGTGTGGCGAGCCGCCAGTCACTCGCACCATACATCAGCGATGCCGTTGTCATCGCTAAGCAAATGATCGTGCGGCGAAGTGTGTGGGCACTTGGAGCCGGACGGTCGAGAGCACGAAGTCCGCCGGACGAGCACCCCCACCTATGTTCGCCTAAGGGTTTAGCTGACGCTAATCCCAAGGCGAACAGTCCTCCCCCATAAGAAGGGGGAGGAAGGTACGCGATGAACCTATGGTCGCTACAACAACGTCATATGCGATTGCCCTGCCGTGCGGGAGAGGAACATCAGACTCGATGGCCGATCAGGTGCGGGACATGGCCCGGCGCGTCGCCTCGATGGCTTCCGGCACATCCTCCTCGGCGACATGCTCGATGATCATCGGGCCCCGATAGCCGAGAGCCTTCAAATGCCGGACATAGCGCGAAAGCTCGAGGTCGCCACGGCCGGGTGCCGGATACTCCATGTTGCCGTAGAGCGCCGCGTCGGCGACGTGATGGTGGCGCTCGCGCGGGACAGACCCGAGGCGGCAGACGTCCTTGAGATGGGCGAGCGCGATCCGCTTCGTCCAGGAGCCGGTCATGGATGCGAGCACCTCGTTCGCCCGGTCGAAGTTCGAGGCATCGAGCAGGTTCGCCCAATCGGCGAGGAAACCGAGGCCTGAACTGGATACGGCTTTGCTCAAGGTTTCCAGCTTCGCCGGTGTGTCGAGCACGGTGCCGACTGCGGGCTCGATGACGATGACCGCGCCGTTGCGGCGTGCGACCTCGGCAAGCGCGCCCACGCGGTCGATCAGCAGTGCCATGGCCTCGGGCGTCTCGTTTTCCAGGGTTGGCGCCCAGTCGTCCACCGGGTGCCGGCTGCCGGCCTCGGTGCAGACGAGCGGCGAGCCGAGGTCGTGGGCGCGTTCCAGCATCAGCTTCAGGTAGTCGAGGTTCTCCCGCTGCTTGGCCGCATCGAAGGCGATCGGGTTCCGATAGCCGGCGAGCGCCGCGATGCTCAAGCCCCGACTCGTGAAGGCCTCGCGGACGCGCCGGCACTCGGCCGCCGTCGTTGTGGCCGTAAGCTCCCAGTCCGGCGCCGCCATGTTGAGCTGCACGCAGTCGAATCCGAGCTTAGCGATGCGCTCGGCCGCCGCGTCGACCGCGTAAGGGATGTAGAAGGTGAAGATACCGATCAGCATGGGAAGCGCTCGACACAACGGTGAGAATGCTGGCGCGCATGATGGCTGACGGGCAGCTGTGCGTCTATGCTGGCGAGCGATTACGAGTCGGAGCCCAGCCATGACCAACGCCTCCGCCATCGGACGCACGCAATCCGCGACTGCGCTGATCGATCCGGGCCCCGCCGACCGGCTCACCGCCGCACTCGACTGCGCCGATCCGCCCTTCGCGCTGGGCGACGCGCTGCCTCACGCGTGGCACTGGCTCTACTTCCACACCGCACCGCGCGCCTCGCTCGTGTCCGCCGACGGGCGCGGATCATCGGAAGGCTTGCTGCCACCGTTCCCGGGCCTCGCACGCATGTGGGCCGGTGGGTCGTTCGAATTCGAGCGGCCGATCCGGATCGGGGAAAGTGTCACGCGGCGCTCGACGGTCACGGCGATCACCGAGAAGGCGGGACGCACCGGGCCGCTGGTGTTGGCGAGCATCGAGCACGACCTGAGCACCGCGGATGGACTCAGCGTGCGTGAGCGGCAGGACATCGTGTTCCGGCAACCCACCCGCACCTCAGGCGCAGCCGAGGGCGAGCGGCCGTCGCTTGGCCCCCAATGGCGCCGCGAGCTCGTGCCCGACGAGGTGCTGCTGTTCTGTTACTCGGCGCTGACCTACAATCCGCATCGCATCCACTATGATTGGCGCTATGCGACAGAGGTCGAGGGCTATCCAGGATTGCTCGTGCACGGGCCGCTCACCTGCACGCTGCTGCTCGATTCTCTCCGCCGGTCGCTGCCGGGCGAGCGCTTGGCCCGCTTCGACTATCGGGCGCTGCGGCCGCTCATCTGCGGCCGTCGGATGGTGATTGCGGGGGCGCGTGTTCCCGGTGAGCCGGCGGTCGAGGTCTGGGCGGAGGACGACAACGGTTTCGTCGCCATGCGCGGGCACGGTGTACTTAGGGTGTTTCCGTGATTGGCTCAATCACTCCAACACCCTAAGATCCTAGCTTGTCGTGCTTCTCATCGGAAAACCGCTTCGCACTTTTCCGGAAGCACTCTAGCCAATGACCGGCGTCGACAACAGCCAGAGTCCCAGCACCGTATAGCCGATCATCAACAGCGTCAGCGGCAGCTCGAGACGGAGCGCGCTTGCCTTGTCGCCAGCGAGGCGCGTCGCAATGCCATGCGCGATGAACACCGCCATAACATGTGCGGTGACGATAATGGCGGTCTGGAGCCGGTAGACGAAGGTTGCGGCGACGTGGCCGGCCGTGAGGCTCTGGGGCGGCTCGAAGCCTGCGAGCCCGAGCAGGTCCATGCCCGTCGCGAACGGATCGGACATCGCCTTCAGCGCGTTGAGCGCCTCGAGCGGTAGGGCGGGAAGGTAGTGCGCCAGATGATAGCCGAAAGCAATCGGAACAATCGAGGCGGCGAAGGCTGGCGCTGAGGGCCGCATCGCGGCCCGAAGCCCAGCAACGGCAGTTGGGGCGCTGGGCTTCGCGGGCTCAGCCCAGCCTACGAGTTTCCCGTTCCCGAGCGAGCCAACCGTGGTCACGACCGAGTAAACGGCGAGGAAGAGTACGGCGAAGCCGGCGAGCCCGATGGTATTGATGCCAACCATCGCCGAGCGCCCCGGGAACTCGAGTGGGTTGACGCCGACGAGCCCGAGCCAGGTGAAGGTCCGCATGACGCCGTCGAAGGAGACGGTGGACAGCGCGACCAGAACGAAGGCGACCGCGCCCGGCGGCGACAAGTCGAGCTGTCCGAGCGCGTGTCCTGGCATACCGAGGCGGAGCGTGAGGCGGCCATCGATGTCCCGCCATTGCAGCGGCGCCAGCGCGCCGATCATCCGGAAGAAAATCGAGAAGCACTCCACCCGGCGCGTCCAAATCTCGGCGCCAAAGAGGACCATGCCGCCGATGGTCAGCGCCGAGTAGGCGATGACGGCATTGGCCAGATGCCGCGGGTCCTCGGCCTTCGGATCGACGAGCTCGAGCCAGGCGAAGGCGAGGAACAGCGCGACGGCCGGCCATTGGCCGAGGCGCTCGGGCAGAACGAAAAGCGGCCGGTCGTCCGCAGTTCCGATCGCGCGTCGCAAAATCGAAGCCGGCCCCGACCACGGATTGATCACCGGCCAGGGATTGCCGATGAGGCCGGTGAGAAAGGTCAGCCCGATCCACCACAGGCCCCAGATGAATCCCGGCAGCGGATTGCGGATCGGATCCGGCGCGCCCGTGTAGGCCGCCACGAGAAGCACACCCAGCAGCGCAGCGCAGACGAGGCTCGTCAGAACCGGCAGCCAACGCGGCAAGGCGAGCGCCGCCAGCTCGAGCTTCGGCGGCGACCTCCGCACCAACACTCCGCCGAGCCATAGCACCACGAACGACGCCGCGACCGCCAGCGCTCCGCCCGCAATGTAGAGACGCGTCGGCAGCAGCAGCACATGTCCGCGCTCGCTCGCATGCGCGAGGGCATCGCTGGCTCCAGCGCAGACCGCGATCTGGAGTGCCAGTCCGGCGAGCCATCGGATCGCCCGCAACCGGCCGCGCGTGGAAAGGGATGCCAGGATCATCGGAGCCCGCGAGTCTATTGACTTGGGCCTATCTTGGCCCGTCAATGCACCCATCATCAACCGGGGCGCGCAACGCCCCGGGACTGGGAGGAGCAAGCATGACAAACCGCAACAAGACGAAACTTGCCGTCAGCCGCCGTGGCGTGCTGGCGGGCGCCGGCGCGATCGGCGCAGGCCTGCTGACCAAAGGCCTGTCGTTCCCGGCCCGCGCGGCGGGCGAGCCCCTGAAGATCGGCCTCCAGGCGCATCTGACCGGTATCGGCGCTTCTTACGGCTACTGGTATCAGAAAGTGAGCGAGGCCGCGGTCAAGTCCATCAACGATGCGGGCGGTATTGCCGGACGGCCGGTCGAGCTCATCGTCGAGGACGATGCGACGGACCCCAAGCGCGGCTCCGAGGTGGTCGAGAAATTCGCCAATCAGCACAAGGTCGATTTCGCCTTCGGACCGCTGTTCAGCCACGTCGTCGGCGCGACGGTTCCGCGCGCGGGTGAGCTGAAGCTGCCGCTGTTCATCGTCAGCGAATCCTCCGACCTCGCGGCCGGCGCTTTCAACCGCTACACCTTCCAGACGGGCCTGACGAACGTGCGCAGCCAGATCCAGGCCGTGGCGCCCTGGATCGTCGCCAATGCCGGCAAGAAGATCACCATGTTCGTGCCGGACTACGTGTTCGGCTACGAGCACCGTGACACCTTCACGGAGCTGGCGAAGGGGCTCGGCGCCACCGTCGATGCGGCGATCGCCATCCCGCCGACCGAGACGACCTTCACGAAATACTTCTCGCAGATCCCGGCCGGCACCGAGGCGATCTATCACATCATGGTTGGCCCGGGCGTGCTGACCTTCGTGCGCGAGCTCGGCGAGTTCTTCGGCGGCAAGGGGCCGAAGCTGTTCGGCTTCATCGATTCGCTCGAAGCCGTCGATCTCACATCGCCGGGTCTGGAGTTCCTCGAGGGCTCGCATATCTGGGAGTCCTATCCGCGCTTCTCGGCCGGCATCAACACTGACTTCAACAAGGCCTATCGCGCCGCCGTCGGCATCGACGACAATGGCGCCTCGGTTGAGAAGGCGAGCGATATCGCCACCTCATCGCACATGTTCGGCTGCTGGGAGACGCTCCACACCATCAAGCAGGGCGTCGAAGCCTCGGGCTACCAAGGCCCGGCCGACAAGGCGAAGTTCATCGAGGCGGTCGAGGCCATGACCTCGCTCGACGAGAGCAACGCCTATCCGCAGGGTACGAAGATGTTCGTGGGCAAGGCCCACCAGGCCTTCGGCCGCCAGTTCATCTCCAAGGTCGAGGGCGGCAAGCTCACCGTCGTGCATACGACGAAGCCGGAAGAGTCTATGTACGAGACGAAGGCGGATTATTCGGCGCAGGCGCTGTAGGCGGTTGTCGCAACGACACATTCTGGCAGGGGCGACCCAGCGGTCGCCCCTCTGCATTAGCCGGCCCACGATGAGATCAATTGCGCGATCCCCCGCCACGTTAACCCGCCGGGCAGTTCACTCGCCGCGAAATCCACCTGCAGCACGCGCCGGCGCCTCGGGTTGGCCGCCGGATCCGAGGTGTGCAGGATCGGTGTGCTGTAGACCCAGACATCGCCTGCCACCGCAAGACAGGTGGCGATGCCATGCCGCGTGACGATCGCCTTGAGGGTTTGCCTCCGGCACGCGGCCGAGCCGGTGGGTGCCCGGCGAGACGAGGAGTGGCGCATTCCCGGCGTCGCAGTCGTCGAGATGGGCGCGCAGCGTCAGCATACCGGCCAGGACATGATCGGGCGGCTCGACATGGAGTAGCCCGGCCTTCACCGGCCATTTGCCGAAACCTTCGGTCTCGCGCCGCTCCTCGACGACAATCGTCCGGTCCTGGTGCCAGCCGACAGACCAGTTCCGGTCCGCGCGCTTGTCGAAGAGAACGGCGCGGACGGCCGTGGCGCCGGACCCAAGCGACTGCGCTGCCATGGACTGGAGGATCGAACCGGTCCCTGCGAGTTCGAGCAGGCCTGGATCGCCCGTCAGCCGTGCCCCCGGCGCGCGACAGCTTGGCCAAGGTGGCGAGGCACGCGGCTCCGAGGAAAGCGTCAAAGCGCTCTGCGCCGTCGAGTATAGACGTCAACATGGAGATGGCTCAGCTTTCATGCTATGTATCGCTCAGAGTCAAACCTCGGTGCCGAAAATGAACATCGAACTCAAGCAAGTTGGCGATGCCGTGGCAGTCGTGTTGCCCGGCGAGTTGGCAAAACGGCTTGGGCTAACGCCCGGGGTCGAGGTCACGCTTTCGGAGCTTCCTGATGGCCGTTTGGTCCTGACGCCGGCCGATACACATTGCGACCGGGTCAAAAAGATCGGCCGTGAGGTTTTCGCCGAGTACCAGGATACCTTCAAGGCGCTCGCCAAGTGAATGTGGAGCCAATCTGGCTCACGGCCGATGATATCGTCATTCTGCACGATGAGCAGTCGGAAATGTTCGGTGGCCTGCCGGGCTTACGCGACCATGCCATGCTGGAGTCGGCTGCGGCCAGAGCCCGGAACCGCTGGAGCTATGGCGAGAGTAGTCTCGCGGCCTTAGCTGCAAGCTATGCGTTCGGTATTGCCAAGAACCATCCGTTCGCGGATGGCAACAAGCGAGCGTCATTTGCGGCCATGGTCGTTTTCTTGCGCCTCAATGACGTTCCCTTCACACCGGAATCCTCCGAAGCTACCCTCGCCATCATCGGCCTTGCCGCCGGCGAAATCGACGAAGCGGGATTGACGCGCTGGATCGAGGATCGCTGGCCGGCCTGACCCCGCTTGTCACCTCACCCCGGCTCACGGCACTGTGCACTGAGGAAGGGGAACCAGCCTGTGCAGACGTTCGATTGCATCACCACATCATGACGTTGTCCCAGATCATCCTGGCACTGCTCGAGGGCGCGGTCGGCGCGTCGGTGCTGGCGCTGACGGCGCTCGGCCTCTCGCTCGTCTTCGGCGTCATGCGTGTCATCAACATCGCCCATGGCGAGCAGGTGATGCTAGGCGCGATCCTCGCCTGGGCGACGGCGCAGATGGTGGGCGGCGGGCCGCTCGTCGGATTCTTGGTCGCGCTCATCGTGGCGCCGCTCCTCGTCGGCGGCATGGCGGTCGCCGCCGATTATCTCGTGCTCCGCCGTGTCGGCTACGATCCGGAACGCACCATCGTTGCCACCATGGGGCTGCTTTTCGTCGCACAGCAAGCGGTGCTGATGACCTTCGGGCCGGATGCCAAGCCGGTCGAGGCGCCGATTTACTTTCGCGTGCAATTCCCCTGGTTCGGCTATTCCGGCTACAAGCTCATCGTCATCGCGGCTTCGCTGGTGCTGCTCGGCCTCACCTGGTGGGCGCTGGCCAAGACGCGCATCGGCCTCTACATGCGCGCGACACAGATGGATGGCGAGATTGCCCAAGCCTATGGCGTTCCGGTGCACCGGGTGTATGCCATCGTGTTCGCTGCCGGTGCCATGCTGGCGGCCATCGCCGGCGTGCTCATCGTGCCGATCCGGCAGGCCTACTATCTGATGGGTGGCGAATTCCTGCTGCTCGCCTTCATCGTCGTCATCGTCGGCGGCCTCGGAAACCTGCGCGGTACCATGATCGCGGCCGCCGTCATTGGCATCGGCGAGGGTATGATCTCCGTGCTGTTCTCGCCGACGCTGTCGAAGATCGTGGCGACGCTGCTGGTCGCGCTCGTGCTCGTCGTCCGGCCGGGTGGCCTCGCAGGCGAGGGCGACCGGTGAGCCGCCCCACATCCGATCGCGCGCTAATTCTGCATCTGGCCGTGCTGGCCACGCTGCTCCTCCTGCAACTCGTCTTGCCCGCCTATCACCACACGAATGTTGCGCGCATCATGGTCTATGCGGTGCTGGCGATCGGCTACAATGTCCTGCTGGGCTACACGGGTCTCTTGAGCCTCGGACACGCCATGTTTTTCGCCGCGGGGGCCTACGGTGTCGGACTGACCGTGCATTGGCTCGGCTGGGGGCCACTGGCTGCGCTGGCGGCGGGCATTGTCACTGGGCTTGCGGTTTCCGCTCTGGCAGCTGTTGTCCTCATGCGTACGACGGGCGTCGCCTTCCTCATCGTCACGCTGATGCTGGCACAAGCCTTTCAGCTGACGGCGCAATACTTCAAGGATCTGACGCTCGGCGACAACGGCATCGTCATCGCCGATCTGCCGCCGGTCGCCTTCGACTGGTCGATCGCCGATCCATCGGTGAAATACAACCTGGCTTGGCTCGCCTTCGCTTTCGCCCTGCTGCTGAGCCTGCTGTTGGTGCGCTCGCCGCTCGGCCGCGTGCTCGTCGCCATTCGCGAGAACGAGCCGCGCGCGCGCATGCTCGGCTACGAAACCGCGCACTACCGCGTGTTTGCGATCATCGTCTCGGGCGGCCTCGCCGGTTTGTCAGGCGCGCTCTACGCGTTGCTCTTCGGCTACGTCGGCACATCAATGGCGTCCTTGCAGAACTCGACATTGCCGCTGCTCTGGACGTTGCTCGGCGGCCCCGGCACGACGCTCGGACCGCTCATCGGCACGGGCTTCATGTTCTATCTCGTCGACATCGCCTCGTCCTTCACGTCGAGCTATCTGCTGCTCGTCGGCCTCGCGCTCATTGCTCTTACCCTATGGCTGCCGAAGGGGATCGCCGGCAAGCTCCGGCAGCGGTGGGTGCCATGGCTGCCGTGACACTGCTCGAGGCCAAGGGGCTGACGCGCCGCTACAGTGGTCTCCTCGCCGTGGATGACGTCGAATTCTCTCTGGAGAAAGGCGAGATCCACGCCATCATCGGCCCGAACGGGGCCGGCAAGACGACGCTGGTCGGCATGATCAGTGGGCGCGTATCTCCGACCTCCGGCACGATCAACTTCAGGGGCGAGGACGTGACCAGCATGTCAGCGCCGGAGCGCGTCATGGCCGGCATCGTCTACACCTTCCAGGTGACGAGCCTTTTCAAACCGCTGACGGCGGCGGAGAATGTCCGCCTCGCCGTGCAGCGCAGGCAGATGACTGGCTTTGCGGGTAAATTGCGCGCCGGTGATGCACGAGTTCTGGAGCGGGTCGACGAATGCCTCGCGCGTGTCGGGCTCGCAGGCCATGCCGATCGCGTCGCGGCCGAGCTCCCTTACGGCCATCAGCGCTTGCTCGAGGTGGCCATGGGCCTCGCCCTCGAGCCGGAGCTGCTCATCCTCGACGAGCCGACGCAAGGGCTTGCCCCGGCCGAGATCGTCGACTTCATGGCGCTCGTCCGCAAGGTCGCGGAGACGGCGACCGTCCTCATCATCGAGCACAATCTGAAAGTCGTGCTCGAGCTTTCCGAGCGCATCACCGTCATGGATCAGGGTCGTGTCATCGCTGAGGGAAGCCCGGACGAGATCGAACGGCATCCCGCCGTGCAACGTGCGTATCTGGGGGCGTGATGCTGGAGGTTGACCACATCGATGCCGGATATGGCGCGGTCCAGGTGCTGAAAGGCGTTACGTTCTCCGTCGCAGCTGGAGAGATCGTCGCGCTCATGGGCCGGAACGGCGCCGGCAAGACGACGGCTTTGAAGGCGATCCTGCGCCTCGTGCCGCCGAGCGCCGGCGCTGTGCGTATTGCCGGCCAGGATCTCGCCGGTCTCGATGCCCATGAGGTCGCGCACCGCGGGGTCGCCTACGTGCCGCAAGGCCGTCGCCTGTTCAACGGCATGACGGTCGACGAGAACCTCACCATGGGCTTGCTCGTGCGAAACAGCGGTGCCGGGGTGCGCGAGCGCGTGCTCGACCTCCTGCCCGTTCTGCGCGATCGCCTGAAGCAACAGGCCGGCACGCTCTCTGGCGGCGAGCAGCAGATGCTCGCGATGGCACGCGCGCTCTGCACGGAACCGCGCCTGATCCTGCTCGACGAGCCGAGCGAGGGCCTCGTGCCGGCGATCGTGGAGCGTTTGAACGACACGATCCTCTGGCTCAAGGCCGAGGGTGTCGCCGTGCTCATGGTCGAGCAACGCGTCAAAACGGCGCTCAGGATAGCCGATCGCGTACTGCTGATGGAGCAGGGCGCCATCCAGCATGAGGCGAAGGCGGCCGAGCTTATTGCCGACCCAGTGCCGCTCGAGCGCTATATCGGTGTTCACAGGTAATGCGCGATGCAGCTTGCCGTTTACCACGCCGTCAAACGGTCTGGCCGGCTTCACGGGCCCGGCGGCAACAGCATGGTAGAACCGTCGCTTGCGGCGAGGATGTCGCCTTGACAGGGCCGTGCCCGTTCAACAAGCCTCGCTTCAATCGACTGACGAGATTTTGCCGGAGTCTTTGAATGATGCCGCCTTCGTTTGGAACTTTCCGGCCTCGCGCGGTCACAGGCGCCGGGCAAACGCGAGCACTCTCAACCCGTCATCCCGGACGCGGGGTGAAGCCCCGCAGGTCCGGGACCCGTGTGGGCTTGTGGCCGAGAGAGGCCTATCCCCGAGCGGAGAGGCCTCACTCGGCATCTGACGCTCGCGGGTCCCGGCCCACGCGCGCTTCGCGAGCTGGCCGGGATGACGAGTTGAGGGAAGTCATGCGCTTCCGAGACTTTGCTGCCCCCGCATTCTGCATTGATCATCCGGACACAATATGACGCCCTTCGCCATCGCCGGCATCCAGATGTGGCTAACCTCCTCGAGCAACCTCGAGGCGATGCGCCACCGGCTCGACCTCACCATGCACCTCTATCCCTGGGTGCAAATGGTGATGTTCTCCGAGCTCGCCTGTTTTGGTCCGCTGTTGCAGAACGCGCAGCCGCTTCCCGGCACGGCCGAGGAGGCGTTCCAAGAGATGGCCAGGAAGCACCGCATCTGGCTCCTCAACGGCTCCATGTACGAGCGGCGCGACGGCGCGGTTTACAACACCACCTCGATCATCGATCCCGAGGGCGAGGTGATCGGGCGCTATCGGAAGATGTTCCCCTTTACACCGCTCGAGCAGGGCGTCGAGCCAGGGACTGAATTTTTCTGGTTCGATATCAAGGATGTCGGCCGTTTCGGTGTGTTGAACTGCTACGACATCTGGTTTCCGGAGACTTCGCGCCAGCTTAGCGCGTCGGGTGTCGAGGTTATCCTGCATCCGGTTATGACGCACACGATCGATCGCGACGTCGATCTCGCCATCGCCCATGCCACCTCGGCGATGATGCAATGCTATGTGTTCGACGTGAACGGGCTCGGCGCCGGCGGCAACGGCCAGTCCGCAGTGTACGATCCATCCGGTCGTCTGCTGCACAAGGCCGACACGACCGAGCAGATCATCCCCGTCGAGATCGACCTCGAGCAGGTGCGCCGCTCGCGCAAAAATGGCTTGCGCGGTCTCGGCCAGATGATGAAGAGCTTTCGCGACCGGCCGGCTCCCTTTCCGGTGTACGAGAAGGGGTTCGGCACCGGCTATCTCGATGGCCTCGGCCCGGTCGCCCAACCGCGCCGCGCTGATGCGCCAGCGGCAAACGTCAAGACGCTTCCGGTCAGGCGGAGCATCGTGAAGTAGCTCCGCACGAGAGCAAGTTCCGGGTCGCTTCGTGCGAGGGCATTGCTCATAATTCTCCAAAACAGAAACGGAGAAATTTCATGACCTCGATTCGCTACCACGCCATGCCGACCGAGCACGCGCGCGCCTATCAGGCCGGTGCCCCCGATGCCAACGGACAGGCGCCCGAGCGCCACATCTCGGATGGCGACGGCAATCCCTGCCGCCACTGCCTGACGGAAATCGCGGCGGGCGATCCCTATCTCATCCTGGCCTATCGGCCGTTTCCGGCGCCGCAGCCCGGCCCGATCTTCCTGCATGCGGGGCCTTGCGAGCGGCACCCGGAGGTCGCTGTGGCGCCGGCCATGTTCCTCGGCTGGGAGCGGTTGCTGGTCAAGGGCTACAGCGCCAATGACCGGATCGTCTACGCCGTCGGCGAAGTCGTCGACGTCCGAGAGATGGATGCCTACGCGGCCGAGCTGCTCGCGCGCAAAGACATTGCCTATGTGCATGCGCGCTCGGCGCAGTTCAACTGCTATCAGGTGCGGATCGACCGGGCTTGAGTTTGCGGCGTATCGCCGGGAGTGCGATGGCGCATCGCCTCCGCCACTTCGAGCACGAGCCGGTTGAGAACGGGCCGGCCGAGCGGCGTTGCCGATAGGCGCCGCCCGCCGATTTGCAGCAGGCCTGCATCGATGAGCGTCCGGAGACGGTCGATGTCGAGCGTGTGCCCGATCAGCCGCTCCAGCCGATCGAGCGAGACGCCGCCCTCGATGCGCAGCCCCATGATCAGCATTTCATCCGCCTGCTCGCCGGGCGATACCTCGTCCTGCTCGATCATGCCGTGGCCTTGGCTCGCGACGAGACCACGCCAGCGCTCGGGATTGCGCTCGGTCGAGGTGGCAATGCGCCGGCCGTCGGGGGTGAGCAGCCGGCCATGCGCGCCGGGTCCGGCGCCCGCATAGGTGCCGTAGCGCCAGTAGACGAGATTGTGCCGGCATTCCTGGCCGGGGCGGGCGTGGTTGGAGATTTCGTAGGCCGGCAGTCCGGCGGCCTCCGTCAGCTCCTGCGTGATTTCGTAGAGCACGGCGGCGTCCGTCTCGGGTGGTGTCACGAGCTTGCCCGCGGAATGGAGCGCGGCGAAGGGCGTGCCTTCCTCGATGGTGAGTTGGTAGAGCGAGAGGTGCGTCGAGCCGAAGCGGAGCGCCTCGGTAAGCTCGGCGCGCCATTGCTCGGGTGTTTGTCCAGGCCGCGCGTAGATCAAATCGAACGAGGCGCGATGGAAGGTCTTGAAGGCGGTGGCGAGCGCGGCCTTCGCCTCGGCGAGGTTGTGCAGGCGGCCGAGCGACTTGAGGTCCTTGTCGTTGAGCGCCTGGATGCCGAGCGAGACGCGATTGACGCCGGCGGCGCGGTAGCCGGCAAAGCGCTCCGCCTCGACGCTCGACGGATTGGCTTCCAGCGTGATCTCGGCATCGGCGGCGACGGGCCAGAGGCGCGCGATGGCCTCGAGGATCGTGCCGACGGCCTTCGGCGACATCAGCGAGGGCGTGCCGCCACCGAAGAAAATGCTCTCCACCGTGTCGCCGCGCGACATCTGCCGCTGGTGGGCAAGCTCGCGCGTGAGGGCAACGACGAAGGAAGCCTCATCGACGCCGTGGTGCCGTACATGGCTGTTGAAATCGCAGTACGGGCACTTCGCCGCGCAGAACGGCCAGTGCACGTAGACGGCGTGGCCGGGGTCAAGTTCTTGCTTGGTCGCAGTTTCTTGACGCGAACCGGGTTCCACTTCGCTGGAAAATGCTCTAGCCAAGACACGCCTCGACGAATTTGGCGAACGCCACCGCCCGATGCGAGATGGCGTGCTTGGCCTCGGGCGGCATCTCGCCAAACGTCTCGGTGTAGCCATCGGGCAGGAACATCGGATCGTAGCCGAAGCCACGTGTCCCCCGTGGTGGCCAGACCAGCGTGCCGAACACCTTGCCCTCGAACTCCTGCGAAGAGCCATCCGGCCAGGCGAGGGAGAGCACGGCGGCGAAGTTGGCGCGTCGGGCCTCGGGCCCTGTAGCGCCTTTCACCTCCAGTGCCTCTTCGACCTTGCGCATCGCTAACGCGAAATCCTTCGAGGGTCCGGCCCAGCGAGCGGAGTAGATGCCGGGCGCGCCATCTAGGGTGGCGACCTCAAGACCTGAATCATCCGAGAGCGCCGGCAAACCCGAAGCCATCGCCGCCGCGACCGATTTCAGCCGCGCATTGCCGGCGAACGTCGCCTCCGTCTCGTCAGGCTCCGGCAGGCCGAGATCGCCGGCCGAAACCACATCGATGCCATAGGGCGCGAGCAACTCGGCGATCTCGCGAAGTTTGCCCTTGTTGTGGCTGGCCAGCACCAGCCGCATGCCGCGCGTGAGCTTGCCTGTCATGCGATCTCCCAAATGCTCGGCTCGGCGAATTCGAGCGAGTTGCCGGCGGGATCGCGGAAGTAGAGCGAGCGTCCGCCGCCAGGCCACTCGAAATCGGCCTCGATCGCCACGCCCTTCGCCTCCAACCGTTGCCGCCACGCGTCGATCTCCGCTGCCGTCGCCCGGAAGCAGACGTGCCCCGGACCCGATGCCCCATGTGCCGGTATTGGCAGCCGGCCACCGGTGCCGGCAACGCCTGTCACTGCCGGATTGAAGATCAGCAGCATGGCGTCGCCGCAGCGATAGAAGAGCTGCCGCGGCGGAGCGCTGTCGTAGAGCTCGAGTCCGAGGACATCCGAATAGAACGCTTCCGCCGCCGCGAGATCGCTCGCATAGAGCACGGTTTCCAGAATGCCTGACGGACGCGATACGCTCACCCCTCCACGCCCTCGACGATGACGATCTCGGCGATACCCGCGCCCGCCCGCTTCGCCTTCGCCGCCTGATACTCCGCCGACTTGTAGCAGGCGATGGCGTCGTCGTAGCTCGGGAACTCGATCACCACATTGCGCGGCCGGCCCTCGCCTTCCAGATTATCGTGCCGGCCGGCGCGGGCCAGAATCCTGGCGCCGAATTTCTTGAAAGCGAGGGGCGCCATGTCGGCATAGCCCTTGTATTGATCTGGGTTGGTGACGGTGACGCGGGCGATCCAATAGGCTTTTGGCATGGCGGCTCCTTTCATGCGAGAGTTGGTCGCTGTCTACTCTCAATCCGAGGCTCGCCCATTCATACACTGACCCATCTGCTGATTGGAACCGCGGCGCTCGCCCGGCCGGGCCGGACGTGGAGCGTTGCTGCGGCAATCGCGGGCTCGCTCGTGCCCGATGTACCGATGTTCGTGATGGTTGCCTGGGCCTGGGCGATCGGCCTCGGCGACGCGGATCTGTGGCCGATGCCCAATGGCCTCTATTGGGATGCGACGTGGCAGGCCTGGAAGAACGCGACGCATTCGCTGCCGATTTACGCAGCGGTCCTCGCCGCAGCCCTGTGGCTCCGTGTCGATTGGCTCAAGGTGTTCGCCTCGGCGGCACTCCTCCACATCGCTTTCGATTTTCCGGTGCACCGCGAGGATGGCCATGCGCATCTCTGGCCGTTCAGCGGCTGGAAATTCATCTCGCCGGTGTCCTATTGGGACGTCAACCACTACGGGGCGATCGTCGCGGCCATCGAGCTAGCCATCGTCGTCATCATGATCGTGGTGCTGTGGCGGCGGTACTCGTCCTGGTGGGGCAGAGCGGCGCTCGGTGCCTCCTTCCTCGCTTATGCCGGCGTTCCGGCCTACTTCATTTTCTTCCATCACTGACCGAGGCAATCTCGGCCAGGATCGCGCGCGCCGCGGCAAGAGGATCGGCTGCCGCCGTGATCGGGCGGCCGATGACCAGCTTGTCGGCTCCGGCCTTGAGGGCGGCCGAAGGCGTCATCACGCGCGTCTGATCGCCTTTGGCATCGCCGGCCGGGCGGATGCCCGGCGTGACGATCAGGAAATCGCGTCCCGTCGCAGCACGGATACGCGCCGCCTCCTCACCCGAGGCGATGACCCCGTCGAATCCGCAGTCTTGGGCCATGCGGGCGCGCCGAACCACGAGCTCGGCCGGGCTCTCGGCGATACCCTGCTCGCGGAGATCGGCGGCGTCGAGATGGGTCATGACGGTGACGGAAAGCAGCTTGAGCGATGAGGAGCCACGTCCAGTGACGGCGGCCTTGAGCGTTTTCTGATCATGGCCATGCACGGTCAGCAGGTCGACGCTGAGCCGCGCCACATTCGCCGTCGCCTTCTCGACCGTGTTCGAGATATCGAGCAGCTTCATGTCGAGGAAGACTCGTTTGCCCTCACGCTTGAGCTCTCGCGCCAACTCCAGCCCGCCTCCGAACAGCAGCTCATGGCCGATCTTGTAGAAGGACACGGCCGGCTCGATGCGCCGGACGAGCGCGCGCGCCTCGGCAGCTGTCGGCACGTCGAGGGCGACGATCAGGCGGTCGGCTGGTGTGGGTTGTGACATTCAATCCGGCTCTTTCGCGAGGCTGTTCCGGCGCAGGGACACTAGGGTGTTTCCGTTTTTCGTTGAATCACTTCAACACCCTAATTCCTTTGTTTGTCGTGCTTCTTATCGGAAAACCGCTTCGCACTTTTCCGGAAGCACTCTAGGCCAGCGGGCTGTGATTTGGCAAAGTGCCGGCCAGCATAAGCGGAGGTTTCACGGTGAGTGACCGAAAACGCGCTCTCATCACCGGCTCGACGCGCGGCATCGGCCGGGCTGCGGCCGTGGCATTGCTGCGCGATGGCTTCCAAGTCGTTCTACATGGACGGCGGCGGCCGGAAGTCGAGGCCGCCGTTCAGGCGCTCGGTGGTTCGGCCAGGGGTATCTCAGGGGTTGCCGGCGAGCTGTCGCGGCGCGAGGACGTCCTTCGCTTGGCCGCCGAGGCGGGCGAAATCGATGTTCTCGTGAACTCAGCCGGCATCTTCAAGGAGCGGGCGCTCGGGTCGATCGGCGTCGCGGGATTTCGAGAGACGATCGAGGTCAACGTCACGGCGCCTTGGCTGCTGACCCGCGCGCTGCTGAATGGGCTCAGACGCCGAAAGGGAGTGGTCGTCAATGTCGGCTCGGACTCAGGTGTGCTGGGGTTCGCGGGTGGCTCGGTGTACTGCGCCTCGAAGGGAGCGCTCGCCGGTTTGACGCGGGCGCTCGCCGTCGAGCTGGCGCCCGATGTGCGGACGATCTGCATCGCCCCGGGTCCGGTTCAGACCGACATGATGGAGGCGAGCGTCGCCAAGGCGCCGGATCGCGCGGCCGCGCTCCAGCAGTGGGCTGACTACACCCATCTCCGCCGCGTCGCCCGGCCGGAAGAGATCGGCGAGATCGTCGCCTTCGCGGCGTCGGAGCGTGCGTCCTTCGCGACGGGCGCGGTGTGGATGGTCGATGGCGGCGTGACGGCGGGTAAGCGAATCTAGGCCTGCACCACCTTGAGCGCTTCGGCTGCCCAGCCGATGGTAACCGTGTCGCCGGGCTTCACTGTGTCACCGCCCGGATGATGCACCCGGATGCGCTCGCCCGATGGGAGCACCACGGCATAGCGGATATGAGAGCCGAGAAAACTGACCTCTTCGACGATGCCCTGGAGGCTGTAACCGCCATTGCCCGCAAAGCGGACTGCTTCCGGCCGGATGACGAGAGCGACGGGTCCGTCCGGCCCGGGGCTCGCGACAGACAACCCGCCCGGCCCAGTCACGCGGCTGTCCCGGCGCTGGCCTTCCAGGACATTCGCTTCGCCGATGAAGTTGGCGACGAAGCGGCTCCGCGGCGCGTGATAAATCTCCTCCGGCGTGCCGATCTGCTCGATGGCACCCTCGTTCATGACGGCGATCCGGTTGGCGAGCGCCAGCGCCTCGCCCTGGTCGTGCGTCACGAATACGAACGTACCGCCGACCTCGCGATGGATTCGCCGCATCTCCTCCTGCATGGCTTGGCGGAGTTTCAGGTCGAGCGCGGCGAAGGGCTCGTCGAGGAGCAGCACCGGCGGCTCCATGACGAGCGCACGGGCGACCGCCACGCGCTGTTGCTGGCCGCCGGACAGTTCCTGGCTCGAACGATCGGCGAGCTTTTCCATGCGGACGAGCGCGAGGACGCGGGCGACCCGCGCATCGATCTCCGAAGCCGGTAGCTTCCTGAGCTTCAGCCCATAGGCGATGTTCTGCTTCACCGTCATGTGCGGGAAGAGCCCGTAGCCCTGGAAGACCATGTTGGTCGGCCGGCGCTCGGGCGGCAGATCCGTCACATCCGCGCCGTCGACCTCGATGGTGCCCGAGGTGGGCCGAACGAAACCGCCGATGATCCGGAGCAGCGTCGTCTTCCCGCACCCCGAAGGCCCGAGGATGGCCAGGAAGTCGCCTTTCGCCACATCGAGGTCGAGCGGCTTCACCGCCTCCACTTCGCCGTAGCGTTTCGCGACGCCCCGCAGGCTGACTGCAACCGAGTTGCCGCCCAATCAACCCTCCTCCCCGCCTTTTGGCGGTTGCCCGGCCCGATCTTGATATGATCAACTCGCTTCCGTCAATTGGCGGGTGAGGGACGTTACGGATGGTTAAAGCAGGTGATCTCAAAGTTGCAGCCCCGAGCCGGGACCGGCTCGGCGAGAGCGTCATGTGGCATGTCGAAGAGCAGGCCCTCTACTGGATCGACCTGCTCAACCCGACCGTCCGCCGTATGAAGGGCGGCAAGGGCGAGCCCGAGAGTTGGACGATCCCGGACACGGGCGTGCTCGGCTCCCTCACCTTCGCGAGCGGCGGCCGGCTCATGCTCGCCATCGACGAAGGCCTCGTGCTGTTCGATCCCGATACGGGACGGCATGAGCATTTCTGCGACCCGAATGAGCAGCGCGTCGAGATGCTCTACAACGACTCGAAGATCGATCGCGACGGCCGGCTGTGGATCGGCAATTGCGACAAGCCGGAGAAAGAGCCGCGCGGCGTGTTCTACTCCGTCGAGCGCGATGGGAGCTACCATCTGGCGGATGCGGGATTTGCCGTGGCGAACGGCCCGGCCTTCAGTCCGGATGGCGACACGCTCTACTTCAGCGACTCCGTCGGGCGGCGCGTCTTCGCCTACACCATCGATCGCGGGAACGGCCATCTGAAGGATCGGCGGCTGTTCGCAACCATCGAGAATGCCGGCATGCCGGACGGCATCACGACGGATGCGGCAGGGCGACTCTGGGTTGCGCATTACGGTGGCGGGCGGGTCACGCGCTACACGCCGGAAGGCAAGATCGACACGGTCATTCCGGTGCCGGTACCGAATGTCACGTGCGTCGGTTTCGGAGGGTCAAAGCTCACGACCCTCTACATCACGACGGCGGAGAACCCCTCGGCGCCGGTTCCGCTCGATGGCGCGCTCTTCTCCATCGAGGTCGACGGTCCCGGGAGTCCGGAGCCGATTTTTCAACCTACCGAACGTCGCTAGATCGGAGTTGTCATGGCGAAGGCCACAGCATCTATGAACACCAAGCGCCCGCT
This sequence comes from Hyphomicrobiaceae bacterium, assembly GCA_031403155.1. Classification (GTDB taxonomy): domain Bacteria; phylum Pseudomonadota; class Alphaproteobacteria; order Rhizobiales; family Hyphomicrobiaceae; genus JANNSX01. The sequence goes on from JANNSX010000264.1 coordinate 22,131, forward strand.
GGAGGGGCGCGTCGCGTTGATCACCGGCGGCGCTTCCGGCCAGGGCCGCGCGATTGCGCTTGCTTTGGCCGAGGTAGGGGCCTCGGTGGCGATCGGCTCGCGGCTGAAACCCAAGGCCCGCCGCGACGACGGCATGGACACGCATTGGCCCGGCGCCGATGAGCTCGAGGCGACCCGGCGCGAGATCGAGGCTCATGGCGTCACGGCGATTGCCGATGATCTCGATGTGCGCGCAACAGAGTCTATCGATCGCCTGGTGAAGCGGACCGAGGCCGAGCTTGGCCCGATCGACATCCTTGCGAGTGTTGCCGGCGTCGGCCTCATCCAAACCGTCGCCGGTCATCCGGAAGACAAATGGGTCGACCTCATCGATATCAACCTGACCGGTGCGTTTCGTGCGGTCCGAGCCGTGCTGCCCGGCATGATCGAGCGTAAATGGGGCCGCATCGTCATCATCGCTTCGACGGCGGCGACCATCGGCGAGCGGGCGTCGGCGGCCTATTGCGCGTCGAAGGCGGGCCTGCTCGGGCTCATGCGATGCGTGGCGCTCGAAGGCGCGCCGCACGGTGTCACCTGCAATGCCATCAGCCCTGGCTATGTCCGCACCGGCATGCTGATGGCGACGTTGCGGCGTGAGCTGGAGCTTGGCATCACGGCGAAAACCGCCGAAGCCCGCATCGCCGAAATTGCCGAGACCTATCCGCAGAAGCGCATCATCGAGCCGGAGGAGATCGGCACGGTCGCGGCATTCCTCTGCCGCGAGGAGGCGAAGGGTATCACCATGGAGAACATCACGGTCGCAGGCGGTTCGCTGTGGTGAGGCTTCGAGCATGAGTAAGCGCCCCAACACCGGAAAGCCGGCCTCCAATGCCATTGTCGCCGAGGCGCTGGCCGCGGCGCTCGCCCGGCACGGCATCGACACGGTGTTCGGCCAGTCGATCCCCTCGCAGCTGCTGCTGGCGACGCCCAGCCACGGCATCACCCAGATCACCTATCGCACCGAGAATGCCGGTGCCGTCATGGCCGATGGTTATGCGCGCGCGTCGGGCCGCATTGGTGTCGTGACGGCGCAGAACGGCCCGGCGGCAACGCTGCTGGTGGCGGGTCTCGCCGAGGCGCTGAAGGCGTCCATTCCGATCCTCGCCATCGTGCAAGACGTGGCACTCGCCAACTTCGACAAGAACGCCTTCCAGGATCTCGATCACCTCGAGCTTTTCCGGGGCGTCGCTAAATGGGTGCGGCGCGTGCACACAGCCGAACGTCTCGATGACTATGTCGACATTGCGATCACCGCGGCGACGAGCGGCCGGCCGGGGCCGGTGGTGCTGCTGGTGCCGCTCGATCTCCTGGGCTCGGCCGCGAAGCCCGGTCACCCGCGCGATCAGAAGCTCGGGAGCTATCCGCTCGACCGGCCGTGTGCGTCGGCGGAATCGATCGAGGCGGCGGCAGAATCGCTGGCATCGGCGCGCGCGCCGCTGATCGTTGCCGGAGGCGGCGTGCATCTGTCGGGCGCGTCGGAAGTGCTAGCGGAGCTCCAAGAGAGGGCTGCAATCCCCGTTGCGACAACGACCATGGGCAAAGGCGCGGTCGACGAGACGCATCCGCTCTCGCTCGGCGTCATCGGTTATTTCATGGGGCCAGGGGGCGTCGCCCGCTATCAGCGGCCGCTGGTCGAAGGCGCCGACGTCATCCTGCTCATCGGCACGCGGACCAATCAGAACGGCACCGATTCCTGGATGCTGCTGCCACGCGGCGCGACCTTCATCCATCTCGATATCGATCCCGAGGAGATCGGCCGCAACTACGAGTCGATGCGGCTCCAGGGCGATGCCAAGACGACGCTCGAAGCGCTGCTCGCGGCGTTGGAGCGGCGCGATCTCGGCAAGCGAAAGAAGGCGCGCGCCGCAATCGAGAAGCAGATCGCCGAGGGCCGAGCCCAGCATCGCGAGGAAGCGAAAGCCAAGCTCGCGTCGTCGGGCGCGCCGGTACGCCCCGAGCGGCTGATGGCCGAGCTGGATCGTATTCTGAAACCCGACGACATCGTCGTGGCGGACGCGAGCTACTCCTCGATCTGGATCGCCAACTATCTGACGGCGCGCCGGCCAGGGCAGCGCTTCATCACGCCCCGTGGCATCGCTGGAATCGGCTGGGGCCTGCCGCTGGCGCTCGGCGCGAAGAAGGCCAAGCCCGGCGCCCGCGTCTTCGCCTTCGGTGGCGACGGCGGCTTTGCCCATGTCTGGTCGGAGCTCGAGACCGCGCGTCGCCACGGCATCGCTGTCGTCATGACCGTGCTCAACATCCAGATCCTCGGCTACCAGAAGCATGCCGAGGATGCGTTCTACGGCGACCACACCACCGCCGTAGACTTCGCGCCCGTCGATCACGCGGCCATCGCGCGAGCCTGCGGACTCGATGGCATCCGCGTCGAGCGCGCCGAGGACTATGGCCCGGCGCTCGAAGCCGCCGCCGAGCGAAAGACGACGACGCTCATCGACGTCGTCACTGACCCCGGTGCCTACCCGCCCATCACGGCCTTCGAGGGCCGGCTCGACCCAACCTGAGCGATGAAGGATCTCCCATGATTTACGCCGAATACATCGAGCGCGACCGTTTCATGCCGATCGAGATCTTCCGCCATCTGGGCGATCAATCCGCCTGGACGGCGCCCGAGGACAAGATGGTCGGCTCGTTCGGACGCACGATGCGGTTGGGCCCGATGCCGAGCTATCTCGCTTTCTGGCAGTGCAAGGGTATGGATCGGATGGACGAGTGGGAGGCGCATTTCCGCTCGCCAGCCGGCTTGACCGACGCGCATGAGCTGGCGACGCACCGCGCAATCCATCTGCAGCATGGCGGCTGCTACGACGAGCTGGTGGTGAACGCGAAGGCGGACCGGCAGGCGCTGTTCATCATCGAGTATTTTCCGGTACCATCGAGCGTCGACTCCGATGATGCGGTGAAACACTTCAAGAAGCGTGCGAAAGCGGCAAGCGCCAAACTCGATTTCCTCCTGCGTCGCATCGGCCGCCTCGGGCCAGAGCCCTCGGGCCTCGCGGTCTGGAGCTTTCCCGACTACGAGACCCTCGAACCCTTCGAGCGCGCCCGCGACGACGCCGATCCCTTCCGCCCCGATCGCGTCGGTGTTTATCGCTGGTTCGGGCGCGAGGTGCTGTAGGCTGGCGCTGAGGGGCGCGAAGCGACACGAAGCCCAGCGCGGCAACCTCCGTGCTCGTGATGCTGGGCTTCGCGAAAAGCTCAGCCCAGCCTACAAGGCTTTCCGATTATACGGAATGATCGCGGACACGTGTGAGCGAGGAGCGGCCATGTACGACAGCTACATCATTTGTAGCACACCAAGGACGGGCAGCACTCTGCTGTGTGGCCTTCTCGAGTCAACGAAAGTCGCTGGAAGTCCCGATTCGTACTTCATGCGAAACCTTGATCCCGTCTGGGCGGAACAATGGGGCCTTCCATCGCGCGAAAACCGAAGTGACCGTGACTACAGCGCGGCGTATCTCAAAGCCGTCACCACGGCCGGAAGGGGCGGGACGAAAGTCTTCGGCCTGCGCCTCATGCGTGAGAATCTGGACGATCTATCCGCGATGATCGACAAGGTTTTTCCCGATCTCCCGTCCGACAAGGCCCGATTGGAAGCCGCCTTCGGCAACATCCTCTACATCCATCTCACGCGCGAAGATAAGCTCGCGCAGGCTATCTCTTTGGTCAAAGCCGAGCAGACCGGACTTTGGCACATCGCCCCGGATGGCACGGAGATCGAACGGCTCGCTCCGCCGAAGGACCCGGAATATGACTTCAACCGAATTGCAAGAGAGCTCGCGGAGCTGGAGCAATACGACCTCGCCTGGACAACATGGCTCGACCAGCAAGGCATCGATCCGTTACGCATCGGCTATGAAAACCTGTCGGCCGATCCAGCGGATGCGGTGAGAAGAATCTGCCTGGCCCTGGGCGTTCCTGCGCCTGCCACCGATAGTGTGCGACCCGGTGTTGCCAAGCTGTCGGACGCTGTGAGCTTGGAATGGATGCGGCGATTTCGGCTGGACCATCCATCGCGGGCTGCCCGATGATACGGACCAATTGACTACGTCATCCCAAGTCTGATGCCATGCTTTCGCGTCAGCTGAAACGATGCTTTGATGCCTCCATGACCACCGCAACGCAACCCGTCGTGATCGGTGCCGGCATCATCGGCGCCTCGATCGCTTATCATCTGGCGAAGGCCGGCCGGCCGCCCATCATCCTCGATGCCGGTCCGGATGGCGGGCTCGCGACTTCGGGCTCGCTCGCCTGGATCAATGCGAGCTGGGGCAACCCGGAACCTTACTACCGGCTTCGTATGCGCTCGATCGCCGAATGGCATCGCCTCGGCAGGGAGTTGAAGGACATCCCGCTGCGCTGGACGGGCAGTCTCACATACGACATGCCGCGCGCCGATCTGGAGCGCTATGTCGCCCATCATGCCGATTGGGGTTACCGGATCAGGCTCGTAGGCCGCAATGAGATCGCAGCCCGCGAGCCGCATTTGCGCGAGGTGCCCGATATCGCCGCGCTCTGCGACGACGAGGGCATGGTCGAACCCGTCGCGGCGGCGCGTGCGTTGCGCCAAGCAGCAATCGCAATGGGCGCCCTCTACCACAGCGACACCCGTGTCGAAGGCATCGCCTGCCAGCGCGATCGCATCACCGGCGTTGTCTCCGGTCGCGGTATCATCGCCACCGATCGGGTCGTGATAGCGGCAGGCATCGCAACACCTTCCCTGCTTTCACCGCTCGGCATCGGTCTGCCGATGACGACTCCGGAAGGGCTGCTCGTGCACACCGAGCCATTGCCGCCGGTCCTGAACGGTCTCGTCGTCGCACCGGATTTCCATGTGCGGCAGACTTTGGAAGGCCGGCTGGTCGCGGGCTTCGACTTCGTCGGCACGATGGCCGGTTCGCCGGAGGAATCGACACTGCGGCTGCTGCGCAATCTGAACGACACTTTCACGCTGCCTCGGCCGGCAGCCCTCTCCCACACCACATTCGCGCAGCGTCCGACGCCGGCCGACGGATTCCCGGCCGTCGGCTTCATGCCGCAGGTCGAAGGCCTCTACGTCGCGATCATGCATTCCGGCATGACACTGGCGCCGGCCGTCGGGCTTCTCGCGGCCGAAGAGATCCTGACCGGCAAGCGCGATTCCCTGCTCGGTCCCTACGCACCAACGAGGTTCTCGTCGTGAGCGCAAGCGCCAAGCTCACCTTCAAGCCGCTGATGCCTAATCGATGGAGTGATCTTGAGCATCTGTTCGGACCGGACCGCGGCGGCAGTTCGGGCTGCTGGTGCATGTTTTGGCGAATCAAGCGGCCGGAGTGGGAGAAGCTTGGCAAGGACGGGCGCAAGCAGCGGTTCGGCGAGATCGTCGGGTCAGGCGAGGTGCCGGGCATCGTCGCCTATGCCGGCAAGGAGCCCGTGGGCTGGTGCGCCATCGCGCCGAGAGCCGCAACGCCCCGTCTCAATACCTCACGCGTGGCCGCGCCTACCGAGCCGGTGACGCATGAGGACTGGGCGATCACCTGCTTTTACATCGCCTCCGCGCATCGTCGCGGCGGCATGATGGGGGCACTCATCGAAGCGGCTGTGAAACACGCCAAAAAACACGGCGCCCGCCGCATCGATGCCTGCCCGATCGAGCCCAAGCGCGATCTCATGTGGGGCGAAGGTTTCGTCGGCATCGCGTCGGTGTTTCGTGAGGCGGGTTTCGCGGAAGTTGAGCAGCGGTCGCAGACGCGCATTCTGATGCGCAAGGACTTGTAGACCGCTGTCAAGGATCGGCGCGGGAAGGTGCCATGCGCCCGCCCGGCTAGGCCCGGGGCGACCGGTAGCGCACAGTCTGAAAAAACCAACCGAGTCGCCCGCGCTGCATGACCACGCTCCGCCGCTATCCGCTCTGGCTGTCGGCCTCCAACCGGCCGGGCATCGGCGTGTTCGCCGTGCTGTTCTTCATCGAGGCGATGGCGCGGGCCTCGATCCTGTCCGTCGTGCCGTTGCAGGCCTACGAACTCTTCAAAGACAAGCAAACGGTGAGCTTCCTCTATACCACCGTCGCTGTCTTTGGGCTGGCGACAAGCCTGCTGCTGCCGGTACTGATCCGCCTCATCACGCGCAAATGGGTCTACACGCTCGGCGCCGTAAGCCTCATCGCCTGCTTCCTCTTCCTCTACAGTTATACGATGGCCGGCCAGGTCGCCGGCATGATGGCGCGGACCTTCGCCTCCGCCTGCCTCAACATCGCGATCAGTCTCTACATCATGGATTTCATCCGGAAGGAGGATCTGGTCCGCAACGATGCGGTGCGCCTGTCGCTTTCGACGGTGAGCTGGACACTCGGGCCCTACATCGGCGTGTGGCTCTATGCGCATCACGGCCCCTGGGCGACCTATCTGTGGTCCTCCTTCTGGGCGCTGCTGCTCATCGCCGTGTTCTGGTTTTACAGGATGTCGAAGCACGAGGCGGTGGCGCCGGCACGGACGCAGCCTCAAAACGTGCTGTCGAGTGTGCCGCGTTTCCTCCGTCAGCCGCGGCTGAGGCTCGCCTGGCTCATCGCTTTCACACGCTCGGCCTTCTGGACAACGGTCTTCATCTACGGGCCGATCCTGCTTATCTCGACCGGCCAGAGTGCCACGTCGAGCGGCATCCTCGTCGCCGCCCTCAACGTCTCGCTCGTCACCGCCTATCCCTGGGGACGGCTCGGCGAGCGCTGGGGCGTGCGGCCGGTCAACGCGCTCTGCTTCTTGCTGTTGGGGTTTTCGCTGCTTGCAACCGGTGCGGCGGGTGAGGCTTGGCCGCTTGCGGCAGCCGCCCTACTCATTGTCGGTTCGATCTTTGCGAGTGGTCTCGATGCCGTGGCGGCCGTGCCCTTCTATCGCGCCGTAAAGCCCCGCGAACGCCCGGAGATGACGAGCGTCTACCGCACCTTCCTCGACATCGGCGAGCTGCTGCCGACGATGATCTATGGCGTGCTGCTGGGCTTCTTCGGCTTGGGTTCGGTGTTCGTCGCGCTCGGGATCTTCTCGCTGATCGTCAGCGTGGTGGCGTGGCGCTACATTCCGAAGTCGATGTAGCGGTTTCCGGCGAAGTGGACACCGGTTCGCCGTAAGAAAGCGCTCAGAACCAATGAACGAGATCGGCTTTGCGATCCGCAAGGATCGGAAAACGATCTTGATCAATTCGCCTTGCCGTCGAAGAAGGCAGCGACGCGGGCGAAGAAGCCGGCGCTCTCCGGGCTCGTGTCCTTGCTCGAGGCCTTCTCGAACTCTTCGAGCAGCTCCCGCTGGCGCCGTGTGAGATTTTTCGGCGTCTCGACCTCGACCTGGATGTACATATCGCCGGTCGTCTTGGAGCGCAGAACCGGCATGCCCTTCGACTTCAAGCGGAACTGCTTGCCGGTCTCGGTGCCTTCGGGGATCTTCACGCGCGTGCGGCCGCCATCGACGGTGGGTACTTCGACCTGGCCGCCCGTGGCCGCCGTCACCATCGAGATCGGCACCTTGCAGAAGATGTCGGCGCCGTCGCGCTGGAAGAACTCGTGCGTCTTGACGGCGAGGAAAATGTAGAGATCGCCCGCCGGCCCGCCCCGCACGCCGGCTTCGCCTTCGCCGGCGAGACGGATGCGCGTACCGTCCTCGACGCCGGCCGGAATGTTGACGGAGAGCGTCCGCTCCTTCGTCGACCGGCCCGTGCCGTGACAGGAGGCGCAGGGGTTTTCGATCTTCTCGCCGCGGCCCTGGCAGGAGGGACAGGTGCGCTCGATGGTGAAGAAGCCCTGGCTCGCGCGCACCTTGCCGATGCCGCCGCAGGTCGTGCAGGTGGTGGCCCGCGTGCCGGTGCGGGCGCCGCTGCCTGTGCAGGTCTCGCAGGTGACGCTGGTCGGCACGCGGATTTGCGCCGTCTTGCCTTCGTAGGCATCCTTCAGCGAAATCTCGAGATTGTAGCGGAGGTCGTCGCCGCGCTCGCGCGAGGAGCGGGCCCGCGAGCCACCGCCGGGACTGCCACCGCGCCGGCTGCCGCCCATGAACTCGCCGAAGATGTCGTCGAAAATGTCCGACATGGAAGAGCCGAAATCGGCGCCGAACCCGCCCGCGCCACCTCCACCGGCTTCGAAGGCCGCGTGACCGAACTGATCGTAGGCCGCCCGCTTCTGCGGGTCATAGAGGACCTGATAGGCCTCGTTGATCTCCTTGAACTTCCGCTCGGACTCGGCATTGCCGGCATTGCGATCCGGATGATGCTCCTTGGCGAGCTTGCGGAAGGCGTTCTTGAGATCCTGCTCGGTCGCGCCCCGCGACAGGCCGAGCACCTCGTAATAGTCACGCTTGGCCATCGTTCTGCCGATCAAGTCGAAAGGGTCGCGAAACCGAGGAGGCCGCTGATACCCAGAATGAGACATAAGGGAGAATAAAAACGGCTGTCAGCAACGGCGAACGCGGTTCCACGTCGCGCCTTGAAGAAGCCGACATAGTTGAAGTCGCCGACGGCGCGAACGAGGAACACCAAGGCGAGCGCGATCAGCACCCAGTCGGCGATGGTGCCAGCCGTCAGACCCCATCCATACGCCGCGTAGAACGTCGCGATGCCGCCGATCAGCAGTCCGACGATCGCGGTTGCGACGGGGCCGGGCTCGAACGTTGCGGCGCCGCCCAGACGCTGCGGTACCGCGTGACCGATGCCGCGACGCCCACCAGCCGCCCAATAGAGATGCCAGAGCGCCGCGACCCCGAGGATCGCGCCGCTGAGCCCCAACATCAATCCAGCGAGGGATTGCATGCGCAGCTCCTAGGCCGATTTCTTCTTGTCGTCGTCGACCTCCTCGAAGTCGGCATCGACCACGCCATCGACGCCTGGTTCGCTGTCGCTGGCGCTTGCGCCGCCACCAGCGGAAGCGCCCGCCTGACTATCCTTGTACATGGCCTCGCCGAGCTTCATGGCGGTCTGCGCCAGGGTGTTCGTCTTGGCCTGGATCGCCGCCCTGTCGTCACCGCCGAGTGCGCCCTTGAGGTCCGAGATCGCCGCCTGGATGGCGGACTTGTCGCCGTCCGGCACCTTGGCGCCGAGATCGGCGACGCTCTTCTCCGTGGCGTGGATCAGCGCCTCGCCCTGGTTCTTGGTCTCGACCAGCTCACGCCGCTTCTTGTCGTCCGCGGCATGGCTTTCCGCATCCTTGACCATCCGTTGGATATCGGCGTCGGAGAGACCGCCTGAGGCCTGAATCTTGATGGTCTGCAGCTTCTGCGTCGCCTTGTCCTGAGCCGACACGTTGACGATGCCGTTGGCGTCGATGTCGAAGGTGACCTCGATCTGCGGCACACCGCGCGGCGCTGGCGGGATGCCGACGAGATCGAACTGGCCGAGCATCTTGTTGTCGGCCGCCATCTCGCGCTCGCCCTGGAAGACACGGATGGTCACAGCGTTCTGCCCATCCTCGGCGGTCGAGAAGATCTGGCTCTTCTTCGTCGGGATCGTCGTGTTGCGGTCGATGAGGCGCGTGAACACGCCGCCCAGCGTCTCGATGCCGAGCGAAAGCGGGGTCACGTCGAGCAGCAGCACGTCCTTGACGTCGCCCTGCAGCACGCCCGCCTGAATGGCGGCGCCGACGGCGACGACCTCATCAGGATTGACGCCCTTGTGGGGCTCGCGGCCGAACAGCTGCTTCACGACCTCCTGCACCTTCGGCATGCGGGTCATGCCGCCGACCAGGACCACCTCGTTGATCTCGGCGGCCTGCAGGCCCGCGTCCTTCAACGCGGCCTTGCAGGGGCCGATGGTCTTCTGGATGAGATCATCCACGAGGCTCTCGAGCTTGGCACGCGTGAGCTTCATGGTGAGATGCTTTGGGCCTGACTTGTCGGCCGTGATGAAGGGCAGGTTGATCTCGGTCTGGGCCGACGAGGAGAGTTCGATCTTCGCCTTCTCGGCCGCTTCCTTGAGGCGCTGGAGCGCCATCTTGTCGGACCTGAGATCGATGCCGCTTTCCTTCTTGAACTCGCCCACGAGATACTCGACGAGGCGCATGTCGAAGTCTTCGCCGCCGAGGAACGTATCGCCGTTCGTCGACTTCACCTCGAACACGCCGTCGCCGATCTCGAGAATCGAGATGTCGAAGGTGCCACCGCCCAAATCATAGACGGCGATGATCTTGGAATCTTTCTTCTTATCGAGGCCATAGGCAAGGGCTCCCGCCGTCGGCTCGTTGATGATGCGCAGCACCTCGAGGCCCGCGATCCTGCCGGCGTCCTTGGTCGCCTGCCGCTGGGCGTCATTGAAATAGGCGGGCACCGTGATGACGGCCTGGCTGACGGGATGGCCGAGATAGGCCTCCGCCGTTTCCTTCATTTTCTGCAGGATGAAGGCCGAGATCTGGGAGGGGGAATACTTCGTGCCATTGGCCTCGACCCAGGCGTCGCCATTGTCGGCGCACACGATATTGTAGGGCACGAGGTTCTTGTCCTTCTCGACCATGGGGTCGTCGTAGCGCCGTCCGATCAGGCGCTTGATGGCGAAGAAGGTGTTGATGGGGTTGGTGACCGCCTGGCGCTTGGCCGGCAGGCCGACGAGGCGCTCGCCGTCGTCCGAGAAGGCAACGATCGAGGGGGTAGTGTTGACGCCCTCGGCGTTGATGATGACTTTAGGCACGTTTCCTTCCATCACGGCAACGCACGAGTTCGTGGTGCCGAGATCGATTCCGATCACTTTAGACATGTAAATTCAGTCCTTTAGCTACGGCGGACCGTCCGGGCCCGTTGCGGCACCCGTTTCCGCCCCTGCCGTCCTGCCGGCACGAGCCCAGTCCCCTGATGTGGCAAATGAATCAGGATACCTGAGCGTATATAGGCATGGTGGGTAAGCGCTTCAACCGTTTTGCCGAAGTTGGAGATGCGTTCCGGCAGCGGCAGATGAGCCCGGAATATGGGCTCGACGATGGCATGTCAAAGCCAACGCGTCCGCCCCCGGGCCCGAACTGACTGCGGAGGAGTTAAATTTTTATGAACTCTCTGCGTTAAGACTTGGGCAAGAATTGGCGAATCGCCCTAGAGCGCGCCAAGGCTTGGTGGGCTCACTCCACGGCCCGTTGCGCGCTCTAGGTTCTTGGCTTGACGCATTTTCTTCACGCGAGCCGGTATCCACCTCGCTCGAAAATGCCTAATGGGAGAAGCATCATGCTCGGCGCGACGATTGGTATTCTGGCGCTCATCGCCGGCATCGTTCTTCTCGTCTGGCGGCGGGGAGGGGCGGCACCTCAAGTTCCCGGCGGCGGACGGTTCGGGGCGCTTTCGGCGCTCATGAGCAGCCGGTTCGGGCCGCTGGCGCTCATCGCCGCCGGTGCCTTCCTGATCTCCCAGACCTCCTATGTCTTCGTCGACGCCGATCGGGTCGGCCATTTGAAACGCGTTTATGCCTTCAGCGAGCTGCCCCCCGGCCGCATCATCGCGCTTGCCGGCGAGAAGGGCCCGCAGGCGAAAATCCTGGGACCTGGCTTCCATTTTATTCCCCTGGTCCGCGTCCTCTACGAGGTCGAGGAGTTCGACGTCGTCGTCATTCCCCAGGGCCAGTATGGCGAGCTCACCGCGCTCGACGGGCAACCCATGCCGGCCGGGATGTTCATCGCCCCCCAGATCGCCGACGATCTGGTCGAAGGCATGCTGACCGCCGAGACGTTCCTGGCCAAAGGCGGCTATCGCGGGCCGCAGGAGACGGTCCTGAAGCCAGGCAACTACCGTCTCAACAGATATCTTTTCCGAGTGGCATCGGGCCCGGAAACAACCCCGGCAACGATCATTCCTGCCGGCAGTGTCGGCGTCGTCAAATCGAACGTCACGCGGCCCGGCTCGCATTGCGTGGAGGAAGAGGTCAAGGCGGCCGAGGCGCGGGGCCTCGCCGGCGCCTTGTCTGTGCCGCTGGTTCCGAAGGGCTGCGCCGGCATTTGGCGAGATGCGCTGCTTCCCAACGCCTACTATTTGAACCGCCGTGCCTACGAGGTGACACTCGTCGACACCCGTGTCCAGACCTGGGACTTCAAGGGCGGCTTCATCAAGCGCATCATCGACCTGTCGGTGGACCAGCAAGGCAACATCCGCCAGACCGAGCGCACCGAGCCGCATCCCGAGATCAAGAACGCCGCCGACCGCGCCGTGTTCCTGAAGGTCGAGGGCTGGGACATTCCCCAGGAGCTGCGCGTGCTCGTCCAGGTCTCGCCGCAGAACGCGCCGATCGTCGTCGGTGCCGTTGGCGGGCTCGACGAGGTGCGCGATCGCATCCTGATCCCGGTCATTCGCTCGATCGTGCGCAACGTCGCCGGCTCCGAGATCGACATCAAGGATCCGAACGATCCGACGAAGAAAATCCGCCGCCGCACGCACACGATCGATCTCATCGAGAACCGCGATGCGCTGGAGCAAACCATCGAGGCGCTGGTGAAGCGCGAAGGTCTGAAGGCTGGCGTCGACATCCAGCAGATCCGCTTGGGCGAGCCAGCGATCCCGCCGGAGCTGTTGATCTCACGGCAGCGCGAGCAATTGGCCCAGCAGCTCGCGATCGCCTATCAGCGCGAGACGGAATCCCAGGCCAAGCGCATCGAGACCGAGCAGGCCCGCGCCACGGCCAATGAGCAGCCCCGTCTCGTGGAATCCCAGATCGCCGTGCAGGTGGCCCAGCAGCGCGAGGCCGAGCGGGCCGCACTTGGTCGCGCTGAACGGCAATACCTGGAGGAACTCGCCCGCGGCCAGCTCGCCCAGGCCAATGTGCTCGGGCAGGATCGCGTTGCCCTGTTGCAGGCGCTGGAAAAGACACTTTCGACTCTCGAGCGCAAGCCCGAGTTGGTGAGCCTGATCTCCCGGCTCGTGCCAAACACCATTGTCAACGGCTCGGGGAGCGGTTTCGAAGGTGCCGCCGCCATTCTCGGCAACGCCATGCGCCCGAGCGCGCCCGCGCCAGCGCCGCAGCCGTAAAGGAGAGAGCTGAGGAGGAGTGCGCGCCTGTCGAGTATCGCGTCTGGTCAGCTGCCGGCGCACGCAATCGAGACATTGCGCCCAGCTTGGCGTGGCTAGGCGGCCGCCTGCGCGGCCGTGACGGTGTGGAGGGACTCGTGCACGCGGACATGCTGGCGATTCGCGCTCGCGCTCACCCCACCCGCCGTCATTCCCGCGAAGGCGGGAACCCAGACAAGCCCGTCAAGCATTCTGCAAACAACGCGCACACGCTTCCACCGCTGCGGCAATCTGGACTGGCGGCTGGTTGTTACTTTGCCTTGTTTTGAGCACGTAGTCGAATTAGCGTCGTTGCAGTTTGCTCATCGATTTTTTGCCAAGCTGCGGCAAAGCAATCAATATCTCCACAGAAGTACCCGACACGCATTTTTTCTGGATCGTGTTTCCATTCGGGGTCTGACGATGCATTCCGAAGAGGTGGCCCGGGAGTTCGCGTCACGTAGTGCGGTAGCATCTCTTCGGGCGTCTCTGAGCTGTACCGCGCCACAAGAGCCTTCAGAAAAGCGATTATCGACTTCTTCTGCAGTTTATGGGCGGGGACCACGAACTGCGCAATGATCCTTTTCCCGCTTACAACGTAGATCGTCCATGGCTCCACCTTAGCCAATTGAACCTCTCTCGGGTTCTGCGATCTTGGACAACTGTTGAGTCGTCTCTGGGCGTCGAGCCTTAAGTCGGCTGCTCAGGGTCGGTTGAAGGGTCGGGCTCTTTGGCCGAGGTTTCGGTCGGTTTTTCCTCTGTCGCTTGCTCCGCCGCAACCGCCTCCTTCCCCACCTTCGCGCCGCCCTTGGCGACCGCCACCATCGCCGGGCGCAGCACGCGCTCGCCGATGATGTAGCCGGACTGGAACACCTCGGCGACGGAACCGGACGGCAGGTCGGGCCGCTCCATCTCCATGACGGCCTGGTGCTGGTTCGGATTGAAGCGCTCGCCCTTGGGATCGATGCGCGTCACGCCATGGCGCTGCAGCATGCCGACAAGTTCGCGCTCCAAGAGCTCGATGCCCTCTCGGAAGCTCTTCAGATGCGGGTCCTCTTCGGCGGCCTCCGCCGGAACGGCCGCGATCGCGCGTTGGATGTTGTCGCCGAGACCCAGCACGTCGCGGGCAAAATCCGAGATGGCGTATTTGCGGATGTCGACCTTCTCGCGCTCCGCGCGCTTACGGATGTTCTCCATCTCGGCAAAGGTCCGCATGTAGCGGTCTTTGTAGCTGTCGCGCTCATCGGCCAGCGCCTGGAACGCCGCTTCCAGCGCCTCCGGCGTCAGCTGGCCTTCATCGGCTGTATCCTCCGCGGCGTAGAGGTCGAAATCGGCCTCCTCACCATCGAAACCGGCCTCGGCAGCAGGTTCGTTGCTGTTGGCTGCCTTCGGCTCGGCGTCGGCCTCCACGGGGCGCTTCGGGTCGTTGCTCATGGGCTATCCTGTCGTAGGCTCGTTGTTGTTCTGATGCTGAGGGGAACGCCAGGGATCGCGAACTTTCGCCGAACGGGTACGCCGGGAGGCCCTGCCAATCAAGTCACCAGCTTGCCAACCAGCTTGGCTGTGAAGTCCACCATCGGGATGATGCGGGCATAGTTGAGGCGGGTGGGGCCGATAACGCCCAAGACGCCGATGATGTTGTTGTCGCTGTCGCGGAAGGGCGCGACGATGGTCGAGGAGCCGGAGAGCGAGAACAGCCGGTTTTCCGAGCCGATGAAGATCCGGACGCCCTCGGCGCCCTCGGCAGCGGCGAGTAGATCGAGCAGCTCCTGCTGGGTCTCCAGGTCGTCGAACAGCTTCTTGACCCGGTCGAGATCTTCCAGCGCCGTCACGTCCGAGAGAAGCCGGGATTGCCCGCGCACGATGAGGCTCCGGCTCTCGCCCCCCGACCAGGTGGCAAGACCCGCCTCGATCACCTTGGCGGTCAGTTGGTCGACTTCGGCCCGGCGCGCGGTGATTTCGCGCTCGATGCGGATGCGTGCCTCGGAGAGGGAAAGCCCGCGAATCTTCGAGTTGAAGAAGTTCGCCGCCTCGACGAGGGCGGACGACGGCAGGTCTTTTGGCACGTCGATGATGCGGTTCTCGACCCGCCCGTCCTCGCTGACGAGGACGACCAGCGCGCGTTCCGGCTCGACGCGCACGAACTCGACTTGCTTCAGCTTGGCTGTCTGCTTCTCGGTCAACACGACGCCGGCGCACTGCGAGAGGCCGGAAATCATCTCGCTCGCCTCAGCCAGCACGGCATCGAGCGAGCCCGTCCGCTGCTTAGCCCCGACCTGGGCCTCGATCTGCTTCCTCTCCTCGAGCGACAGATCGCCCACCTCGAGGAGGGCATCGACGAAGAGCCTGAGGCCCGTCTCGGTCGGGAGCCGGCCGGCCGAGGTATGAGGCGCATAGATGAGGCCAAGGTTTTCGAGATCGGACATGACATTGCGGACGGACGCCGGCGACAAGGTCATTGGCAGCCCGCGCGCCAGATTGCGCGAGCCCACCGGCTCGCCGGTCGACAGGTAAGTCTCGACGATATGCCGGAAAATCTCGCGCGAGCGCTGATTGAGCTCGGTGAGCTCGCTCGGGCGTTCTTTGCCGGGCGGCGGGGCGCCGGCTCCTGTATTGCGCAGCATCGTCATTGGAGTCCCATCAAGTGGGAAGGCACGATCGCTTTTTCCATACACGAGTTGGGCGGGCGATGCTAAGAGGTTGCAAAACCGGTTCCGGCCCCGCTCATCCATCCCCATTGATCCAAAAAGAGAATCAAGCATGCGACCGTCGAAACGTCAGCCCGACGAGCTGAGGCCTGTGACTATCGAGCGCGCCGTATCCAAACACGCGGAAGGGTCGTGCCTCATCCGCTTCGGCGATACGCATGTGCTTTGCACGGCGAGCTTGGAGGAGCGGTTGCCACCCTGGCTCAAGGGCCAGGGGCGCGGTTGGGTGACGGCGGAATACGCCATGCTGCCGCGCGCGACCAACGAGCGGACCCGGCGCGAGGTGACGCAGGGCCACCCCTCCGGTCGCACGCAGGAGATACAACGATTGATCGGCCGCTCGCTTCGAGCCGTCGTCGATCTGCAGAAGCTCGGCGAGCGGCAGATCACGGTCGATTGCGACGTCATCCAGGCCGATGGCGGCACGCGCACGGCTTCCATCACCGGTGCCTGGGTGGCGCTCAGCGATTGCCTCGCCTGGATGCGGGCGCGCAACATGGTCGGGCCTGAGGTGCTGCGCGATCAGGTGGCGGCCGTCTCCTGCGGCCTCTACCAGGGCGAGGCGGTGCTCGACCTCGACTATGCGGAAGATTCCAACGCCGAGGCCGACGCCAATTTTGTCATGACCGGCAAGGGTGGCATCGTCGAGGTGCAGGGGACCGCCGAGGCGCACCCCTTCAGCCAGGAGAGCTTCGATCAGCTCATGCTGCTGGCCAAGAAGGGCATCGGTGAGCTGATCCGGCTGCAGTCGCTGACGGTGGGGTGAGGGGAGCGCGCATCATGTCGAAGGGCTATTGGATCGCGCATATCACGGTCAAAGACCCGGTGATTTACGAGAGCTACCGCGCCGTCAACTCGAGTGCTTTCGAAAAATACGGCGGCAAGTTCCTGGTTCGCGGCGGCCAGCACGAGGTCACGCGCGGCACGTCTCGCGAGCGGCATGTGGTGGTGGAGTTCCCGAGCTACGAGGCCGCCAAGGCCTGCTATCAGTCGCCGGAGTATGCCGAGGCCAAGGCGATCTTCGATCAGGCGGCGAAGTCGGATCTTGTGATCATCGAGGGGGTGTAGGCATCGCGGACTTCAAAGAAGCTGGCGAAACTCCTCAGTCGTCAGACCAGCCTGCTTGATGATGCCATGGACTGTGCCCTTCTTGAGCGTCTTGCCAGTGTGCAATGGGACGGTTGTTGCACGCTTTGGATCATCGGGATGGACGAGCCGGCAGTGACTGCCGATTGTTCGGACGACGAGGAAGCCTGCGCGATGGAGAGCCCGGAGCACGTCACCGGCCGTCAGAGCCGGGAGCTTCGTCATGCGGCAACGGCCACCGTCAACTTGTGTACGATAGGTGACGTGGTCTCCTCGGGAATCGGCTCACCACGCTCGGAGCGGCTTTCGAGAACGAGTGCTATCGCATCCTTGGCCATGGCGATGGCCTCGGCCTCTGTATCGCCCTCGGTCACGATCTCGGGCAATGCCGGTACGCGAACGAGGAAGCCGCCTTCTTCGGCTGGTTCCAGGACGACGGTGAATGTGCGGGTAAGCGTCACACGATGTGCTCCAATGATTTGCGCAGAACACAATACCACACGATTTCGCAGTGGCCCACGATCACCAGCGACTCGGCCCTTTTGACGCTCGCGCCACGCGCCTCTATATGCATCTGCATTCAATCAGGAGCATCCCATGACCAAAGTCCTCGTCCTCTACTATTCGAGCTACGGCCACATCGAGACCATGGCCGGGGCCGTTGCCGAAGGCGTGCGCGAAGCTGGCGCCGAGGCCGTGATCAAGCGCGTGCCGGAGCTGGTGCCGGCGGACGTCGCTAAATCCTCGGGTTTCAAGGTCGACCAGAAGGCGCCGATCGCCACTGTCGACGAGCTTCCCGACTACGACGCCATCATCATCGGCGTGCCGACCCGTTTCGGCAACATGGCGGCGCAGATGAAGAACTTCCTCGATCAGACGGGCGGCTTGTGGTTCGCCGGCAAGCTCGTCGGCAAGGTCGGCAGCGTCTTCACCTCGACCGCGACCCAGCACGGCGGCCAGGAGAGCACGATCCTCTCGACCCACACGGTTCTGCTGCACCTCGGCTTCGTGATCGTCGGCCTGCCCTATTCCTGGCAAGGCCAGATGGGCGTCAAGGAAGTGTCCGGCGGCTCGCCCTACGGCGCCTCCACGATCAGCGACGGCGACGGCTCGCGGCAGCCCTCCGCCAACGAGCTTGCCGGCGCCCGATTCCAGGGCAAGCACGTGGCCGGAATCGCCGCCAAGCTCGCCAAGGGCTGAGCTGCCTGCAACCCAGCGCTCCACCCCGGCGGCTATCGCGCCGCCGGGTCCGCTGCTAGGCTTCGCGCAAACAACGCGTGGAGCCATTCATGCCGACGATGTCGACCGGCGTCGCCCTTGCCCATCTGCTCGAAAGCCATGGCGTGCGCCATGTCTTCGGCATTCCGGGCGTGCACAATGTCGAATTCTATCGCGGGCTCTGGGACACCAAGATCCGCCATATCAGCCCGCGCCACGAGCAGGGCGCCGGCTTCATGGCCGATGGTTACGCGCGCGTCACCGGCAAGCCCGGTGTCGCCATGGTCATCACCGGCCCCGGCCTGACGAACATCGCCACCGCCATGGGACAGGCTTACGGTGATTCTATCCCCATGCTCGTGATCTCGAGCGTCAACCAGCGTCACGAGCTCGGCCTTGGCAAAGGCTTCCTGCATGAGATGCCGAACCAGCGGAACCTCTCGGCAGGGTTGACCGCCTTTTCGCACACGCTGCTGCGTCCCGACGAGTTGCCCGAAGTGCTGCGCGCCGCCTTCGCCGTGTTCCATTCCTCGCGGCCGCGGCCGGTGCATATCGAGATCCCCATCGACGTCGGCACCACCAAGCAGGCGTGGACAATTGGCAAGGTCTCGGCCCCGCCATCAAAGCCCGCCGGCGATCCGGCGGCTCTCGACCGGCTGGCGAAGAAGCTCGCCGCCGCCAAGCGCGTCATCATCGCCTGCGGCGGCGGGGCGAGTGGGGCTGCCGCGTCCATCCAAAAGCTCGCCGAGTGTCTCGAGGCGCCTGTCGTCATGACGACGAATGCGCGCGGCATCGTCCCGCCCGATCATCCGCTCTGCACGGAGTTTGCCGTCGCCAAGGATGGCGGCCGGGCGCTCGTCGACGAGGCTGACTACGTGTTGGCGATCGGCAGCGAGTTCGGCGAGACCGACTATGAGTTCTACGCTACGGGCCCCTTCAACCCGAAGCCGCCGATGGCCCGCATTGATATCGATCCCCGCCAGATCGCCATTGGGCCGCCGCTCGACGAGGCGATCGTCGCCGATGCGGGGCTTGCCGTCGAAGGCCTGGTCGCGCGGCTCGGCGCGAGTACAGGCAAGCACGACGCGGCCTGGGCAAAGACGACGGTTGCGAAGATGTCCGAGATCGCACGCGCGGCTCGCGAGCCCGAGGATCCCTTCTACGACGAGTTCCTCGACACCATCCGCGCGACGCTCGGCGATCCGATCGTCGTCGGCGATTCGACCAAGATCGCCTATCGCGCAGCCCTCACCTATCGCGGATCGAGCCCGCGCAGCTTCTTCGGGGCCGCGACCGGCTTTGGCACGCTGGGCTTCGCGCTTCCAGCCGGCATCGGCGCCAAGATCGCCAGGCCCGATCGCCCGGTCGTCGTCATCAGCGGCGATGGCGGCATCCAGTTCACGCTGCCCGAGCTGATGTCGGCCAAGGAAGCCAAAGCGGGCGTCATCGTCATCGTCTGGAACAACAACGGCTATCGCGAGATCAAGGACTGGATGGTGTCGAAGGAGATCAAGCCGGTCGCCGTTGACATCGGCCCGCCCGACTTCGGCAAGACGGCGGAAGCCGTTGGTATCGGCTATGCGCGGCCGAAGTCACTTGCTGAACTCGGGAAGGTGCTGGCCAAGCACGGGGCAAAAACCGACACGCCGCTGCTGATCGAGACCGGCCCGTGGATGATCGCTTGAATCCTCAGGTCCTCGCCGCAACCGGCGGCAGGATGAGCTTCACACCCAATCCGCCGAGCGGCGAGCGATAGAGCGCCATCTCGGCGCCGTAGGCTTCGACGATGTCGCTGGCGATGGCGAGCCCGAGGCCCGTGCCTTGGACGGTACTGTCGAGGCGATGCCCGCGCTCCAGCACGGCGGCCAACACGTCCTCCGGCACGCCCGGCCCGTCGTCCTCGAGGCTCAACTCCACGCCCTTGCCGTTCTGGTGCCCGCTGATCCGGATCTCCGTACGCGTCCATTTACGGGCGTTGTCGAGGAGATTGCCGATCAGCTCGGCTCCGTCCACCGCATCGATCCGCGCCGCCAAACCCGGCTCGACATCCTTCGTCCAGGTGATCTCATCGCCGCGCGGCATGCGCTGCATGGTGTTGACGACCCTGTCGATGAGCGGTGCCAGTGTCAGCGGCTCGGACACGCGGGAATGCGAAACCCGCGCGCGGGCAAGCTCGCGCTCGATATGCCGCCGCATCGCTTCGACCTGCTCCTCGATGTCGCGTGCCGCTTCACCGATGCCGGCTGCGGAAAGCTCATGAGCGCGGCCCGAAAGAATTGTGAGCGGCGTCTTGAGGCCGTGGGCGAGGTCGCCGGCGCGGGCCCGAGCCCGGGCGATCGAGGCCTCCTGCGAACCGAGCAGGCCATTGAGCTCGTCTACGAGCGGGACGACCTCGTCGGGGTAGGTTCCGGTCAGGCGTTTTTCGGCCCCGCCCGTCACTCTGGCGAGCCGCTCGCGGAGCATGGCCATCGGCCTTAGACCCAAGGTTACCTGCAGCCAGGCGGCGCCGAGCAGGAAGGCGCCGAGCAAGCCGAGCATCGTGGCAAGCTCGGTGTTGAAGTCACGATGCAGGGCTCTCAGCTCGGCGACATCGATGCCGGAGGCGAGAGTCAGCGTTCGGACCGAGGTTCCCGAATTCACTGCGAGCTTCTTGACCAGAACGTAGAGCGAGCTGCCGGACGGTCCGGCAATCGTGATGTGGCGGCTCTCGCCCGTCTTCAAGTCGATAAGGTCCGGCAAGGCGAGTGTCTGGTCCCAGAGCGAGCGTGAAGTTTCGATCGCTGCGCCGTTCTCGCTCACCTGCCAGTAGAGGCCGCTGAACGGCTGTTGAAAACGCGGCTCCAGCAAATCGCCCTCGATCGTCGGCACGCCGTCTTCGCCGACCTCGAGCCCGGCGGCGATCTGATAGAGATAGGTTTCGAGCTCGGCGACAACCCGCCGCTCGACGTGGTGCTCGAACATAGTGGACAGGGCAATGCCGGCGAGGCCGAGCGCCAGCGCGATGGTCAGCGCCGCGGCGACCAGGAATCGCAGCTTGAGTGAGGACGCCTTCATGCCGCCTCGTCGGGGACCACGTAGCCGTGGCCGCGGCGGGTTTCGATCAGGTCGACCTTGAGCTTGCGCCGGAGCCGGCCGATCAGCACCTCGACGGAGTTGCTCTCGCGCTCGAAGTCCTGGCTGTAGAGTTGCTCGGTGAGCTCGTGTTGCGAGACGACGCGGCCTCGATTGTGCATCAGGAAGTTGATGAGCCGGTATTCGAGCGGCGACAGGTTGAGCGGGATGCCGTCGACGGTCACGCGCTTCTGCCGCTCGTCGAGTGCGACGCTGCCGACGCGCACGAGCGATGTCGCGGCACCACTCGTCCGCCTGAGGAGGGCGCGCACGCGAGCGAGCAGCTCCTCCATCTGGAACGGTTTCGGCAGATAGTCGTCGGCGCCGGCGTCGATACCTTCGACCCGCTCGGTCCAGGTGCCGCGAGCGGTGAGGACCAGAACCGGTGTCTTGTTGCCGTCGGCGCGCCAGCGCTTGAGGACGGCGAGGCCGTCCATCTTCGGCAGGCCGAGATCGAGCACGACGAGGGCGAAATCCTCCGTGTCGACGCGGAACCAGGCGTCCTCGCCGTCCTTCGATATCTCGGCGACATAGCCGGCTGCCTGAAGAGCGCCAGAGACATCGGCCGCGATCCGCGGCTCATCCTCGACCAATAGAATGCGCATCGTCAGATTCCCTTGACGCCGACGATCAATCCGCTCGCCGCATTGACACGGACCTTGATGATCTTGCCGGCCGGTGTGATGACCTTCACGTCATACATCAGGCCGTTGCTGCGGCGGTTGAGGCGGACGTCGATAACCTTACCCGGATACTGGCTCGAGACGTTGCTCAGGATCTCGGGTAGCGGCCGGCTCTTGCCATTTTTGACGGCGTCCTGGGCCCGCTTGTGATCGCGGCCCTTGCCCTTGCGCTTGCCTTTGCCGTGGCCGCCGCCATCATCTCCGCCGCCATCATCTCCGCCATCATCTCCGCCGTCATCGCCTCCACCATCGTCGCCGCCGCCACCCTTGCCGCTATTGTCGCCACCGCCGTCGCCGCCGCCCCCACTGCCGCTACCTCCGCCACCGCTACCCGAGCCGCCGCCACCGCCCCCGCTGCCACTATCGGCGCGTGCGTCGCCATTGGCCGCGACGAGCCCCACGAGGGTCGCCAGGAACCAGAGCAGGACCGCTCGACGGCTCAGAAGCACCGACATTCAAACATCCTTAATGGGCACAGCTCGCCCAGCCGGAGATTATCACGGCTGGAAGCTGAAGAAACGCTGACAATTGGCATCATCGAGTTGTCAGCCGTGAGGGTCTAGCGTTTTTCCCGCGGGCACGCTGCTCTGATCGGCAAGGGCCCGTCGCGTTCCAGTCACCGCATGCCTGGAACCGCTTCCTCCGCAGGCCGCCTCCCCGGGACCTAAGGCTGACCACCGCTCTGGGATACCGGCCTGCGGAGGCCTTCTAAACTGGCAATATAGAGCCCGGCGGCGACGATGATCGCCATTCCCAGCACCGAGACCGCGTCCGGCACCCGCTGCCAGAAGACGTAGCCCGACGTTAAAGCCCAGATCATGCCCGTATACTCGAAGGGTGCCACGGTCGGCGGGTCGCCCAGCCGATAGGCTTGGGCGAGGCAGAGCATTCCAATGGTCGCCACGACACCAGTCGTCAGCAGGAGGGCGAGATCGGCGCCGGTTGGCCAGGTCCAGGCCCGGAGCAGGAAGGCCAGGCTCGGATGGGTGCTCGCCTCCAGATGGCCGTCGCCAATGAGCAAACCCGTCAGCCCACTCAAGAGAATGTAGATGACGATCGTATGGAGCGACATCACCGCGCTCGATTCGGTCGGCCCCAGCATGCGCGTCTGGATCGAGGACGAGGCATAGCAGAAGGCGGAGCCGATTGCGAAAAGCGCCGCCGGCTCGAAGACGCTAAAACCCGGCCGCAGCATGACGAGGGTGCCGAGGAAGCCGGCGAGAATCGCGAGCCACCGCTTGAGGTCCACATTGAGGCCGAGGAGCGGTTTGGCGAGCGCCGTGACGATCAGCGGCGCCACGAAGGCGATGGCGAGGGCATCGGCGATGGCAACCGCCGCGATCGCCAGGTAGTAGCATGTGTAGGCGGCGTAGAGCAGAACCGAACGGAAGGTGAGGAGGCCGAGCCGCTGGCCGAGCAGCCCTTTCGCTCCACCCTGATAGAGCGCCAGCACGAGCAGCACCGGCAGTGAGACGATACACCGGAACAGCACGATCTGATGGATGGCGTAGCTGCCGCTCAAATACTTGATGATGACGTCCTGGGCCGAGAACGCGAAGATGCCAGCCACGACGTAGACGATCGCGGTCAGGTTCCGGCTCGAGCCGGCTGAGATAGCCTGGGCTTGGGTCATGGGGCTCCGGCTTCGTCGCGCCCCTACGGCTTGAACGGCATCGCGCGCACAGGCAAGCACGGCGGGCACAGGCCCGCCATGCAATCTCTGGACTTATCTCGGGGAGTACGGCGCCTACTTCGGCGACATCACCATGACGATCTGCCGGCCCTCGAAGCGCGGCTCGGATTCGATCTTAGCCGTGCTCTCGAAATCGGCCTTGACCTTGCGCATGAGGTCCATTCCGAGTTCCTGATGCGCCATTTCCCGGCCACGGAAGCGCAAGGTGATCTTGACCTTGTCGCCTTCCTCGAAGAAGCGCTTGATCGCCCGCGACTTCACCTCGTAGTCGTGGTCGTCGATGTTCGGTCGCATCTTGATCTCTTTGATCTCGACGACCTTCTGCTTCTTGCGCGCCTCGGCGGCCTTCTTCTGGGATTGGTATTTGTATTTGCCGAAGTCGAGGATCTTGCAGACGGGGGGATCGCTGTTGGGGGAGATCTCGACCAGATCGAGGCCCACCTCGACCGCCATCCGGATCGCTTCGTCGCGATCGGTCGGGCCGAGATTGGTGCCGGCATCGTTGATGAGTTGGACGACGCGGGCCCGGATCGCACCATTGATGCGGGGGCCATCGGAGGCGCGCTCAGGCGCGCTTTGCATAGGACGACGGGGTATGGGGTCGCTCTCCTCTCGAGCCGTTGAAGGATGGTCCGCTTTTCCCTGGGATGGGGATTGCCGGACGGGCCCTCGCAGGGCATTTGGCGTTGGTGCGGCCCAGCGGCCGCGTCCCTGGACGTTCCCGAAGAAATCGGGACAAGTCAAGTTATTGCCGGTGGCGCGGTTGTTATTTGCTTTGGACTGTTGTGCTGGCGAAGGCTTCGGCGAGGCGCGTGCCGAGCAGCTCGTCGTAAACGGCGAGCGTTGCCCGCTGCATGCTGCCGATCGAGAAATGCCGTGCCACATGCTCCCGGGCCCGGCGGGAAAGGGCCGCCCGATCGCCCTCGGATAGGGCTGTTGCCGCCCGGATGGCGTCGGCCAGGGCCCCGGCGTCGCCAGGGCGGACGAGCCAGCCGGTACGTTCGGGGCCGGGCCCGGTCACGACCGTCTCCGGGGGCGCGCCGATGTTCGTCGCGATGACCGGCACCCCCATGGCGGAGGCCTCGGTGACGGCTCGGCCGAAGGCTTCGGGTTCCGTCGAAGCGACGATGGCGAGATCTGCGGCGGCGAAGGCGGCCGGCATATCGGCGCAATGGCCGGTGAGGCGGATGCGGCTCTCGAGGCCGTGGGCCTTAATCCGAGCGAGCAGGTCCTCGCGATAGCCATCACGCCCCTGCGGATCGCCCGCCATGACCACGACCGCATCGCTCAGCGCGTTCTGCTGCGCCAGTTGGGCGATCGCCTCGATGACGGTCCGATGCCCTTTCCAGCCTGCGAGGCGGGCGGCTTGCAGGATGACGCGCTCGTTGGATTTCACGCCCCAGGCCTTGCGGAGCGCCTCGATGCGATCCGGCGTAACTCTTACCGGATCGAACTTCCGGCGGTCGATGCCGCGATGGATGATGCGGAGCTTTTCAGCCGGCGTGCCATGCCGCTCAGCGATGAGCTTCGCCGTAAAGCCCGAGTTGGCGATCACGACATCGCCGCGCGCCATGACGCCGTTGTAAGCGTTTTTCAGGACGTTCGTGCTGCGGTAGGCACCATGGTAGGTCGTGACGAACGGTATGCGGGTGCGACGCGCGGCAATGAGCGCGCTCCAGGCGGGCGCACGGCTGCGGGCATGGATGAGCGCCACCGATCTTTGTTCGATGATCGAAGCGAGCTTTCCCGCATTCGCCCACATCTTCAGCGGATTCTTCGTCGCCGCCGGAAACGGAACGATCTCGCCGCCGAGCCGGCCGACCTCGCTCGCGAGCCGCCCGCCTTCAGTCGCGACGAGCGCCGTGGCGCCGGCCTTCACCAGCGCCTCGGCGATCTCCAGCGTCGAGATCTCGGCCCCGCCGGTGTCGAGCTGCGGGATGATCTGAAGTATCGTCGGGCCCGGCACGGGCGCTCCTCGGGCCAATCGCGAAAGGAATGCAATGGGCGACGAGCAACCACAGTTCCTCGAGCTTGACGATGCGGTCCATGGCCGCCGACGCATTGCTTACATCCGCAAGCCGGGCAAAAGCCCGACGGTCGTTTGGCTGCAGGGCTTCATGTCCGACATGGCCTCGACCAAGGCGACGGCGCTGGCCGGGTGGGCCGAGGGCAAGGGCCAAAGCCTGCTTCGCCTCGATTACTCCGGCCATGGGCGGTCGAGTGGGCGGATCGAGGAAGGTTGCATCGGGCTCTGGCTGGCCGATGCGCGCGAGGCAATTCTCAGGCAGACCGAGGGACCGCTCGTGCTCGTCGGCTCGAGCATGGGTGGCTGGATCAGCCTTTTGCTCGCGAAGGATAAGCAACTCATGAACCGGCTCGCCGGTGTGGTCCTCATCGCCCCGGCCTGGGACATGACCGAACGGCTCATGTGGTGCGAGATGACCTTCGACCAACGCCGCGAGGTCATGGACAAAGGCGTCTGGCACGAGCCTTCGGAGTATTCCGAGCAGGGCTACCCGATCACCCGCCGGCTCATCGAGGACGGTCGCGACCATTTGATCGGCGGGAAGTCCTTGGCGATCGGGGCGCCGGTCCATATCTTACAGGGGATGCGTGACCCGGATGTGCCCTGGCAGGGCTCGCTTGAGCTGGTCGACATCCTGGCGGGGGAGGATGTGCGGTTGACGCTCGTCAAGGAAGGCGATCACCGTCTGTCACGGATCGAGGACATCGCGCTGCTGCTCGGAACGATCGAGGCCATGCTCGGCCGTTAATACCCGTCCGGTTGCCTAGGCTTCGGACGCGCCGTTTGCTAGGATACTGCCATGAGCGATATCCGACTGCCCGATACGAACACCAGCGCCACCGGATCGATGATTGATCCCTTCGGCCGGCACGTGACCTATCTGCGCGTCTCGGTCACCGACCGCTGCGACTTCCGCTGCGTCTACTGCATGTCCGAGCATATGAGCTTCCTGCCGAAAGCGGAGCTGCTCTCGCTCGAGGAGCTCGACCGGCTCTGCTCGGCGTTCGTCGCGCGCGGCGTCAGGAAGCTCCGTATCACCGGCGGCGAGCCGCTCGTGCGCAAGAACATCATGTGGCTGATGCGCCAGCTCAGCCGCCACCTCGGCACCGGGGCGTTGGACGAGCTCACCCTCACCACCAACGGCAGCCAGCTTGCCCGCTATGCCGAGGAGCTGGCCGCGATCGGCGTCAAGCGCATCAATGTTTCCGTCGATACCCTCGACCCCGACAAGTTTCGCACCATCACGCGCTGGGGCGATTTCGCCAAGGTCGACGCCGGTCTCAAGGCCGCTCGCAAAGCGGGCCTCGCCGTCAAGATCAATGCGGTCGCCTTGAAGGGCGTCAACGAGGACGAGATCGAGGACATGCTGCGCTGGGCGCATGGCGAGGGCATGGACCTGACGCTGATCGAGACCATGCCGCTGGGTGAAATCGACGGCGACCGTACCGACCAGTATCTGCCGCTCTCGATCGTGCGCGCGCGCCTGATGGATCGCTTCACGCTGGAGGACATTCCCTACAAGACCGGCGGCCCGGCGCGCTACGTTCGCGTCGCCGAGACGGGCGGCCGGCTCGGCTTCATCACGCCGATGACGCACAACTTCTGCGAAAGCTGCAATCGCGTGCGGATCACCTGCACCGGCACGCTCTACATGTGCCTGGGGCAGGAGGACGCGGCCGATCTCAGAACCCCGCTCCGCGCGCAAGCCGATGATGCAGCCCTTCATGCCGCCATCACCGAGGCCATCTCGCGCAAGCCCAAGGGCCACGACTTCATCATCGACCGGCGCAGCAAGCGGCCGGCCGTGGCACGCCACATGTCGGTGACGGGCGGCTAAACTCGTTTTCTCTCGCCGACGGGGCATCGACGTGACCGCGCCTTCGATTGCTCAACCGGCGCGGCCACTCTCCGGAAACGTCATCGGCATGCTCGGCATGCTGGCGGCAATGGCGTGTTTCGTCCTGAACGACGCCTTCGTAAAGCTCGTCGGGTTGAACCTGCCGGTTGGCCAGATCATCGCCATCCGTGGTTTTTTCGCGCTGCTCATCGTGCTTCCATTCGCGTGCTATTTCGGCGTGCTCCGGCAAGCACCCCGGCTCATGCAGCCGCTCATCGCGGTTCGGGCGCTGGGCGAGATGTTGGCAACCGGTCTCTTTCTCCTCGGCCTCGTGCATATGCCCTTCGCCGAAGCCAATGCGGTGCTGCAGTTCACGCCGCTGGCGGTCACTGCGGCGTCCGCGATCTTCCTCGGCGAGAGGGTTGGCTGGCGGCGCTGGCTCGCGGC